>NZ_JFXL01000002.1:0-315361 GCF_000588255.1 Acinetobacter sp. 1424608
ACTAAACCCATTACGGCTATTTGAGCCTTTCTTGGGCTGATGCTTTTCATAACCGAGATGGTCTGAAAGTTCAGTATTGAGTGCAGTTTCAATCATGAATTTTTTAAAGACTGCTGTCATTTGGTTTAAGTCTTCTGGTGTTTTTAGACCTTTAGCCAATTCGGCAGCCATACTTTTGATTGTTGCTTCATCCATGTGAAGTACCTTTTGTAATTATCCTCTGAAGGATAAATGAAAATTAAGTACTTACACAAAATTTAGAACAGTCCCAATAATTATGATACCTGTACAGACATTCTCGGTTTTTGCAATTTTTCTGTTGTTTATTGCTCCATTGATTGGTGTTGTATTAACACTAGGTTTAGTGGTGAAAGCACTATTCTTTTGGCGAAATAAGGTTCAAAAGCATGTGAGGTTTTTTTCTAAAAAGACATTATTTATTACGCTAGTGGCATTAATATGTGACTTGTGGGCAGGTTATTTATTTTATATGGCTGCATCGGTAGAGTATGAGTTCGCACTTAAGCAGCATTATAAGGAACGTCGCAGCCATTTCGTTTTATCTCAAGATGCACAATATGGCGAACTGTTGATTCCTAAAGGGAGTTTAATTAGTCGTTACGATGCTTTTGATAACGGTGAGCCACAAGTACCCTTTAGCTTACGTGGATTAGAGGCTGTACGTTTTCCTCATCCTGTACAGGTTGCAGGAATGTGGGTAACTGCGATGGAGCCTCCTCGAATGGAATTGGCGTGGGATCAGCAAATAGGTCCAGTTATGCGCTTTGATCCTAATGAGGCCGATGGTTACGGTGAATGGGTTTACGATACGAAACGTCCTACTATCGCTTGTTCTCGTGGAGACATCGTACTACTTGAAATACCACTCATTGATTATGATATTGCAAAAGAATTTGGTAAACCTGAGCCTGATGGAGTTAATGCACGTTTTCGCCCGAGTGAGTGGGGTGTTCACCAATGCGAAAAAGGTCAGGGGCCGATTAAAGTTGATCCTGCATATACTGGGACTGCACCAAAGAAACCTTGGTTTCATAAATAATTAAGTGTTGAATTGAAAAAAAGCCTCTGTAGAAACAGGGGCTTTTTTTATAATTTAGATAATGCTCATAATGTTAAATTGATCAAAAATTAGGTTAAATATTGGGAGTCAGTTCATTTATGCACATTCCAAGCTTTTAATAAACGCCAGATATTTTTATCTACCTTTTTCCAATCTTTTAATGATTCATAAGGCATTGTCCATTTTATACTTATATTTGGATATAGAGGTGTTTCAACTTCTGTAGTCACTACAATTTGATTATTTCCATCATGTTGTTTAGCAATTGTCATTAAAAATTCAGAATGGTAGGGGTCTGATGCATTTCCTATACAATGATAAAAACGAGAAATATGAGCTTTCAAATTCTTAAGTGAGTAACATTCTAAGTCAAATTTTTTGAATAAATCTTCATCTTTAATAACTTCTTGAGATGTAAAATAATTTATCCACTCTCGTGGTGTTTTTTTATATTTCAAATATATTGGATCAGCTGTACTAAAATTTTCTACTAATACTTTTACTTGGTTTTGATGACTTGTATCATAGAAATTATTAATTTCTATATTTTTAGCATTATTCAAAAGTAAGTTAAATTGCATAGGATTTTCAGGGTCTGCAACATTTTCGATGGTATCATTTTTACTTAGATTTTTTATTTTAGGAATAAAGTTAATAGGAAACTGACCAAGAAAAGGGCTCTTTAAAATAGTACCTTGTGCAATATTTTTTTTATCACCTACAACTGTTTTTAAAGTTAAATCCGATGAAATACCCCAAACAACTAAATCCCCTTGTTTAGAGGTGTCTTTATAATATTTGACATTAGATTTTTCAGATAAATGTTGAGATGCTGTTTTCGATGAGTCTGTGCATCCGAATATAGCAGTACATTGTATTAGAATAATTATAATTTTCATGAAGTTCATAATGAGAATTTTCCATTCATGTCTAGATTAGAATATATAACTATGTGGCTTATAGAGAAATGCAGAGATAAATAAGAATATTTACTTATTAAATTTCTATAAAATCAAAGTAATACACCTTATACGGATAAAAAAATGGGAGCAACTAGCTCCCATTTTCTATTTTTGTTCATGTTCTTTGTAGTATTGATGCGCTCTCTTAGAATTATGCTTCCAACTTTTAGCAACTTTTGTGACATATGTTGGAAGATCATCCCATGCATCAGCTAAACCAGGGCCACGGGCTACACGAAGCTTAAGAGGATAATCTTTATATTCAATACAATGAATTGAATAAAAGCTTTTCTCTTGCTGCGTACTGAACTTTTTATAATGAACACTTTTCATATTAGGAAAGTATTCCCAAAATAAGCCATTTGAGCGTGGTTTTTTTACAGATTGTTGATACTGATATTTCAGTTTTTTCATTGTTCCTCCTAGGTAACATTACCTAGAAGGGGTCCTCTGCAAAGTAGTACATTTTCTTGAACTCTACCTATTGAATATTTTGTCGATACAGCATGCTTATTTATTTTTCAAAGCTAAGTCATATTTATTAGGCTTAGCTTTAGTTTATTTAAAGCATTGTAATTGAATCAATACTTACTGCAAATAAATATTAATTTTTATAAATGATTAATTATAAATGAGTTTTATTGTCATATCCCATGTGGCGCCCATTATGTTAAATAGCTCTTTGGTCTGTGAGTATTTTTAAATCTCAATTAGATTATTGGGAAGGCAGTGGAAAAGCCTTTTTATATTTTTCTTTATCCTGATACTTGGTAAAGTTTTGTAAGCGTTGTGCGACTTTTGGATCATTCATCATTGATTCCGTTGCATAACGTCCGAAATACTCAAATGAATGTGCTAGCGCATTGGTTCCTTCATTTTCTACAACTGCAGTAACTGCTTACGTACAACTTTGCGTCATGATTTTATCAAAAATATTCGCAACCCTGCGATCTACACGTTCTAAATCTGCGCTTGATATTTTTGTGTAGTTTGCTAAATCTTGTTTCGTAGCAAAACCAAAAAACATCCATTGCACCATATCCTTACGGTCTTGTTCGGTAACTGAACTTTTTAAACACTCAACTAATTTATCCTGATATTCCCCAGCATGGCTGAATGAAGTAATAAATAGAGAAGACATTAGTAATAAAATAAATTTTAATTTGTATGAATGCATAAATAAGCTCTAGTAAAACAACTGATTGATATTGCAAATTAAAATAACATATTCTTTGTATATAATGTTAGGGGAACATTAAAAATCCCAAACGGTCATGTTTTAACTTTATAAACCCCCATTTAACAATAACTCACTCATTATTTATCCTTGCTTTTTAATGATCTAATTTAAAACAAATGTCATTTTGTGTGCTTGACTGCAAAAGGGTTGAGCACTATTCTTTGCCTGCTGGCCACATTGCCAGTCGGTCGTCGCAGACCGCATAATAACTCCCGCATCAGAGATATTTCTTCTGAGGAATACTCTTGTGTGGTAGCTACTCGTCCCTTTCCCGTAGCGGTAGGACGGGAGAGGGACACCTACGGGTGTGCTAGTTTGAGTTATTACTAGTCTGCGAACCCTTTCTCGTTCTGCCACCATAATTCTATAAATGTCTGGCAGAACTCCAAATAAAAAGGAGTTGGCTTTGCACATCCATTATTTCTTGGCAACCTTTGCCAAAAGCTATAACAACACAACTTAGTTTTTAACAAGTTTGATCGCCATGCGGCAAATCAGGCTTTAAATCGTCACGACTAAAAACTTGCAGCAACAATAAAACTTGAGATGTGCCAAGCACAGTCTTTATGGCTTTGCTATGCCTTTTTTTCAGCTTTAAAAAAATAAAAGGCTTTTATATCTCATTTATATACAACAACAATTTATTTTATAACGGTAAAACTATGCCAAATTTAATTCTCCCAACACGTGCTTTTGAGGTTGTAAAAAAAGGGATCGACTTATTTCACTACGGTGGCTTTCATATGGTCGGCGTCGACAAAATTGTGAAAGAAACCGAAGTGAATAAAATGACGTTTTATAATTATTTTCACTCTAAAGAACGCTTCATTGATATCTGTTTAATTGTGCAAAAAGAACGGCTCCAAGACCAAGTGGTTGCAATAGTGGAGTACGACCATGACACAAGCACAATCGATAAACTCAAAAAACTTTATATATTACATACCGACTTAGAAGGGCCGTACTACTTATTATTTAAGGCCATTTTTGAAACTAAAAACAGTTATCCAAACGCTTACCAAACTGCGGTCAGATACAGAACATGGCTTAGCAATGAAATTTATAGTCAGCTTAAATTACTAAAAAACGATGCAGCTTTTAATGATGCCAAAATATTGCTATATATGATTGAAGGCGCAATTATTCAGCTTTTAAGCTCAGAACAGATCGATCAAAAAGAGAGGTTATTTAATTACTTTCTAAATGCTTTGGCTTAGCTAAAAGTGTGGAAATGAAAAGTTAGAAACAATAAAAAACCATCAAGGTGAGCGTTTTTTTCACTAACCTACAAACCTTATTGGTTGTTTAAAGCAATCTTATCTTAGTGATTTAAGTTGAAATCAAATCAAATGATTTCAACTATAAAATCATTAAAATTAATTGTTTAAGGTTTTTAAAGCCATTTCTACACTGTCGTATAGATTTTCAATAGGCACATTATCTTTTGCTTGAACCGTAATACCAAATAGAATCATGCCAAAATAATCTGCTAAAACATCTAAGTTTAAGCTTTCAGCCACATCACCATCTTTTTGACCTTGTTCAAGTCTCGCTCTAATAAGAGCAACGGTTTTTCTGCGTTCATTACTCAAGATGTCTTGTACATTTTTACTTTCAGATGAACCTGATAATGCAGCAGAGACAACTAAACAGCCTGTTTTATCAGGCTTACTATAAAATTGATCAATCGTTCTGATTAACAAATTTTTAATGCCTTCTTGAGCAGTTAAAGACTCTTTGAGTGCCTCAATTCGATAATTACCAAAATTTTTAACATAATAATCAACAGCTTCAATAAACAATTTTTCTTTGTTTCCAAAAGAAGCGTAAAGACTTGGCGGGGTGATTTCCATTGCTTTTGTCAGGTCATTAATCGACGTCGCTTCATAACCATTTCGCCAAAATAGATTCATCGCTTTGTCTAATGCAGCATCTCGATCGAAATTACGAGGGCGGCCACGACCTGCGGTTTTATTCATTTTACTCTCCATTTTGTATCAATCACTACAAAAACATGTTGACTGTATTTTAGCACGATTATATAGTGATCACTACATAAATAATCTTATGCATATTTTAAGGGCTAACATATGAATCACAAATTATTTAATCCAGTGATTGTGGGCGATGTTGAACTAAGCAATCGTATTGTTATGGCACCGATGACCAGATCAAGAGCAGCACAACCTAATGATGTGCCGACCGAGCTTAATGCACTTTATTACGGTCAACGTGCAAGTGCTGGTTTGATTATCACCGAAGGCACACAAGTTTCTGATGTGGGTAAAGGTTATTCTTTTACGCCCGGTATTTATTCAGAAGAACAAATCAAAGGTTGGGCTTTAGCGACTCAAGCTGTACATGAAAAAGGCGGAAAAATTGCTGCTCAGTTATGGCATGTTGGGCGTATGTCGCACTCTTCACTGCATAGCAACCACGAACAACCCATTGCACCATCTGCTATTCAGGCCAAAGCTTCAGTATTTATTGCCAATGAAAAAGGTGAAGGGGCAATGGTGCCTGCCGAAATGCCAAGAGCAATGGATTTTGATGATATTCAAAACGTTAAACAGGAATTTATTCAAGCTGCTCGCAACGCTGTACAAGCAGGTTTTGATTTAGTCGAAATTCATGCCGCGAATGGTTATTTATTTGACCAGTTCTTATCTACAGATGCGAACCAGCGTACTGATAACTATGGTGGATCTGTTGAAAATCGTGCACGTTTCTTATTGGAAACTGTCGACGCATTGATTGATGCGATTGGTGCCGGCCGAGTAGGTGTGCGTTTATCACCTTGGGGAACGATTAATGGCATGACAGACCAACAACCCGAAGAAATTACCCTTTATTTAGCTGAACAATTACAAAGAAGAAATATTGCCTATATCCATTTGGCTGAATGGGACATGCTTCCACATGGTGATACTTATCCAGTAGGTTTCAGAGAAAAACTTCGTTCATTGTTCACAAATACATTAATTGTTTGTGGAAATTATTCACTCGAAAGAGCCGAATCTATTCTTGATAAAGGCTTAGCAGATGCAGTGGCATTTGGACGTCCTTTTATTTCCAACCCAGATTTAGTTGAGCGTTTACAGTCAGGTCATGCTTTAGCGCAAGCCAAATCTGAATATTTCTATGGTGGCGATGCAACGGGTTATACCGACTATCCTACTGCTCAATAAGCTCACACGATAAATTAAGGTTAAGAAAATGAAAAAGTTTTTTAAAGTTATGACTTTATCCGCAGCTATGGGGATGTTTGGGTTAAATCAAGCAAATGCAGAATATGACCCAAACTTAAAGTCGATTGATACGCCCCCAGCCGTTTCACAACAAATGTTTAATAAGGTGAAATCTAATGGACTAGGGCAATATGCTTATGCAAAGGGCCTATCTAGTAAGTTTATCGAGTCTGAAGGCGTAAAACTCCATTATGTTGAAGGTGGATCTAAAGGCACGCCGATCGTATTTATTCATGGTTTTGGTTCGACATGGAAAATGTGGGAACCTGTCATGCTTTCTTATATGAAAGATCATAAAGTCATTGCGATTGATTTGCCGGGTCTGGGTCAATCTGGTCCCATACTTAATGATGATTATTCAGCAGAAAATACCTCAAAAATTTTAATTGGTGCGATTAAGAAAATTGCTGGGAAGGGGCCGATTTATTATGTCAGCCACGATTTAGGTAATACGGCTTCTTATCCACTCGTTGCCAATAATCAAGGCTATATCAAAAAAGCGGTATTTATGGACTCGCCAATTCCGGATCGTGCGATGTTTGAATATCCGGGATATACCGCAGATGGTCCGGGTCTAGGTTGGCACTTTGGTTATTTTAGTTTTGGTGATATTGCTGAGAAGCAAATTGCGAATGATCCAAATTTATTTTTCTCGTACTTTATTAAAACGTATGCAGGTAAAAAAGAAATTTTTACACCTGAACTGCTTGCTGAGTTGATTGAGCCGTATTCGACTCGAGATAAATTAAAAGCAGCTTTTGGATATTACCGTTCGCATGCCGACTCAATTCGTCAAAATGAAGCACTGCTCGCTAATGGTAAAAAGTTAACAATACCTTCTATGGCGCTTACTGGCCAAAAAGGCGTAAATGATGTTTTGGTGAAAGAGATGCGAGCAAGATTTGTCGCTGATCCTGCCCAATACACTGCCATTATTTTGCCAGATACAGGACACTGGATGGTGGAAGAAAATGCTGAAGGTGTTGAAAAAAGTTTATCGAACTTTTTATTTAAATAATGACTAAAACTTTTATATCCGAATCTATCTTGGATTCGGATGTAACTCACCTAAAACATCTTTATTCCAAGTGGTTGGGAGAAATGATAGATGAAAAATAAACTTCCATTCTTGTCTTTATTTTTTGCTTGTCTCACTGCGTCATCAGTTAGTTATGCAAATAATGTCTATGGCGAGCATTTAGAAGGATTTAAATATCCTTACCCACTCCAGTATTTTAATTTCTCATCCCAACAGCAAAATTTAAAAATGGGATATATGGATGTTCAACCCAAGAAGCCGAATGGACAAACAGTAGTGGTTTTTCATGGCAAAAACTTTTGTGCTGCAACTTGGGAAGAAACCATTAATTTTCTAATACAAAATGGTTATCGGGTGATTGCTCCCGATCAGATCGGTTTTTGTACTTCTAGTAAACCCGATCATTATCAATATAGTTTCCAACAGCTTGCACAAAACACTCATGCTTTACTCGAAAAACTGGGTGTTAAACAACCGATTTTATTAGGACATTCAACAGGTGGCATGCTCGCAACGCGATATGCTCTTATGTATCCCCAACAAACAAAACTCCTCGCAATGGTTAATCCAATTGGACTAGAAGATTGGAAAGCAAAAGGGGTTCCGTATCGTACTATTGATCAATGGTATCAGCGTGAACTGAAGGTGAGTGCTGAGTCAATTAAAGCCTATGAATTAAAAACTTATTATCAAGGCGTATGGAAGCCAGAATATGACAAATGGGTTGATATGCTGGCTGGACTAAATGCGGGCAAAGGACACGAAAAGGTCGCATGGAATTCAGCTCTTATTTACGACATGATTTTTACACAACCCGTCTATTATGAGTTTTCTCAACTTAAAGTACCTACCGTGCTTTATATCGGTACGGGTGATACGACTGCAATTGGTAGCGATATAGCCCCACCTGACGTTAAACAAAAAATTGGTCAATACAGCGTTTTGGGTAAAGAAACCGCAAAAATGATTCCAAATGCTGAATTAATTGAGTTTGAAGGCATGGGGCATTCGCCACAAATGCAAAATCCTAAAATGTTTCATGATGCTTTGATCGGAACTTTAAAGAAATACGACTAACTATTTTGGTCTGTTACCAAGATGAAAATAATTTATTTAAATTCAATTAAATAGTTTGTGAGAGGAATAAGTTATGAAAACGACTTCATCACATGATTTAGAACGTAAAATTGCATTTGTACAAGGTGGTTCACGTGGTATAGGTGCGGCTATTGTCACTAAATTGGCTGAACACGGAGCAACAGTAGCCTTTACTTATGCAAACTCAGATCAGGCAGCTAACCGTTTGGTAGATGATCTTAAAGCGAATGGCTTAAAAGTGATGGGAATTAAAGCTGATAGTCGTTCACCAGAACAGGTTATTCACGCCATCCATAAAGTTGCAGATGAGTTCGGTCGAATTGATATCTTAGTGAATAATGTTGGTATTTTTGTGATGAACAAAATACAAGATGTGACATTAGAAGAAATAGAAAAGATCATGGCCGTAAATATTAAAAGCGTGATTGTAGCCTGCCATGAGGTTGTTAAATATATGCCTGATTATGGGCGTATTATTAATATAGGAAGTATCAATGCTGAACGTGTGCCTACAGCTGGATTAACTTTATATGCTATGACTAAATCTGCGGTGAATGGCTTAACCAAAGGTATGGCGCGAGATTTGGGTGAACGATTTATTACCGTAAATAATATTCAACCGGGACCTGTCGATACTGATATGAATCCGGCAGAAGGCGAAATGGCAAATTCACTTTTAGACCTTATGGCGATTAAACGTTATGGTAATAGAAATGAAATTGCAGATTTAGTTTTATGGCTCTGTAGCGAGCATGCGGGATATATCACTGGTTCAAATATTAATATTGATGGCGGTTATGGTATTTAGGTGAGGATGTGGTTTAGATTGATATGGTCAATATTGTTTAGCATGTTTTAGTTATGAGCCTATTTTAAAAAGCCCCGTTGAATAGGGGCTTTTATTATTTTTTGCAGTTATTCTTTATACTGCCATGCTTTTAAAAACATAGTACAAGTTTCTTCATTAAGTTTTTTTAATTCTTCTGGTGTTGGCACTGCGCCTCCTAGAAGCGTTGCCGGATAGGCATATCCCATCACTGCGCCCAAAAAGGCTTTAGCTGCTTCGTCGGGATGTTCAACTTGAATCACGCCAGCATTGTGCGCGGTTTCAAGAATATGACTTAAAGACCTTTTAATATTACCTTGAGTACGGGTCTGAATTTTAGGAAGAATTTCTTTCATTTCAACTAAAGCAATAATCAGTAATCGTTGCAGGCGAATTACATCAATATTATAAAAATGATTTTGCACGGCTTGCCCAATGTCCAACAATCGCTGATCCAGTCGCTTATTGTTGACCTCATGTTGCTCAATAAAAGGGGCTTCCATTTCTGTTTTTAAATGATCAAAAACTTCGATTAGCAGTGCAGTCTTCGTTGGGAAATGGTTGTATAAAGTTTGTCTATTGGTGCCTGCTTTCGTGGCGATTGCCTCTAAACGAACTTCTAAACCATGTTCAAGAAAGAGTTCACGTGCTGCTGCCACAATGGTCGGGCGGATTCGAGAGGGACGTCCTGGAGATTTTTTTAACATATTGAGGTTTTCTTGCACATCTTATTTATTTACTTTACAGTAAAGTAAATAAATTGTCCATAATTCTGGGGTTCCAGATATGCCAAAAGTTCGTTTTCTTTGTCGTAATACCTTGTATTTATTGCCTTTGATTGTTTTTTTAAATGGATGTGATTCTGATAAGCCTATTGTTAAAAATAATCAAAAGGTCGGCATTATCACTATAAAAAAAGAGACTATTGAATCTTCTTACCAGTTAGCTGGGAGAACAGTGGCCTCTGAAATTTCTCAGGTGCGGCCACAAGTAAATGGAGTAGTTGTCGAGCAATTATTTAAAGAAGGCTCTCAGGTAAGTAAGGGACAGCCTCTTTATAAAATTGATTCATCACTCTATCGCGATAGCGTTGATGAGGCTGCGGGTAACCTTGCACTTGCTAAAGCGACAGTGAATTCAACTCGTCTGCAAGCTGAGCGTTATAAGGAATTAATTAAGGTAAATGGCATTAGTCAGCAAGAACTTGATAATGCGTTAAGTGCCTATGAACAGGCAAAAGCCACCGTTGCTGTAAATGAAGCAGTATTAAAAACAGCGCGAACTAATTTGCGTTATACACAAGTTACTGCGCCTATTTCAGGGCGGATAGGGCGCTCTTCGATTACACGCGGAGCTTTAGTGACTTCTGCACAAACAGATCCTTTAGCAACCATTCAAAAACTTGACCCGATGTATGTCGATTTAACTCAGTCGAGTGATGAATATATGGCGCTACGTAAACAGCTCACTGAAAATGGAATAAAACCAACTGAACTTTCAGTACGTTTACAGCTCGAAAATGGCACCACTTATTCGCAACAAGGAACTTTTAAGTTCAGTGATATTGCAGTAGATGAAGCAACTGGAAGTATCACGTTGCGTGCAGCATTTTCAAATCCAAATCATGGTTTATTGCCGGGAATGTATGTACGTGCAGAGCTTAGAACGGGTACGCGATCTAACAGCATTTTAATTCCCCAAGGAGCACTTTTTAGAGATGCAGATGGAAACGCGCTTGTATGGGTGGTTGGAAAAGATAATAAAGCTGAACAACGAAAAATTACGCTAGGAAATGCAATTGATAACCGTTGGTTAGTGAAATCGGGCTTGAACGAAGGAGATCAAGTCATTGTTGATGGCCTGCAAGGTTTAAGTGCCGGTATGGCGATTGAACCTACTCCAATGACCTGAGGATGCACTATGTTGTCGAGTTTTTTTATTGCACGGCCTATTTTTGCTTGGGTTCTTTCTATTTGTATTATGGCCTTAGGTACCATTTCTATTTTGATCTTACCCATTGAACAATATCCAGATATTGCACCACCGGGTGTAAACGTCACTGCAAATTATCCCGGGGCATCTGCCAAAACTGTTGAAGATAGTGTAACCCAGATTTTGGAACAGCAAATTAAGGGCATTGATGGGTTACTTTATTTTTCATCGAGTAGCAGCTCGGCTGGTCAGGCACGTATAAGCTTAAGTTTTAATCAAAAAACAAACCCGGATACCGCTCAAGTTCAGGTCCAAAATGCAGTCAATCAGGCGCTTAGCCGACTACCGCAAGAAGTGCAGCAGCAAGGTATAACCGTGACAAAGTCACAAGGCGATAGTTTATTGGTTTTTGCACTTTACGATGAAAGTAATACAAGAACTTCTGTCGATATATCCGACTACATGGTGAGCACACTTCAAGACCCACTAAGTCGCGTCGATGGCGTAGGTGAAATCACAGTATTTGGTGCTCAATATGCAATGCGCATATGGCTCGATCCACATAAACTAAATAGCTATGGCCTTATGCCTTCAGATGTCAGAACTGCAATTGAAGCTCAAAATGCACAAATTACAGCAGGTGAGTTGGGGGCATTACCAACTCGTGACGGACAGGCTTTAAATGCAACCGTAACAGCATTATCCCGTCTACAGACCGTAAATCAATTTGAAAATATTATTTTACGGACTCAAACAAACGGAGCTGTAGTTTTACTTAAAGATGTAGCTCGTGTAGAGCGCGGTGCAGAAAATTATCAAACCTCTACACGTTTGAATGGAAAGCCAGCTTCGGGTATGTCTATTCAACTTGCTTCGGGTGCCAATGCTTTAGAAACAGCTGAAAGAGTAAAAGCTGAGGTCACGCGTTTAACCGGTTCTATGCCATCAGGGTTAAAAGTTGCATATCCACGTGACAGTACTCCATTTGTTGAAGCATCTGTAAAAGGAGTGATTAAAACTTTAGCTGAGGCAATTGTTCTAGTCATTATTGTCATGTTCTTATTTTTACAGAGCTGGCGCGCCACATTAATTCCGGCTATTGCGGTTCCGGTCGTATTGTTAGGAACGTTTGGTGTACTCAGTATATTGGGTTATAGCATTAATACGCTGACTTTATTTGCGATGGTTTTGGCAATTGGTTTGCTTGTAGATGATGCAATTGTCGTTGTAGAAAATGTAGAGCGGGTTATGCATGAGCAACATCTTGATGCCCGGCAAGCTACCCTAATTTCAATGAAAGAAATATCGGGTGCGTTGGTCGGTATTGCGATGGTACTTGCTGCGGTATTTTTACCTATGGCTTTTTTTGGTGGTTCTGTCGGCATTATTTATCGCCAATTTTCGGTAACACTCGTATCGGCTATGGTGCTTTCAGCCATTGTTGCTTTAACCCTTTCACCTGCGTTATGTGCAACCTTACTTAAACCTGCAAATGAAAAACAAAAGCAGAGAAAATTCTTTACTTGGTTCAATCGTAAAGTCGAACAAGGGCAGTCAAGCTATCGTATAAAGCTGCTCGCTGTTTTAGGTAAGCCCAAAATATTTATGATCATATTCTTAGGTATTACAGCTTTGTTAGGCTGGCAATATACGCGTATGAATACTGGGTTTTTACCACAAGAAGACCAAGGCTCAGTTATGGTCCAGTTTAGTACGCCAGTAGGCACAACACTCGCTGAAACAGAACGGGTGGGTAACTTGATAGCAGATTATTTCCTGACGAAAGAAAAGGATAATCTCAATGTGATTTTCATGGTGATGGGTAGAAATAACGCGGGCAGTGGGCAAAATGTGGGAATGGCATTTGCTGGACTCAAACATTGGGATGATCGAGAAGGGAGTGAAAACACAGCAGAAGCAGTGATTGCTCGGGCAAACTCATATTTTAAATCACTGCGTAACGCACGTGTTCAGGTACTTTCACCAGCCGCAGTGAGGGGGCTTGGACAATCAAGTGGTTTCGAGCTTTGGTTACAAGATGCTGAAAATAAAGGACGTGATGCTTTACTGGCGGCACAAAATAATGTGTTAAAAGCAGCAAGTGCTGATTCTGGCTTAGCAGCAGTCCGTCTAAATAGTTTAGAAGATAAAGCTCAGTTACAAGTCGATATCGATCAAAGAAAAGCCAGTGCACTTGGTTTGGCTCAAACAGATATCAGTAATACGCTATCTTCGGCATGGGGTGGATCTTATATTAATGATTTCATCGATCAGGGACGTGTTAAGCGAGTTTATATGCAAGGAGACGCGATTTATCGTTCCTTACCTCAAGATATTGGGCAATGGTATGTTCGCGGTGCTACAGGTCAGATGACACCATTTTCTAGTTTCTCTTCTGTAAAATGGCAAATGGGACCACAAATGCTGCAACGCTTTAATGGTCTTTCAGCTGTACAAATACAAGGTTCTGCGGCAACTGGTGAAAGTTCTGGTGGGGCTATGGATAAGATGCAGGAGTTAGTTGATCAACAACAAGGCTTTAACCTTCAGTGGAGCGGGTTGTCTTATCAAGAGAAGTTAGCTGGCGGTCAAACCATTTGGTTATATTTAGCATCCATTATCTTTATCTTTTTATGTTTGGCAGCACTTTATGAAAGTTGGTCCATTCCTGTTTCTGTCATGCTAGTGATTCCTTTAGGTCTGATTGGAGCTGTGGTGGCTGCAAGTCTGGCTGGTTTTGTGAATGATATTTACTTTCAGGTAGCTATGCTTACTACCATTGGACTTTCTGCCAAAAATGCTATTTTGATTGTTGAGTTCGCGGCAGCCAAGTTAGAGGCAGGGCAAGCATTAATGGAAGCGATTATTGAAGGAGCAGGTCAGCGATTACGTCCCATTATTATGACATCTCTGGCATTTGTTGCGGGCGTTCTTCCCTTGGCTGTATCTACAGGAGCAGGAGCTGTTAGCCGTAAAGAAATTGGTATAGCCGTAACGGGCGGTATGATTTCAGGAACCTTGCTTTCTATTTTCTTTGTGCCTTTATTCTTTCTTTTAGTTCGCCGTTTAACCAATAAGCTAAACGAAAAAAAGATGTCATAAGATAATGAAAGTCATTAAAAATTAGACCCTCACACTATTTACAGCATGAGGGTCTAAAAGACATATCACTTAGAATGTATTTTGAATAATGACTTCATCGTAAGGAAGTTTACCCACACGTGGATAAGGTTCAGAAGCTGACTTACCAACAGCAATCATTAAACACACCACATGGTCTTCAGGCAAGTTAACGAGCTTCGCCATTGCGTCAAAGTCAAAACCATCCATCGGGCAGCTATCTAAACCATGTTCTTGGGCAAGTAACATCAGAGTTTGAGCAAAAATCCCCGCACTACGCATAACTTCGTCACGTTGGGTTTGTGGGCGGTCACGGTAATACTGGTCAATCGCGCCGGCCATAATATTTTGAACTTCTGGAGTCGCACCATCCCATACACGTTTAGCATCAACTTCCCATGTATTTAATTTTGCACATAATACAATGAGTAAAGATGCTTCTGTAACTTGTGGTTGGTCCCAAGCAATAGCACGAATTTTTTGTCTTAACTCAGCATCTTCGACAACAACCGGACGCCAATGCTGCAAGTTAAAAGCACTTGGTGCATTTGCTAAAACTTCTTGTAATAACTGCTTTTTGTTATCTTCAGATAACTGAAAAGAAGGGTCGAAGCGTTTAATTGCACGGCGCTTACGGAGAGCATCAATAACATTCATAAGATTTTCCTACTTGAGAATTGGGTAGCTGTACTCGTTAGTTTGTATAACGTTGGGCTACTTCAGCCGAAGAAAAGTTTGGTAATAATGTCATACGTGATTTTTCAAAATTATTCCATTGATTTTCGTCTTTCAGCACAGGAATTGTAATTGTTTCTTTACGATCAAAGCCGATTAGAGCAGCATCCACCAAATCATTGACGTCCATTAATGGCGGAACTTGGCTTAAATCGATACCTGAACGTTCCCAAATTTCAGTTTTGGTTGCAGAAGGCAATACGGCTTGTACATGTACGCCATGATCTTTTAACTCTAAATGTAAGCCTTGGCTAAAAAAATGTATAAAGGACTTACTTGCACCATAAATGGTAGAACCAAATTCAGGAGACAACCCAACAACAGAACCTAAATTAATAATTGAACCTTTACCTTTAAGTACGAGTTGCTCGGAAACCGCATGAGACAAACGAACAACCGCCGTCATATTTAAAGTCATGAGTGTTTCAATTTCTTTAATATCTTGAGTTAAAAAATTTCCGCTAAGTGTAATACCTGCGTTATTTACCAAAATTTCAATATCAGCATCGTTTTTTAGAACATCTTCAATTTTGCTAATGTCTTGATCCTTTGATAAATCGGCCTGAATAAATTCGACCTGTACACCGTATTTTGCTTGAAGGTCTCTCGAGATTTTGTCTAAGCGGTTGGTATCTCGTGCAACCAAGATTAAGTGATGGCCACGTTGTGCAAAACGGTCTGCATAGACAGAACCAATTCCTGACGAAGCTCCTGTAATAAGTACTTTTGATTGAGCTGACATGTGATGTCTCCACGCTTTATTTTTAGATGATGATCATAATCTAAAATAACTAATTTTTGATGTCAATCATAATCAATGTATAATTATGACCAGTAGGGTGAATAAAAGTGGGTGCGCCAACATGAAAGTCAGTAAAACTCAGGTAAAAGAAAACCGAGATAAAATTGTTGAAAAGGCGACTCAACTGTTTCGTAGCAAAGGCTACGATGGGGTCGGCATTGCCGAGTTAATGTCTAGCGCAGGTTTCACCCACGGCGGCTTTTATAAACATTTCAGCTCGAAAACAGACCTTGTTTCCATTACTGTTAAACATGGACTTGAGCAGGTTTTGAAAAGAATAGAAGGTTTAAACTTAACTCAATTTATTCAGCTTTATGTATCTCGCACTCATCGAGATAATCGGGATTTGGGCTGCACACTAACAGCATTATCTTGTGATGCTGCAAGACAGCCCGACGAAGTAAAAGTCGAGTTTGAAGAGGGCATTGAGCAACTTATTCAGTTCATTATGACCGAGCGAGCCAAACAAGTTTCTTTAGAAGCGCCTGAGTTAAGAAAGCAAGCCATTAATATTCTTGCCCAGTCTGTAGGGGCAATTGCCTTATCACGCGCATGCCCAGACCAATCAAACCTTAGCGATGAAATCTTAGAAAGCTGTAAAGAGAGCCTTTTAAAATTAGCCAATTAAGCTTTTTTATCTTTCCAGTTCATTTGGCTAAATTGAATTAATTTCGCAATATCTACGGTTCTTTCATAAATGAGTTCTGCTGCATGTTCGCAAGCTTGTTCTAATGTGATCGGGCCGTTTGCTAGCGAAAAAGCAGCGCTTACGCCGTGCTCATAAAGTGCTTGGTAGCCTTCGCCTAAAGTCCCAGCAATCACAATCACAGGTACGTTGTGAGCTTTAGCAATTTGGCTCACCCCAAAAACAGTTTTGCCACTTAAAGTTTGCTGGTCAAATTTACCTTCACCCGTAATTACCCAATCTGCGTTAGCAATTTTATGTTCAAGTTGGTTAAGTTCAGCCACGACCTTAACCCCAGCTTTAAAGTCTGCATTTAAATAACTTTTGGCGGCAAAACCCAAGCCACCAGCAGCGCCTGAGCCTGCTTCATCTCGTTTGTCGAAACCTAAAAGCTCCGCTGAGACATCGGCAAAATGTGCAAGCGCTACATCGAGTAACTGTACTTGAGCAGGGGAAGCCCCTTTTTGTGGGCCAAAAATATGTGATGCACCATTTGGGCCGCAAAGTGGATTGGTCACATCGGCAGCCAGTAAAAACCGTGTGTGCTGAATGCGTGAGTCGAAATCTGTTAAATCAATTTTGGATAGGTTGCTTAGAGCAAGTCCACCGGCGGGTAAGGCGTTTTGGTTAGCATCGAGTAAAACTGCACCCAAAGCACTGAGTAAACCTGTGCCGCCATCATTGGTGGCGCTGCCGCCCACAGTTAAAATAATCTCTTTTGCACCTGCATCTAAAGCATCTAAAATGAGCTGCCCTGTGCCAAAGGTTGTACTGTGGCAAGCATCACGCTCAGACGGTGGGACTAACTGTATGCCGCTTGCTTGAGCCATTTCAATGATGGCGATTTTTTGCTTTTCTAACCATCCCCATTTGGCTTGAACAGGCTGACCTAATGGCCCAACCACCGTTTTTTCACGCCATTGACCCTCACAGACTTCTAAAACAGCTTCAATGGTGCCTTCACCGCCGTCTGCCATCGGGCACAAAACAGTTTCGGCATCGGGAAAAACAGCTTGCCATCCTTTGGCAATGGCTTGAGCTACCTTCAAAGCAGATAAGCTGTCTTTAAATGAGTCAGGGGCAATCACAAGCTTCATAAACGTTCTAATACGGATAAATTTCTCATTGTTTTATACTGCTTAATACGAAAAAAACATAGATAAACACATGTAGGCGTCAATTTTTAAATATTTCAATCTGATAAAAATGAAAATCAATAATGTTTTTATCTGTAAAAATTTGGATTATAAAATTTTTAAGCCATTGTTTTATAAATTTTTATATAAATAGTATGGTTGTTTTGAATGATTGTAATTGTAAACAATATGGCACATATTATAAGAACGGTTGAGCCAGCTTTTAAAATAGCGGAAACCTATAAAAAGTAGACTCTACAAATAAGCTAAACAGCAGATTGTCTTGATATAACCATAATTTAAATTGTGATTTTATTGGATCTGTTGAGTGTAAAAGAAATAAGAGGATGAAAAAGTGGATAATTCAGAAGAACAAAAGCATATACAGGAAAATAACGGTTTTGCGCGAATTGAGCCATATACTCATCCTGCTGGCGGGTGGGGCGCACTCCTTAGTGTCGCTCGAAACCTAAAGCGACAAGATATTTTAGGTAAAGGTTCAATTACCTTACTCAACATTAACCAGCCTACAGGTTTTGACTGTCCCGGTTGTGCATGGCCCGAAAAGAAAGATGCCCATGCCTTTAACTTCTGTGAAAATGGTGCCAAAGCAGTTGCTTTTGAAGCAACCAGTAAAACCGTTACTCCCGAATATTTCGCAGGCCATACGGTTAGTTGGCTATCAGAACAAAGTGACTTTTTTTTAGAGGACTTAGGCCGCTTAACAGACCCAGTTCGTTATGATGCTGCAACCGATAAATATGTTCCTATTTCATGGGACGATGCCTTTAAGCTCATTGCTCAACATTTACATGCGCTAGACAACCCAGACCAAGCGGCATTTTATACATCTGGCCGTGCCAGTAACGAAGCAGCATTTTTATATCAATTGTTTGTCAGAAGCTTTGGTACAAATAACTTTCCAGACTGTTCAAACATGTGCCATGAAACCACAAGTGTAGGCTTGCTCGACTCAATTGGTTTAGGAAAGGGCACCGTTACTTTAGAAGATTTTGATTTAGCCGATGCCATTTTTAGTTTTGGGCACAACCCGGGAACCAACCATCCACGTATGTTAGGCACTTTGCGTGAAGTGTCTAAACGTGGTGGCAACATTATTGCGATTAACCCGATTAAAGAACGAGGCCTAGAGCGTTTCCAAGACCCGCAAGCACCGCTTGAAATGATGACCAACGGCAGTACGCCAATTAGCCGTTATTATTTCCAGCCTAAAATTGGTGGCGACTATGCACTGATGTTAGGAATGTTAAAGCACTTAAATGAATGGGATAAAAAAGCACTTGCTTCAGGTAAACCAAGCGTTTTTGACCGAAACTTTATTGCAGTCAATACCGTTGGTTTCGATGAGATGATTGCCGAGGTGGAAAGAACTGAGTGGGCAGATATTTATAAGCACTCAGGTCTGTCGCCTGAACATTTGGAAAAACTTTCTAAACTCTTTTTAGAGTCAGAGCGCTCCATTTTCTGTTGGGGTATGGGGATTACCCAGCACCGTCACGGAACTGCTAACGTACATATGCTAGCAAATTTATTGTTGGCACGTGGTCAAATTGGTAGACCGGGTGCAGGGCTGTGTCCGGTTCGTGGTCATAGTAATGTGCAAGGCGACCGCACCATGGGCATCAATGAGCTGCCTAGCCCTAAACTACTCGATAACATTGACCGTGTATTCGGTATTAAATCACCAAGAAAAAATGGATATGGCGTGGTCGAAACGATTAAAGCCATGGCTGAAGGCGAGATAAAAGTCTTTATTGGTTTAGGTGGAAATTTTGCAGTTGCAACTCCTGATACCCCATATACGCAAGAAGCGCTTAGAAAATGTGATTTAACCGTCCATGTAGCAACCAAGTTAAATCGTAGTCATTTGGTATGCGGTAAAGATGCACTTATTTTGCCATGTTTAGGCCGTACCGAAATAGACGAGCAGCTTCATGGCCCACAAGCCATTTCGGTTGAAGACTCCATGAGTAATGTTCACTTGTCGGCAGGACGTAATACGCCAATTTCTAAAAACATATTGTCTGAACCCGATATTGTGGTAAGAATGGCTGAAGCTGTTCTTCCAGACAGTCAGATTAAATGGAAATGGTACATCGAAAGCTATGACCGCATTCGTGACTCCATTGCCGATGTGTTTGATGAGTTCCATGACTTTAATTTACGTGTTTATAAGCCGGGCGGTTTCCACCTAGAGCATCCTGCTAATCAGCACATCTGGAATACCAAGAGTGGTAAAGCGCAATTTCTGATTACGCCACTTGAAGAAGTCTACGCGGATAAAGAAAACCAGTACGCTGCCGCATATACCGAAAGTAAGGTTTATACCTTAATGACTACCCGTTCTCATGACCAATACAACACCACTTTATATGGTCTGGATGACCGTTACCGTGGGGTGTTTGGTCAGCGCCGTGTGTTGTTTATGAACCAAGCCGATATTGATGAAGCGGGCTTTGAAGCAAATCAGTGGGTTGATATTGAAAGTGTTTTCTCGGATGGTGTGAAGCGTATTGTGCATAGTTTCCGTATTGTGCCGTACAACATTCCACGCGGCAGCTTAGCGGCTTACTATCCGGAAACCAATCCTTTGGTGGCCTTAAGCAGTCATGATAAATATGCCAAGATTCCGGCATCAAAAAGTGTTCCTGTGATTTTACATCCAGGGAATGCACCAGAGCACTTTAACTTGGCAACAGCCGTTGACCCTGAAGATGCCAATAAGAAAGTCAGCAGCCTCTAAGTGAACCTGTTTTTTAAAATGAAATCTAAGCAAATGGCGCTCTAAACAAGCGCCATTTTGAAATAAAGGAAATAATTTTGACACCACATGCTTATGGGGTTGAAACATTGCCAGTACAGCGGTTTAACAAAACCGAATCTGAAAAGGTTTTAGATCATATTGTGCAAGAGTATCCAATTGCCTTGGTATATAACGGTATTTCGCATGCGGTGATGATGGCAACACCGACCGATGTCGAATTATTTGCCAAAGGTTTTAGTCTCTCGGAAGGCATTTTGACCAGTTTAAAAGAGCTATATGTTCTTGATGTGCATCAAAATGAGTTGGGCATTACGGTTGAAATGACCATTTCATCGAGAGCATTTGCTGCATTAAAAGAGCATCGTCGCATGATGGTTGGTCGTACAGGCTGTGGTTTATGTGGCATTGAAAGTTTGGAGCAGTTTCAGTTAGATGTTCCCAAAATTACAACGCATGCATCAAAGCTATGGCTTGAGCAAATTCCGAGTGCCATTTCTCATTTAAAAGCCCAGCAAGAAATTACTGCTTTAACGGGTGGGGCGCATGCCGCTGCTTGGGTGGTTGATGGTCAAATCGTGGCTTTATTTGAAGATGTTGGCCGCCATAATGCTTTAGACAAATTAATTGGTTATATAGCGCAAGAAAACTATGACACCAGTTTAGGTTTTGTGGTGATGACCAGTCGGGCAAGTTATGAACTAATACGAAAATGTGCCCAGCTCAATATTAGCTTGCTAGCTTCAATTTCAGCACCGACCAGTATGGCCATTCAGTTAGCCAAACAATCTGGCCTCACATTGGCAAGTTTCTGTAGGGGAGACCGGTTTGTTTTATATACAGAAATTTAAAATATATCGTTCAATATGAGGGGCTTAAAACGAAGCTCATCTGACATCTCTGTTGCTTTTAAGCTATGGATAGATTTTATAGATTATTATAAAACTCAAAAGGTTCAGAGTCTGTCCAAATGTCTTGGTTACAATCACTAAAAGAATGGGCAAAACGTCTAAAAAAACAAATTATTATGCTTTGGTTTGCCTCAAGGCATCCTCAAATGCCGTGGTTACCCAAAATTATTGCGGTAGTGGCTGTGGCTTATGCTTTTAGTCCTATCGACCTAATTCCAGACTTTATTCCTATATTAGGCTTTATTGATGATGCCATCATTTTACCCATACTCATTTGGTTAGCGCTTCGTTTTACGCCTCAGCAAGTCATTTTCGATGCAGAACAACAAGCCAAAGAATGGTTAGATGAACATGAGAAAGGGCCACGAAATTATTTGGTTGCTGTACTGATTATTTTAATTTGGCTCACACTTGCCGTGATGGCTTACTTTTATTTTGGTGGTGGTTTGTAGTTGAACTGAGTCTTAAAACCTGTGCGAATTTAATACCCTTAACATTGTGCTTTGCTACAACTCAAAGGATAATAACGTTTTTATAAACTATGGGTTGCAGACCATGAAAATCGTCGCAGATGAAAATTTGGCGTTTACCGATTACTTTTTTTCAGAATTTGGCGATATTCAACATCATGCAGGACGCACCTTAACGCACGCAGATGTGAAAGATGCTGAAGCTTTATTGGTCCGCTCAGTTACTGTTGTAAATGAAAGTTTAATTCAAAACACCGCTTTAAAATATGTAGGTAGTGCCACAATTGGTACTGATCATTTAGATATTCAAGCCCTAGAAAAACATAATATTACATGGGCCAATGCCGCAGGTTGTAATGCACAGGCAGTTGCTGAATATGTGATTACCGCTTTACTTCATTTAGATGGTAGCCTTTTAGAACAACAAGAAAAATTTACGCTAGGCATTGTGGGGCTTGGAAACGTGGGGAAACGTTTAGCTTATATGGCTCGGTTGCTTGGCTGGAACGTAATTGGCTTTGACCCATATGTAAAGTTAGATTCAATTGAAAATGTGAACTTTAAAGCCCTATTACAACAAGCGAATGCTATTTCAATTCATGTGCCGCTTACGAAAAACGGTCAACATGCGACATATCATCTTTTCAACGAAGAAACTTTTGCAGCGCTTCAACCAGATACGATTTTAATTAATAGCGCTCGTGGTCCGGTTGTGAAAGAAGCTGCTTTAATCGAAGACATTCAACGTACCAAACGTAAAGTTGTACTTGATGTATTTGAACATGAGCCAGTGATATCAGATGAGCTTTTAAATATGTTGGCTTTGGCGACACCGCATATAGCAGGTTATAGCTTGGAAGGAAAAGCTCGTGGTACACAAATGATTTATGAAGCGTTTTGCCAAAAATTTGGCTACGACATTAATAAGCGTTTCGAAACGCAGTTGCCTGCATGCGAAGATTATTTTTCAGGACATGACTTAAAAGCAGTGTTAAAGCAAAAAATATCTCATATTTATGATATTGCTCAAGATGATGCCAATATTCGTGCCTGTGTTAAAGACGGCAAAGTAGAGCAAAAAACATTTGATTTATTACGTAAGAATTACCCGCTACGTCGTGAATGGGCAGCACACGGGGGACCGCAAGCATGAGTTTAAGTTATCAACCTACGTGTTCAATTGATGCTTTAAAGGCTCGTGCCAAGCTTTATACCCAAATTCGCCAGTTCTTTGCAGAACGTGGGGTCATGGAAGTTGAAACACCCGTAGTTTCACAAGCAGGCGTTACCGATGTGCATTTGGCTTCGGTTCAGGCGTTACGCCATATCAATGGCAAATTACAGACTCAGTATTTACAGACTTCTCCTGAGTTTGCTATGAAACGTTTGCTAGCAAGTGGGAGCGGGCCGATTTATCAAATCTGTAAGGTTTTCCGAGACGATGAGCACGGGCGTAAACACAACAGTGAATTTACTATGCTCGAATGGTATCGTCCGGGTTTAGACTTAAAAGCATTAATGCATGAAACAGCCGATTTATTGCAAACCTGTTTGCAGCATCGTTTTGGTGAAGTTCGTCCATTTATTTTGAGCTATAAGCATGCCTTTCAGGACCGTTTAGATATTAACCCGTTACAAGCAACTTTAAAGCAACTCAAAGATACTGCAAATCGTGTGGGGTTAAATCTCGATTTAGGTGATGACCGCTTAGCTTATATGGACTTGTTGTTTTCTCATTTTGTTGAGCCAAGTTTAGGTTTTGATGCACCTGTCTTTTTAACTGACTTTCCACCAGAAATGGCGTCTTTGGCAAAAGTGAAAGTAGATGAAGATGGGGAAGAGGTCGCAGCGCGTTTTGAGGTTTATATCGAAGGCTTAGAGCTTGCTAATGCTTACGATGAATTGCTCGATGCAGACGTGTTACGTTCACGCTTTGAAGCAGACAATGCAGAACGGGCTAAGCAAGGGCTTCATGTTATGCCATTAGATGAGTACTTGTTAGCAGCTTTGCCTCATATGCCAGAATGTTCAGGAATTGCTTTAGGCATAGACCGTTTACTCATGGTTGCAACCGAACAACTTAAAATTGAAAAAGTCATCGCATTTCCAGCCGAAATTGCCTGAGGGCGAGCAAATAAAAAAGCCACATATTGTGGCTTTTTTATTTGGAGCTTATTTAAATTAAGCTTGTTGAATACCTGCAACAACCCAGTCTTGCTGAGAGCCAACAGGTTTTACAAAGTGCCAGATTTCTGTAAATGGCTGTGGCAAGCTATTTAAATCTTCACTTACTGTACCTGTAAAGCGTACGCTCACAATGTATTGACCATTTTCAGTCGCACTGTCTACAACCATTGCATTTAAGTTACTAAACTCGGCAACGTCCTGATCTTGATTCTCCATGATGTCGTTATACATAGAGTTATAAAGTTCAGGTGTTAAGTAGCGACGAATTTCTTCGATGTTACTTGCACTGTTGATTGACTGAATGTGGTTAAAACGCTGACGGGCAACACGTAAGAAAGAAGCAGGTTCGCTACCATCTGGTAACTGGTTGCCATTACTTGTTGTTGCACCACCAAACGGAGCTTGAGTTGCTGTACCACCACCAACAGACTGACCAAAAATATTGGTGTTGTCGTTTGAGTTAGTTGGTGCAGCTGAACGGCCAAATGTGTTTTGTCCGTTGCTGTTTGGAGCGTAAGGATTATTTGCTGCTAATTTTTTTTTCCCGCCCAATTTGCGGAATACAAAAAAGGCAACAGCAGCAGCAAGTAATACCCATAACCAGCCTGGGATACCACCTTTCTTCTCTTGTTGCTGTTGAGCTTGAACCGCTTGTTGCTCGTTGTCTGGCTGGGTTACACGTTGTTCAGTTGATGTTGGTTTGTCATCAGCTAAAGCATGTGCTGCAACAGCACCTACGGCAGCACCAGCTACACCAGCTGCAACCATTGAACCAACACCCGGACCAGATCTTTGAGGTGCTGTAGCAGGTTGTTGAACTGGAGTCACTTGACGAGGTTGTTGATATGACTGGCTTGAAGTGGTAGAGCGTGCCATGCCGTGGCTTTTACCACCACCTGCACGTTTTGCTTCAGCAAGAGGAGAAATTGCCAAAGCAGCCATTAAAATACCGGTTATCAAGCCGCGCTGGTGTACTTCCATAGGAAATTCCTGTTTAAAATTAATTTGTAATTGTATTTATGCAGTCATTTACACTAAATTTCAACTATAAAAATATGTTTTTTTATGTCAATTCATCGCTGAGCTGCATCGCTTCGGTAAGGGCTTCATGTAAGCGTGCCACAGCAATTACTTGTACTCCCGGAATCGCTTTTTGCGGTGCGTTGCCTCTAGGTAAAATGACATATTTAAAGCCATGTTTTGCTGCTTCTTTTAAGCGCTCTTGTCCATTCGGTACAGGTCGAATTTCACCTGAAAGACCAACTTCACCAAAAACTGCAAGTTGCTGAGGCAATGCCTTGGTACGTAAACTTGATGCACACGCCAGTAAAACAGCCAAGTCAGAACCTGTTTCAGTAATTTTTAAACCACCGACAATGTTGACATAAACGTCTTGCCCTGTGGTTTGTACACCACCATGACGGTGCATTACAGCAAGCAACATGTTTAAACGGTTTTGTTCAAGACCAAGAGCGACACGTCTAGGTTGTCCTTGAGCATCATCGACTAAAGCTTGAACTTCAACTAAAAGCGGGCGCGTTCCTTCACGGCTAATCATGACAATTGAACCGGGAATGGCTTCGTCATAACGACTTAAGAAAATAGCAGAAGGGTTAGCCACTTCACGTAAGCCTTTATCGGTCATGCCAAATACACCAAGTTCATTGACTGCACCAAAACGGTTTTTCACCGCACGAATCATACGATAGCGTGAGTCTGATTGGCCTTCAAAATAAAGCACACAGTCCACCATATGTTCTAAAACACGTGGGCCTGCCAGTGCACCTTCTTTGGTCACGTGACCAACAATAAATAACGCCGTGCCACTATTTTTTGCATAGCGGGTTAATAACGCAGCAGATTCACGAATTTGTGAAACCCCACCAGGTGCAGATTGAAGCGTTTCTGTGTAAAGCGTTTGAATCGAGTCCAAAATTGCTACCACAGGGCGTTCTTGCTCTAAAACTTCACAAATGCGTTCGACACAGGTTTCAGCCATGACTTTTAACTGGTCTGTAGGCAAGTCAAGGCGCTGAGCACGTAAGGCCACCTGAGACAATGATTCTTCACCCGTAATATAAAGTGCAGAACTTTTTGCACTTGCCATGTGGGTTGCTGTTTGTAAAAGAATGGTCGATTTACCAATACCTGGGTCACCACCAATCAGGACTACTGAGCCTGTGACCAAGCCACCGCCAAGTACGCGGTCAAACTCGCTAATACCTGTAGGTAAGCGGGTTTCATGAGAAACCGAGACTTTATTTAGTGTTGTTATATTGGCAACTTGGCCTGCGTAGCCCCCAATTTTAGGACGAGCGCGATGGGCTGTAGTAGGTTCGAGTTTAACTTCAGTCAGAGAATTCCATTCACCACACTCTGAACATTGACCAGCCCATTTAGGATGATCCGCACCACATTGTTCGCAACGGTAAACAGTTTTGACTTTGCTCATATTCGACTTCGGTTTGTTAACTTCATAATCAGTAAAAACAGAGTATAGCAAAACGACACCCTGAACGTAGGCAGAACCCGATCATTTTTCAAAGGCTTATTTTTCACGCGTTGTCCAAAAATATTGGAATGTATTTTGCTTTAGCTAAGGTGGGAAATTTTTAGGATATTTACCTATGTCTAATCTTCAGCATCATGATCATGCTGGCGACTTACAGCGTAAGCTGACCAATCGCCATTTACAATTGATCGCTATTGGAGGGGCCATTGGAACAGGCCTGTTTATGGGGTCGGGCAAAACTATTTCATTGGCGGGGCCATCAATTTTATTTATCTATTTAATTATTGGCACCATGATTTTCTTTCTTATGCGTGCTTTGGGAGAGGTTTTACTTTCAAACCTAAATTATAAGTCGTTTGTCGATATGGCTTATGACCTGATTGGGCCTTGGGCTGGCTTTTATGTCGGGTGGACCTACTGGGTAAGTTGGGTGCTCGTTGGAATGGCAGATTTAACTGCGGTGACGAGCTATTTGAGCTTTTGGCTCCCCAATGGAGTTAGTTTTAGCCCAATAGAACAGGCAATGATTAGTGCAGGCTGTGTTCTCTTTCTATTGATTTTAAACTTATTGACGGTTCGTTTATTTGGCGAAGTCGAATTTTGGTTTGCGATTATTAAAATTGTTGCCATTATTGCTTTAGTTCTTGCCGGCATCTATATGGTAGTGACCAAGTTCCAATCACCATCTGGCTCTGTTGCGGCTATTTCTAATATTTGGAATCATGGCGGTATGTTTCCTCATGGGGTAAATGGTTTCCTTGCCGGCTTCCAGATTGCGATCTTTGCTTTTATTGGGGTAGAACTGGTCGGAACCACAGCTGCTGAAACTAAAGACCCTCATAAACATTTGCCTAAAGCAATTAACGCAATTCCGATTCGCGTCATTTTATTCTATGTATTGGCATTAATGGTGGTGATGTCTGTAACGCCTTGGGATCAGGTAAAAGCAGACCGTAGTCCATTCGTTGAACTATTCTTAATGGCAGGTATTCCAACTGCTGCAATTATTATGAATCTAGTGGTGTTGTCATCGGTAATGTCATCGATGAATAGCGGTATTTTTTCAACTAGCCGAATGATGTATGGCTTATCGCGTGATGGTCAAGCACCTGAAACATTAGGTCAGTTGACTAAAAGTGCAGTTCCAGCAAATGGTTTAATTTTTTCCTGTGCCTGTATTATGGGTGGTGCTTTATTACAATATTTTGTGCCCAATACGATTGAAGCATTTACCTTGGCAACAACGTTATGCACCATTTTATTTTTAACGGTATGGATTTTGATTTTGGTGTGTTATATCCGCTACCGTAAGTTATCTCCTGAACTGCATGAAAAATCGAATTTTAAAATGCCGGGTGGGGTAGCGATGAGTTATGTCGTTATTGTTTTCTTCTTATTTACGATTGCGATTTTAAGCCTTGAAGCAGACACAGCTAAGTCGCTTATGGTCAGTCCAATTTGGTTCCTCGTTCTTGCAATTGGTTACTTTGGTTTTTATAAGTCAAAAATAAAACGTAATTTTGCCCAAGAATAAATAACTTAGAAGCAAAATATAAAAAGGCAATCGATCTGATTGCCTTTTTTAATTGAAAAATCAAAGTGGTTCAAGTCTTAATTTTAGACTGGAAGGTGCGTTGTATTGCTATGTTCTTGTGCGTATTATCGGATTTAATTGTATGTATCTTGAAATTATCAGCCATACAGACAAAAATTGGTTAGCTGAAAAGTTGTCAAAAAATATACATTTAAAAGATACCTGCAAATGGTGCGATATCGTCTTTTTGATTTGAATTTAGCTAACGGACTAAAAAAATTACTGGAGTGTATTCATAAAATGTCGAATCAAAATCTGAGTGATCCTCATGAACAAGGTGAGCTCCATCGTAGTCTTTCCAATCGGCATTTACAGCTGATTGCAATTGGTGGTGCCATTGGTACTGGTTTATTCATGGGGTCAGGTAAAACAATTAGTCTTGCCGGCCCATCTATCTTATTCATTTATTTGATTATTGGTGTAATGGTGTTTTTTGTCATGCGTGCGCTTGGCGAATTACTCCTGTCAAATTTAACCTATAAATCATTTATTGATTTCACCACAGATTTAATTGGCCCATGGGCAGGTTATTTTGTGGGATGGACCTATTGGTTGTGCTGGATCACGATTGGTATCGCCGATCTGTCTGCAATTATCTATTACTTACAATTTTTCAATAACGGCCAGCCTTTCTCACCAGTTGAAGGGGCAATGATTAGTGTGGCTGCTATTGTATTTATTATGGGCTTGAACCTGTTAACTGTACGCCTATTTGGTGAATTAGAGTTCTGGTTTGCGCTTATTAAGATTCTTGCGATTATTATTTTAATTGCAGTGGGTCTATGGATGATCTTTACTGGCTTTACTTCTAGTACGGGCGAGGTGGCTTCATTTACTCATTTATGGGCAAATGGCGGTTTCTTCCCAACAGGGGTGCATGGCTTCTTGGCTGGCTTCCAGATCGCGATCTTTGCTTTCGTGGGTGTAGAACTTGTTGGAACAACAGCTGCTGAAACCAAAGATCCTGAGCGTAACTTACCTAAAGCGATTAACTCAATTCCAGTTCGTATCATTATTTTCTACGTCTTGGCATTGCTTATTGTGATGTCGGTAACTCCGTGGAATAGAATTGATCCGGCAATCAGCCCATTTGTAAACTTGTTTAGCCAAGCTGGTATTGCGGCAGCAGCGATCTTGATGAACTTAGTAGTATTGTCATCAGTTATGTCTTCGATGAACAGCGGTGTATTCTCAACAAGCCGTATGTTGTTTGGTTTATCTCGTGAAGATCAAGGTCCAAAAGCTTTTGGTAAATTGAACAGACGTGCAGTACCTGCAAATGCATTGTATTTTTCTGCTGCATGTTTATTGTTAGGTGCGGCATTACAGTATTTTGTACCAAATACAGTTGAAGCATTCACTCTTGCAACAACGCTTTCAACTATTTTGTTCATTTGCGTGTGGTTACTAATTATCTGGAGTTATATCCGTTACTACACGACACGCCCTGAACTGCATGCTAAATCAACATTTAAATTGCCGGGCGGCCTATTTACCTGTTGGATCACGATTATTTTCTTTGTTGGCATGATTTATGTGCTGTCTTTAGAGCCAGATACTTTTAA
Organism: Acinetobacter sp. 1424608; assembly: GCF_000588255.1. Taxonomy (NCBI): domain Bacteria; kingdom Pseudomonadati; phylum Pseudomonadota; class Gammaproteobacteria; order Moraxellales; family Moraxellaceae; genus Acinetobacter; species Acinetobacter sp. 1424608. Next base: position 29,926 of record NZ_JFXL01000002.1, read on the forward strand.
AGCACTGAAAGTCAGCCCAATCTGGTTTGTTATTCTGATCATTGGTTATTTCTTCTTCTATAAACCACGTCATAAAAAGTAATGAAATTGATTTACTTATGACTAAACGCCAGCTGAAAAGCTGGCGTTTTTTATGCATATTGTTTTTCTATTCAAGTTTACTCTTTAGCCGCTTGCATGATCACGGTATACTGCATCGAATTGTTTAAATCAGGTGCTCAGATGCTTCGTGTCATTTGCCTCATCAGTTTATTGAGCAGCAGTATTTTGCTTACAGCTTGCGGTCAGTCAGGAGCATTACAGCTACCTTCTGATCCAAATTATGACCACCGTGCAAAATACTTGCTCTATCGTAATAAAGAATCAAAACAAGTTGTGCAAAAGGATGAAAAGGCTGAACAGCCAGTCGAGTCATCATCAGCTCCAACCCAAACAACTTCACCTTAAGCTTTGAAATAAGGACACATTCATGAGTTTCACCCGCATTAATGGAGTATTGCATGCAGAGCAATGTTCTCTAGAGCAGCTTGCGCAGCAATTTGGCACACCGTTATATGTTTATTCAAAAACAGCTTTTGAAAAACATTATTTAGATATGGACCGTGCTTTTGACTTTATTGATCATCAAATCTGTTTTGCGGTGAAGTCTAACTCAAACTTGGCTGTTCTTAGTGTCTTGGCAAAACTTGGTGCGGGTTTTGATATTGTGTCTGGTGGTGAGCTGGCTCGTGTTTTAAAAGCGGGGGGGGATGCTTCTAAAATCGTATTTTCAGGTTTAGGTAAAACTGAAGTCGATATTGAAACCTCACTCAATGTAGGCATTGCTTGTTTTAATGTTGAGTCTTATGCAGAGCTAGACCGCATTCAAAAAGTAGCTGCTCGCTTAGGTAAAAAAGCGCCTATTTCTTTGCGTGTAAATCCTGATGTCGATGCAAAAACACATCCTTATATTTCAACTGGTTTAAAAGAAAATAAATTTGGTATTCCAAGTGATACCGTTTATGAAACTTATCAATACGCAGCTTCTTTACCTAACCTTGAAATTGTAGGTATTGACTGTCACATTGGTTCACAGCTCACTGAAACTAAACCATTTGTTGATGCTTTAGACCGTGTCATTGTGATGATTGATGAGTTGAAAAAACTAGGCATCAATCTTAAACATATCGATATCGGTGGTGGTTTAGGGGTTTGTTATAAAGATGAGACACCGCCAAGTGTTGAAGAATATGCAAACTCTATGAAACCTGCTTTAGAAAAATTAGGCTTAAAAGTCTATATGGAGCCGGGCCGTAGCATCAGTGCAAATGCGGGCATACTTTTAACTAAAGTTGATTTGCTTAAACCAACGACACATCGTAACTTCGCTATTATTGATGCAGCAATGAATGATTTAATCCGTCCTGCTTTATATGAAGCTTGGATGGATATTCAGCCTGTTGTGCCACGTACCGATACTGAAGAAAAAGTATGGGACCTCGTTGGTGCAATTTGTGAAACAGGTGACTTTATTGGTAAAGACCGCTCACTTGCATTACAAGAAAATGACTTGTTGGCTGTACTCGGTGCAGGGGCTTATGGCTTTGTGATGAGTTCAAATTACAACACGCGTGGCCGTGCTGCAGAAGTCATGGTATCAGGTGAAAACAGCTATTTAATTCGTGAACGTGAAACGGTTGAGTCGCTTTGGGAAAAAGAACGTTTATTGCCTGAGGAGTAAATGAGATGTTATTAGAATTTACCAAAATGCATGGTTTGGGCAATGATTTCATGGTGGTTGACCTAATTAGCCAAAGAGCTTATTTAGATACAGCAACCATTCAACGTTTGGCAGATCGACACTTTGGTGTTGGCTTTGACCAGCTTTTAATTGTTGAACCACCAGATGTACCAGAAGCTGACTTTAAATACCGTATTTTCAACGCAGATGGTTCTGAGGTTGAACAATGTGGTAATGGCGTACGTTGTTTCGCTCGTTTTGTGCATGAACGTCATTTAACCAATAAAACCAACATTACCGTACAAACCAAAGCAGGTATTGTTAAGCCTGAGCTTGGGCAAAATGGTTGGGTACGCGTAAATATGGGCTACCCAAAGTTTCTACCAAATGAAATTCCATTTGTTGCGGAAGAGCCAGAAGCCTTATATACGCTTGAGTTGGCAAATGACCAAAACATTAGTATTGACGTAGTCAACATGGGGAATCCTCATGCAGTCACTATTGTTCCAGACGTACTCACTGCTGATGTAGCAGGTATTGGTCCACAAGTTGAATCACATAAACGTTTCCCTGAGCGTGTTAATGCTGGCTTTATGCAAGTAATTGATGAAAAACATGTTCGCTTACGTGTATTTGAACGTGGTGTTGGTGAAACATTAGCTTGTGGTACAGGGGCATGTGCTGCTGCGGTAAGTGGTATGCGCCGTGGTTTGCTTGCGAACTCAGTTGAAGTTGAACTTGCTGGTGGTAAGTTGCAAATTGAATGGCAAGAAGGTGATGTGGTCTGGATGACTGGTCCAACAACCCATGTATATGATGGGCGTTTGGATTTACGTTATTTCCAAGGCTAAGTAGGATTTGTCTTAGGGGAAAGGCCTTAAAATATGACCTTTCCCCTTTATTTTTTACAAGAATAAATATTGAGAGAAAAATGCAAAATAGAATTAGAGGAGCAATTTATGGTTTGCTGATTGGTGATGCCGTCGGTGTACCATATGAATTTCATTCAGCTTTGCAGCTTCCACCTTACTCACATATTGATATGATTCCACCTCAAGATTTTAAGCGAACTTATCCAGATGTTCCAATTGGAACGTGGTCAGATGATGGAGCTCAGGCTCTATGCTTATTAGCGTCACTATTGCATTGTCAGAAACTCGATAGTATCGATTTTGCTAACCGTATTCGCAATTGGTACCGTTATGGTTATATGGCAGTTGATTATCAAGTGTTTGATATTGGAGTGCAAACTGCTCAGGCGTTACAACGTTATGAAGCTGGGGTATCTGTAGAAGAAATGGCTAATACAGATGAACATTCGAATGGTAATGGAGCGTTGATGCGAACATTACCTTTGGCATTATGGCATAGAGGATCTGATCAACAATTAGTTGAATTAGCCTATCAGCAGTCTCATTTGACCCATGCTCATCTTCGATCAAAAATTTGCTGTGCTTTATATTGCTTATGGGCAAAATATTTATTGAAAGGGCAATCAGTTAATGAGGCTTGGGAATCTAGTATTTCCATACTGATGCAACTTTATAAAAATAGTGTTAATGAACAACAAGAACTTAATCATATTATCGATTCAACACATGAGAAAGAAATATCGGGCAGTGGTTACGTAGTGGATTGTTTACATTCAGCTCGTTTCGCTCTGCAACAAAATAATTATGAAGATGTCATTAAAACAGCTATTGCCTTAGGACAAGATACTGATACAACTGCTTGTGTTGCAGGAGGATTAGCAGGAATTATGTTTGGATATGAAGGGATTCCACAAATATGGGTACAACAGTTAAGAGGGAAAGAGGTACTAGAACCTCTATTAACACAATTAGAAGAAGCATGACATGAATTTAATTTTCTTACCCGGTGCGTCAGGCAGTACTGCATTTTGGCATCCTTTAATTGAAAAATTACCTCAGCAATACCGTACAAAAATTATTGGTTACCCCAGTTTCGGTGATACACCAGAATCTCTTGAGATCAAAAACTTTGAAGACCTAACAAATTATGTGGTCGATCAAATTAATGAAGAATCTATCATTGTTGCCCAATCTATGGGTGGGATTTTTGCCGTTGCCGCAGCGCTACAAAAACCTCATTTGGTGAAAGGGTTGGTCTTAATTGCAACTTCTGGTGGAATCAACCTTAAACGATTTAATGTGCAAGACTGGCGTGAAGCATACTGGCAAACATTTTTAAAATATCCAGATTGGTTTGTTACCACTAATGCTAACTATGAAGAGTTTTTAGCGGATATAAATGTTGAAACTTTATTAATCTGGGGTGATAAAGATCGGGTAAGTCCAGTTTCGGTGGGCCAATATTTAAATCAAAAGTTTGAAAAGTCGACTTTATATGTTGTGAAAGATGGGGACCATCAATTAGCAGAAAAACATGCCGATGAAGTAGCAGTCAAAATAGAAAGCTATTTAAGAAACCTAATGTAAATCTTTAACTATTATTTAGCGTGCTATGGGTTAGCACACTTTTTAAAATTTATCTTTTACTTAAAGCTAATTTCAATGCGAACAGAACAAAAATACTGCCCGTAATTCGGTCCATATATTTCACAAATTTAGGTTGTTTTAAATAACGTGAAAGTGGTTGCATAGCCATAATTAATAGACTTGACCATAATACGCCAATCACGACATGAATCATTACAAGTCCCATCACCCAAGTGATAGCAGATGCTTGGGCTGGAATGAATTGTGGAAGAAATGAAATATAAAAAATACCAACTTTGGGATTGAGTAAATTGCCAAAGAAACCTTTAACAAACCAATTCTCTGATGTAGAGCGATTTGGATTATTTTCTTGTATGTCTGCAAGTTGGCTACGTGGTTTTAAAATCATATTTAAACCCAGCCATGCTAAATAAGCTGCACCCATCCATTTCAATAGATTAAAAGCTAAGTCAGATGCCATGAGCAGGGCACCTAAACCGCAGGCCACGATAACTCCCCAAGCAATACAGCCAAGACTAATTCCAAGAGCTGCTTGAAATGCTTTAGATTTACCTTCAAGTGTGGCAGTGCGAATAATTAAGGTTGTATCTAAGCCGGGAGTAAGCGTAAGTAAAGTAATGGCAATTAAATAAGGAATGAGTATGGTGGTCATGGCAGCAAGGTCCAATGAATACTTGGTATAAATTGTAATATATAAGTTAGATTCATTATGCTGGGTGATATGAAATTTTCATGATCAAATAGTTTTTGGTACACTCAAAAAAATGGGCAAATAATGGAGAGCAATTTGGATTTTGCATTACAACTGCTCTCAATGTGGTTAAAAGAAAGAAAAATTCAGAACCAGTCTGAGCATACAATCACGGCTTATGAGCGAGATGTGAAAAGCTTTCTTGAATTCTGTGACTCAAAAAAAATTAATTTAAAAAATGTTGAAGCTTCAGATTTACGTGAATATCTGGCTCAGCGTGTTGAGCAAGACCAGTTAAGCGCAAGTAGCATGCAGCGTCATCTCACTTCTATACGCCAGTTTATGAAGTGGGCTGAACAGGGCAAATACCTAGAAATTAATCCTACTGACGATTTTAAATTGAAACGTCAGCCTAGACCTTTACCGGGCATGATCGACATAGAAACGGTTAATCAAATTTTAGATCAACCCATGCCGGAAAAACCAATTGATCAGCAATTGTGGTTGCGAGATAAAGCCATGTTGGAACTACTGTATTCAAGTGGTTTACGACTCGCTGAACTACAAGGCCTCACAATTAAAGATATCGATTTTAATCGTCATCTTGTTCGTATTACGGGTAAAGGAAATAAAACCCGTATTGTCCCGTTTGGGAAAAAGGCAAAAGAAAGTCTATTGAACTGGCTCAAAGTTTATAAAATCTGGAAAGGGCATTTTGATCAAAATGCTTTTGTTTTTATTTCACAGCATGGTGGTGTGCTCACTCCACGACAAATTGAAAAACGAGTAAAACTTCAGGCACAACGAGCAGGTGTAAATGTCGACTTACATCCACATTTACTTCGACATTGTTTTGCTAGCCATATGTTATCAAGTAGTGGTGATTTGCGTTCAGTCCAAGAAATGTTAGGCCATAGCAACTTATCGACTACCCAAATTTATACGCATATCGATTTTGATCATTTGGCTCAAGTATATGATCAGGCCCATCCACGAGCGACCAAGCATTAAGACATTTAAGATAAATTATCCATCAATAAGCAACTTTGATTGCATTGAATAAGATGAATGTAGAGATCATTTGTACTTTTTTACAAATTTGTTTAAAAGAAATATGTGAAATTACCCAATTGACCATTTTGAACTTTGCACATTTTGTCGGCATATATGGCCTAAAAACGATAAAATTTGATTCATTTATAAGGCGTTTATGTTTCTGACTAATAAGGTAAATAAGATAAAAAGATAATAAAAATCAATGTATAAAATAGACTTTAAAAAGAATAAAATAAGTGCGAGTCAGGTGTGAAATTTTTTTTATGAACTGATGATTTCATTTTTTTTGTACTGTTCCAGAAAATTGTGACTTGACCGAAATGCCAAACACATTGCAAGATAGGGTACCTAAAAAATTTGAATTGAAGAGTTAATATACTTTTCTCAACATTTACTTTTGCTAGAACAGCCGAGGATTACATGAAGGCTCTTGTTGCTGTAAAACGTGTGGTTGATGCCAACGTTAAAGTTCGTGTTAAGCCGGACAATAGTGGGGTTGACCTTACCAACGTTAAAATGTCAATTAACCCATTTTGTGAAATCGCAGTGGAAGAAGCGGTTCGCTTAAAAGAAAAAGGAACAGTATCAGAAATCGTTGTTGTTTCTATTGGTCCTAAAGAAGCTCAAGAACAAATCCGTTCTGCAATGGCTTTGGGTGCAGACCGCGGTATTTTAGTTGAAACTACTGACGAAATTGGCGCTCTAGAAGTTGCTAAAATCTTAAAAGGTGTTGTTGATGCTGAGAAACCAGAACTTATTCTTCTTGGTAAGCAAGCAATTGATGATGACTCTAACCAAGTAGGTCAAATGCTTGGCGCATTATTAGGTGCTGGTCAAGGTACGTTTGCTTCTGAAGTGAAAGTGGATGGCGGTAAAGTACAAGTGACTCGTGAAATCGACGGTGGTTTACAAACTGTTGAACTTGCGCTTCCTGCAATTATTACAACTGATTTGCGTTTAAACGAGCCACGTTATGCTGCATTGCCTAACATTATGAAAGCTCGTAAAAAACCGCTTGATACTAAATCTCCTGCTGATTACGGTGTTACAGCTGGTACTAAGCTTAAAACTGTTAAAGTTGAAGCGCCTGCAGAACGTAAAGCTGGCGTACAAGTGAAATCTGTAGATGAGCTTGTTGAAAAATTGAAAAATGAAGCGAAAGTGATCTAATACGGAAGGATAAAATCATGAGTATTTTAGTTATCGCTGATCACAACAACCAGACACTTAACGGTGCTACTTTAAACGTTGTTGCTGCAGCTCAAAAAATCGGTGGTGATATTACTGTATTAGTTGCTGGTTCAGGCGCTCAAGCAGTTGCTGACGCTGCTGCTAAAGTTGCTGGTGTAAGCAAAGTATTACTTGCTGACAACGCTGCTTATGCAAACCAATTAGCTGAAAACGTAGCTGGCTTAGTTGCTGACTTGGCTAAAGGTTACAAATACGTTTTAGCTGCTTCTACAACGACTGGTAAGAACATTCTTCCACGTGTTGCTGCGCTTCTTGATGTAAGCATGATCACAGACATTATTTCTGTTGAATCTGCGAACACATTCAAGCGTCCAATCTACGCTGGTAACGCGATTGCAACTGTTCAATCTGACGAAGCAATCATTGTTGGTACTGTTCGTGGTACAGCATTTGATCCAGTTGCTGCGGAAGGTGGTTCGGCTGCGATTGAAACTGTTGGCGAAGTAAAAGACGCTGGCATTTCTAAATTCGTATCTGAAGAAATCGTTAAACTTGATCGTCCAGAATTAACGGCTGCTCGTATTGTTGTATCTGGTGGTCGTGGTGTAGGTTCTGGTGAGAACTACCACAAAGTACTTGACCCATTAGCTGATAAGCTTGGTGCAGCACAAGGTGCTTCACGTGCAGCAGTTGATGCAGGCTTCGTACCTAACGATTTCCAAGTTGGTCAAACTGGTAAAATCGTTGCGCCTGAGCTTTACATTGCTGTAGGTATTTCTGGTGCGATTCAGCACTTGGCTGGTATGAAAGATTCTAAAGTTATTGTTGCAATCAACAAAGACGAAGAAGCGCCAATCAACAGCGTTGCTGACTACTGGTTAGTTGGTGATTTGAATGCTGTAGTACCAGAGTTGGTAAGCAAGTTGTAATTTACAGCTTAATACTTATTCGAAAAACGCCCTTGTGCTATAACTAGCCAAGGGCGTTTTTTATTTCGATCATTATTATGAATATTAACTATTCTGCTTCCATTGAGGCCCATCAATTGCACCAATCATTGGTGAGATTGGCACGGGCAGATATGGCACGAGATTATTTATGTATTCGATCTAAAAATCAGCATGGGCTAGCCAATATTAAAGTTAACCAGTTGCACATGGGATTTATTTTATATGGGCAACAACAATTAAATCTTCAAAAAAAACAATTCAATTTTAATGCCGGTGATCTATACATTATAAAACCAGATACGGTTATCGATGCAGTTAATTTGCCTGACCCTATAACGGGTGAATATCTCACTATTCTTGTGCCTATGTGTGATGAAGTCATTCAAGCCGCACAAATGATTTGGGCGAAGCCAGTTGTAGACAGAACCGACGCAATATTAAAGTTTTCAATTGATGATTTCGCTACCTCTTTAACCGAGTGGCAAACCGCTTTATTTAGTCATGATGTGGTGAAAGCGCGTTTATGTATTACCGCTATACTAGTACAGTTATGTCAACAGCACTTCTCAGATGTGCTAATTGTACCGCCACCTAAATTGACAAAAATCATTCACGATTGGGTAATAGAGAATCCGCAGCATCATTGGCAGTCTAGTGAGTTTGAAATGCGTTTAGGTTTGAGCAGTGCAACACTTCGTCGCAAACTTAGCCATGAAGATACAACCTTAAGAGAAACGATTACGCATGCACGTCTTACATATGCGCTTGAGTTGTTGTATTCGAAAAAGTTACCTATGAAAACGATTGCAGCAAAATCTGGATACCAGTCTGTTGCTATTTTTCGTGATCGCTTTGTAGAGCGTTATGGGATAGATCCAGCTGTTCTAGCTGCGGAATAAGTCAATTTGAGCGTTTCTTGTAGTTTATTGAGCGATTTAAATAAGTAAAAACCAATAGAGTTAAAGTATGAAAATACCAAGGACTCTATGATGAAATCATTAAAATCACTTGCGATATTATTACTGCTGAGTGCCAGTACAGTTATACATGCAGAACAAAAGCCAACCGTGCATCAGGTTGATGGTTATTTTTTACAACCAATAGGAAACCTTAAAGTAACGGCATTGTTTGATGGGGAACTGGGACTGCCTCGTAGTGATTTACTGGGTATTTCTGCTGAAAAAGCCAATCGACTGTTTGCAGAAAACTTTGTTCCTGTAGACGAGCATAATCAGATTGTCACGGATTTCTCTGCCTATCTTGTGCAAACGCCTACGCAAAATATTTTGATTGATGCAGGGACTGCAAAATGTTTTGGCCCAACTTTAGGTCATGTACGTGAAAACTTGAAGAAAGCAGGCGTACAGCCTGAACAAATAGATACGATTTTAATTACACATGCCCATCCCGATCACTTATGCGGTATTACACTTGATGGCAAAATGGCTTATCCAAATGCGAAAGTTTATCTAGCTAAAGAAGATGTAGATTTTTGGACATCGCCTGTTAATGAAGCAAAAGCCACTGATTTTTTTAAACCAATATTTAAAATGACGCGTGATGCATTACAGCCATACCAAAAGGCAGGGCAGTTAGTTGCGTTTACCAAATCCTCTTTTAACGTACCGAATGTTCAACTCATCGTGACTCATGGTCATACGGAAGGTCATTCTTCATACTTAGTAGATGGAAAAAACGGACAAAAGTTCTTAGGTCTAGGTGATGTTGTGCACTACGGTGCGGTACAGTTTCCTTATCCTGAAGCAAGCTATAAGCCCGATACTGACTCGAAACTAGCCATAGCTGTCCGTAAAGATATCTTTGAGCAAGCCTATAAAAACCATTGGTGGATAGGGGCAGCACATATCGCTTTTCCTGGCATTGGACACATTGGTAAAAGCTCAACAGGATACCAATGGATACCGGCTCAATATCGCCCTGTAAATTGATTCTTCAAAAAGCATAATTAGCTTTAAAAATGAACTCGGAATCTTTAACTCAAATAGTGCTAAGTTGAGCTAAGACGAAAAGTTAGATTCTTTAAATACATGAAATGTGTTCTAAAAAGAGCACTTTCATGCTGTTTATATTTTGGTCGAATAATTAAGTTTTAATGAATACATTTAAAAGTAGAAACCTATAATTTTAACTTATTAATTCTAATAGAATTTTTATTGTAAAAAAATGCTATTTTCAGATCGCTAAACTCCCAGTTATCGAGCAATTTATGCTATAGTATACAGCTATATTTTTTTCGATTTTAGTTCACTTTCCGGAACTAAATTTTTTGCAAGATCAAGACATATAAACGGATAGAAATATCTATCTGTAAGAAGGAGTATGCATGAGCGTATCGGAAATCCGACCGATTGCCATTGAGGACGAACTCAAGCATTCATATTTAGATTACGCAATGAGTGTAATCGTATCTCGTGCATTGCCGGATGTGAGAGACGGTCTTAAACCTGTTCACCGTCGTGTGCTTTATGCCATGCACGAATTGGGCAATGACTATAACAAAGCCTACAAGAAATCTGCTCGTGTCGTTGGGGACGTAATCGGTAAATATCACCCGCATGGTGACTCAGCTGTTTATGAAACCATTGTTCGTATGGCTCAAGACTTTAGCTTACGTTATTTATTGGTTGATGGTCAGGGTAACTTCGGTTCGATCGATGGCGATAGCGCCGCGGCGATGCGTTATACCGAAGTCCGTATGACTAAGCTGGCACATGAGCTTCTTGCAGATTTAGAAAAAGACACAGTTGACTGGGAAGATAACTACGATGGTTCGGAACGTATTCCTGAAGTACTTCCGACACGTGTTCCAAACTTGTTAATTAACGGTGCTGCGGGTATTGCTGTAGGTATGGCTACCAACATGGCACCACATAACATGACTGAAGTTGTGAATGCATGTTTGGCTTATGCTGACAATCCGAATATCTCGATTGAAGGGTTGATGGAATATATTACCGGTCCTGACTTCCCTACAGGCGGTATTATTTACGGTAAATCAGGTATTGTTGATGCCTATCGTACCGGTAAAGGTCGTTTACACATTCGTGGTAAATACCATTTCGAAGAAGATGAAAAGACGGGGCGTACAACCATCGTCTTTACTGAAATTCCATATCAAGTAAACAAAGCAAGAGTGATTGAACGTATTGCCGAGTTAGTAAAAGAGAAAAAACTTGAAGGTATTTCAGAACTTCGTGATGAGTCTGACAAAGAAGGTATGCGTATTGCAATTGACTTAAAACGCGGTGAAAACGCAGAAGTCGTTGTAAATAACTTATTCTTAAATACCCAGCTTGAAAACTCATTCAGCATCAACATGGTTTGTCTAGACAATGGACAGCCAAAGTTGATGAATCTGAAAGATATTATTGCGGCATTTATTCGTCATCGCCAAGAAGTTGTGACACGCCGTACCATGTTCGAATTACGCAAAGCGCGTGAACGTGGTCATATCTTGGAAGGTTTGACAGTTGCCTTAGCTAATATTGATGAAATTATTGAAACCATCAAAACTTCTGCTAACCCTGCTGAAGCGCGTGAGCGTTTACTTGCTGGTGAGTGGGCAGGTGGTGGTGTTGTTTCATTACTTGAAAAAGCAGGTGCTATTTCTGTTCGTCCAGATGAAATTGAAGGTGAAGATCCAAATCGTCCATTTGGTCTAAGCGATTCAATTTACCGCTTATCTCCGACACAAGTAGGCGCAATTTTAGAATTACGTTTACACCGTTTAACAGGTCTGGAACAAGACAAGTTACACGCAGAATATACTGAAATTTTAGGTCAAATTGCTGAACTTACAGCAATTTTAAACGACTTTAACTTGTTGATGGGCGTTATTCGTGAAGAGTTAGCACAAGTATTACAACAATATGGCGATGCACGTCGTACTGAAATTGTTGAATCTCGTGTTGATTTTTGCCGTGAAGATTTGATTCCGGAAGAGCAAGTTGTATTAACTGTTTCACAAACGGGTTATGCAAAAACTCAACCACTTTCAGACTATCAGGCACAGCGTCGCGGTGGACGTGGTAAGTCTGCAACCTCAATGAAAGATGATGACTTTATTCAACATCTGATTGTGGCATCGAATCACGCGACTGTACTTTGCTTTACCAATGTAGGTAAAGTGTACCGTCTAAAAGTATTTGAGGTTCCTCAAGCATCACGTGGGGCAAAAGGTCGTCCAATCGTGAACTTGTTACCTCTAGATGCAACAGAAACAGTAACTGCAATCTTGCCGTTAACAGAGTTCCCAGAAAACCACTATGTGTTTATGGCTACAGCTTCTGGTACGGTTAAGCGTGTTGAGTTAGAACAATTTGCAAACATTCGTTCAAATGGTCTACGTGCTATTGAGCTTAATGAAGAAGATACCTTAATTGGTGTTGCGATTACTGATGGTAATCAGCAAATCATGTTGTTCTCTAACGAAGGTAAGGCAATTCGTTTTGCTGAAACTGACGTACGTGCAATGGGTCGTACAGCTAAAGGTGTACGTGGTATGCGCGTGAGCTTTGCTAGCAGTATCCTAAGTGAAGAAGATGCAGATGTAGAAAATGATGAATCAGATGATAATGATGATTCAGCAGATTCGAATCTAGTAAGTCGTATCGTATCGCTTGTCGTTGTACCTGAAACAGGTGAAGTACTATGTGCAAGTGCCAACGGTTACGGTAAACGTACTCCTGTAAATGACTTCCCAACCAAGAAACGTGGTGGTAAGGGCGTTATTGCAATTAAAACAAGTGAACGTAACGGTGAGCTAGTTGGTGCAGTTTCTATTGATGAAACTAAAGAATTATTGTTGATTTCTGATGGTGGTACGCTTGTTCGTACACGTGCAGCAGAAGTTGCAATGACAGGCCGTAATGCTCAAGGTGTTCGTCTCATCCGTTTAAGTGAAGAAGAAACCCTCGTTGGTGTAGTTTCAATTGAAGCTGTAGAAGACGAAGAAGAACTTCTTGAAGGCGAAGTAGATACGACTGAAACTGATAGCGAAGAAGTTGTATCTAATAATGAAGATACTTCTGAAGAGTAAAACGTTTTAAAATAAAAAAAGGAAGCCTAGGCTTCCTTTTTTATTTCTCGTCTATTTATTTTGCCGGATGGAAAATAAATACATCATAGTTTCGGTAATGTAGAGTTTTTACCGATGGGTCTTTAGTCGAAAAATTATTTGGTTGACTTACCACGATTAGATCTTGCTTTTGAGATAAAGCATCTTTGAGCTGCTGTTCGTTCCACAAATACTTTTTAAGTTGGGGCTCAAATAACAAGCCATCTTTAATTTCTAAAGAAGCACTATCGGAATGGACACTATCCCATTCATTTACAATATAGACAGGCTGTTTAAGCTTTAAAAGGAATGGCACATCATAAAAATAGTAATTGTAGAAAACTATTTTTGTAGATGGAGTAATGTACTCAGCAAAATCTGTTTGGCCAACATTATTTTTGGTATCTAAAATACGAACGGCAAAAGGAACAGAGCTACATAAAACAATTAAACTTATAAAAATATAGTTTAAATAGCTTACTTTTTGCTTTTTGTATAACCACACTAAAACCAGTGGGAGCACAATTAACAGCGCACCAATGGTATAAATAAATACAGCTTCGTGTTGGAAAAAAGGTTGATTTGCACGAATAAAACGAGGTGTAGCAGCAATACCAATTCCAAGAAGTATAATAAATACAGGAGTACCCCAAATCTGTAATTTGGTTTTATAACTGCTTTCAAGAACCTTATTCATCACAAGTGCTAAGAAAATAGCAAGAGGTGGCACAGCAGGTAAAATATAGCCTGCTAGCTTGGAAGGCGGAATAGAGAAAAAAACCGTAACAGAAATAAACCACCATACAAGCAGGGCAAATACACCTGATTGCTTATAGTCTTTAAAGATGGTCTTAATAGATTCAAATCTACTCGCAAAAAACCATGGTAAGCAGCTGACAAATAAAATAAGCAGATAGAAACACCATGGTTGTTTATTATTAAACTCTTTTGAACTAAATCGACTAAATTGTTGGTCAATAAAGAAGTAATGTAAAAATTGAGGATATTTACTTTGTACTGCGTAGAGCCATGGACTAATGATGAGCAAAAATAGCAAGATCGCCAATGGATTAAGAAGAGAAGGTATTTTCTTCCATTGTTTTGTGTAGAGTATCCACGGCAACAGGATCATACCTGGAATGAGAACGCCAATGAGACCTTTACTTAGAAAAGCAGCTGCACCAGCGACATAACCTAAAAATAAAATAGGTTTACGTGCAGAAATGGTGAAATCAGCAAAGCATAAAACACTAATCGTAATCCATGAGGCTACTAATAAATCATGGTTAATATATTGACTACTACCAAAAAAAAGCAGGTTGGTCGCTAAAATGATAACCGTAAGCTGTGCTACGCCTTCCGAAATATGCTTTTTTACAAATAAGAATAGTCCCACTAACATGAGGGTACCAGCTAAAACTGGTACTAACCGTAACACCCATACATGTACGCCAAAAAGCTCCATAAAAATAGAACTTAACCAGTGTAGTAGAGGGGGTTTATGCATGAATGGCAAACCATCGATTCGTGGAGTTAACCAATCTCCAGACTCGACCATAGCTCGGCTAATATCTCCATAGCGTCCTTCATCAGGTACAGATAGAGGTCTTATCCAAGAAAGAAGAAGTAACCAACACGGTAAAAAAAATAATAAAAATTTGGAATTACGAAGCCATTGCTGCATACACAATCCTTAATGTTGAAATGCAAAAAAACGGTTAAGCAAGAAAGTCACGACAGAAGTCAGAACAATTGCAATACACACTAAGGTTGAAACAGGGACGTTAAAATAGAGGTTCGAGAGTAGAAGAAAACTTTCATTAAATAAAAAACCTAAGCCTGCAACCAATGTGAATTTTGGTAGAGTCTGACGATGATCAAGATGCTGTGCTTTAAAAGTAAAAATACGATGCCCGAAATAGCTCACCCAATAGGCAACTAAAAATGCGAGTAAATTGGCATATTGCAGTGCAACATGCTTCTTAAACAGAAGCATGACGACACTATAGTGAGTAAGTGCTGCTGCGGCTCCGGTAGTAGCAAACCGCGTGAGCTGAAGAATATGAGCAAACATGTTAGAAACTAGAGAAAGTATTTTCCGGCTTTGTGATAGATTTTTCTTGTTTAATACGAGAATGTTCGGATGCAACAATATATTTTGGTCTATTTTTTACTTCAGCGTAAATACGACTAATATATTCACCAACAATACCTAGGAATAACAACTGTATACCGCCAAGTAAAGTCATACCTGCTGCAAGTGTTGCCCAACCTGGGACAGAAATTCCTTCTATCAACGTTTTAATGATGATCCATACGCCGTAGCCCATAGCACCTAAAGCCAGAATTGCACCTAAATAGATACAGATGCGTAAAGGTAAATCTGAAAAACCAGTTAAACCTGACATAGCCAAGTTAAATAGAGATTTTACGTTAAAACTAGAACGGCCGTGTTGACGTTCCTGTTCAGAAAAATTAACGCCTATACTTTTAAAACCAACCCAAGCATATAGGCCTTTCATATAGCGATTTTTTTCTGGCAATTGTTTAATTGCTTCAACAACTTTTGCGTCTAATAGACGAAAGTCTCCAGCACTTTCTGGAATATCTATCGGTGAGCTTAAGTTTAATATACGATAGTAACCTTGAGTTAAAACACGTTTAAGCCAAGATTCAGTGGAGCGATTACGAATGCCATACACCATGTCATAACCATTTTTCCAAAGGTTGATCATGGTTGGAATTGCTTCAAATGGGTGTTGAAAATCCGCATCAATTAGTAAAGTAACTTCGCCTGTCACATGATCTAAACCAGCACTTAAAGCTGCTTCTTTACCAAAGTTGCGTGAAAGTTCAAGCACAACTAATGGATAGTCATCAATCATTGTTTGCAAAATTGGAATAGTATCGTCCTTACTTCCATCATCGACCACAATAATTTCAAAGCTAAGATTTTGCTGTTTTAGACTATTTGCTAAAGCAGGAATAAAAGTTTTTAAATTTTCTGCTTCGTTATAGGCTGGAACAACGCAGGATAAAAATGGTTTTGTGTTCATTGCATTGCCCCTAGTCTAGTGAGCTGGATACCATATTGCTGACAATCAATTTGAAACTGATCCGAACTAAAATATTCATATTCTTGTATTCGGGCGTGCTGAATCGGATCTTGATCATTTGATTCTGCAAGTGCTGGATGGCACATTATCAGTAAATGGTCTTTTGCATGTGCAAGCCAGTATTGATTGAGTTCGCCATAATCAGTTTGCTTAAAATCATAAATACCAGCAAATTGGTCATTCTGATTAAATTGATATGTTTGACATGCTTTTGCCAAAGAGTTAGAACCAAGTGCAGAGAGCACACGAGTCTTAAAACGATAGTGAGGTAAATCAATCGGATGCTGTAAATTTCGAATCCAGCCCGAAAATTTCTTCTCTTTTAACAATTGCAGCAAAATATCGCGTATAAACGGAAATTGATGAATATGTTGATGTCCATCAATAAAGTCTGGCTGTTTTCCCATGACTGAAACAAATAAGTCCCATTGCTCTTCAATACATTTCGTAATTAATTCACGATTCAGGCTTGAAGACCATGCACGTAAAATAAGCATAGGTAAGGAAAAAACAGTATTACCTGAAGCGAATTGATGGGTAAGATTTAAATGCAAACCGATATCAATTTGATCGCTAAAAGGTTTTAATTTGGCAGCAGCAGTTTCCCACAATTCAGATTGGGTCATACATGAGGTTGCCTGTAGGGCACCTTGTTCAATGAGTTGAATAATTGCGTCTGATATTTCTGCATTCATTGCAAAGTCATCTGCGCAATAACACACTTTTGCCATATCCAGATTCCGTCATAGGCAGGATTACAGAATACTCTGCGTAGCTGCTGAAAAACTATACTAATTACTATGGAGAAAATTTCTTAATTTCAACTTAAAGTTTTCTTAAGGTTTCATGACAATTGATACAAATTAATACTTTGAATTTATTTGTTTTTTTAGATTTTTTTGGTCAATTATTTAAGAAATAAGCTTTAACTATAAGATTTTATAGTAAATAAAAATATAATTTATACACATTTATGAGTCATTAAATTTATTTGGAATTTTTTAAACGTGAATGAGCAATAATTAAAAAAATGATTCCAATTGTTGCAAGAAAAATCAATTTAGGAATCACAACATTTAAAGGAACACCCATTTGATTAAGCTGTACAAACATTTGTACCCCGTGTGTAGAGGGTAAGCACCAAGCAAACCATTCTAGCCATTCTGGCATGGCGTGGTGGGGCCATGCGGTACCGGTTAATAAGAAAAGCGGAACTGAACTAAATACAATAATATGTCCGGCACGTTCAGGCATGTCTAAAAGTGAACCAACTAACATGCCTAGTCCAATCACACAACTAATAAAAATAGGAACCGCGACGAGTAAACCAATAAAGTTTCCACCGTGTGGGTAGTCGTTGAACCACAAGGTAAAACCAAAAAGATAAAAGCTGCTTAAACAACCAATAGTAAACAGGCTGGCAAAAATTCCAGCAAAACGAATGGAGGTAATTTTTTCATGCTGTTCGCGGTAGCTTGCAATCAGCATGGCTAAACCTAATACAATCGTTTGGTGAATAATGAGTGTTGCAACTGCTGGAAAAATATAGCTTCCATAACCTGAAAGGGGGTTAAATAAAGGAACCTGATGAATAGAAAGAGCTGGTTGGAAATGTGTACGTTCTCCAAATTTTTCAACATATTCTTTTAATGTAGCTTCAATAGATGTAGCAAGACCTAACCCAATTTCTTTAGTTTTTAAGAAGTTGGTTGTACTTAAGTACAAGCCAATTCCACCAGTTTCTCCGCGGCGTAGGCTCTGTGTTAAGTTGTTGGGTAAAAGCAAAATACCATCTGCTTTTTGCTCGCGAACCATTTGCTCAGCTTGAAGAAAATTAGCAGTCACATTAACAATTTTAACGTGCGGACTATTGCTCGCCTGTCCAATAATTTGAGAGCTTAAAAGGCTTTGTTCTTCATCAACCACGACAATTGGAATTGATTCAGCGCGTTCAGCTTTATAAGCAGTTGGATAAAAAAAGCTATAAAGAATGACTGATAAAATCAGTGTCGTGAAAACCGAACTATTACCAACAATGTCTTTAAACGTTTGGGCATAAGCCTTTAAGAACTCTTTCATTGCGCTGCCCCCCGAACTAGTTTTTTAAGCAGCAAGGAACTCAAAATGAAATAAATAAGGCAGTAGCCAATCAGTATTAAAAAGGGCGTCATTGAAATAAAAAGTGGACTTCCAATCACCCATTGTTCGGTTTGGAGCTTTGCATAAGGTGTATATGGAATAATTAAAGACCAAAATTTAGTGAAAATCGGTGCATTATTTAAAGGTAGGGTAACCCCTGCAAAACTTAAAGAAGCCCCGCCGTATACTGCAATAAAACCAAAAGTTTTACTTAAATTTTTGGTGGCTAAAATGACAGTACTACTAATGAGTGCATAAGAAAAATAAAGCAAAAACTGGGCAGCTAATAAAAGACTAAGAGAACCTGCGACAAACCAACCTCGGATCTCAACGAGCCAAAACATCCATAACCAAGTCCAAAGACAAAAAATAAAGCTATAAAGTAAATTTTTAGCCAGTAAGCCGCGAATAAAATTTTCGCGGTTGACCCACTGGGTTAATGTGCTGCGTTTAAGCTCTTGTCCAATAGCAAAAGCCACACAACAACAGAGTAATAGATGCAAAACAGCAGGAACCATGAAAGGTTCTAAATAAAATTCATAGCTCATGCTTGGATTATAGAGCGTTGAAATTTTAACGTGCGCTGTAGGGAGATCTAAATAAGGAATATTATTTGCAAGATAACTCTGGCCTGCATAGTCTGCTAAAGCATTCAGTGTACTGACTAGCATTGCTGAGGAAATTGTATTTCCTACGCTAAAAAATGACTGATTAAAAGCAATACTGATTTGTGCGTCTTGAGCTTTTACAAAACGTTTTTCAGCGCCGTCAGGAATAAAAACATAGCCCCAAATTTTGGTTTCATTGAGTAGTTTTTCAGCTTCGGTCGAGCTTGCAGTAATTGTTTTAACATCTACCGTATGATTTAACGAAAGATACTTTTCAATATTACGGCTCAGTTCACTCTGGTCCTGATCAATAATCGCGATAGGTAAATGTTCAGCCTTACCTGCATAAAACATGCTGCTAAACAAAAAAATGATAAAAGCAGGGATGAGTGTCACCATACACAAATCCCATTTATTGCTTCTTAGATAGTTTAGTTCACGTAATATACTGGCAAACATGCTTTATTTTTCTTCTTTAATTTTAAATAGAACACTCATGCCAACTTTTAAATCTTTGACAGGACGCTCAGGTACCAAATGCAATTTAAAGCTACGGATATCATAACCGCCGGTTTGACGTGTGGTTTTAATGGTGGCAAATTCACCTTCGGCATCAATATTTTTCACTTTAAACATTACGGTTTGGTTCAGCGCAGGAATGAATCCCTCTAGCGTTTTGTTTTTATAAACAGAAGCGTACTGATTTTCACCGACATTTAAACTCACCCACAAATCATCATCTTCTAAAATGCTGACAACCGGTACACCCATCGCAACGAGTTCAGAAGGTTTGCCATAAGTTTTTGAAACTGTACCTGAAATAGGAGCGAGTAGGCGGGTTTCTGCCTCAAGTGCTTGAGCTTCACTGACTGCTGCTTTGGCAATATCAACTTGTGCATCTGCTGTAGATTTCTGCTGACTGGTACTTCCGCGCTTTGCTCGAGCATATTGTTGATAAGCTGCTTCACTTAACTCTTGAGCAGAGGTTTGTGCAGCTAACATCTCATCTCGTCTTTGACGAGAAATAACACCTTGTCTATATAAATTTTCACCACGTTGATAAGTAGTTTTTGCAAGGTTCGCTTGAGCTTTCATACTTTGCCAGTTGGCATAAAGTGTATCAATATTTTCCTGTTGCGAACCACGGTCTACAGTAGACTGAAAAGCTAAAGCTGATTGTAGTGTAGCTAAAGCTTGCTGCTTTTTAGCTTCAATTTCTGGGCTGACTAAACGAACCAGAGGTTGTCCTTTAGAAACTTTTTGGCCTTCTTGCACATAAATTTCTTCAATACGACTTG
Source organism: Acinetobacter sp. 1424608 (assembly GCF_000588255.1). Taxonomy (NCBI): domain Bacteria; kingdom Pseudomonadati; phylum Pseudomonadota; class Gammaproteobacteria; order Moraxellales; family Moraxellaceae; genus Acinetobacter; species Acinetobacter sp. 1424608. Next base: position 50,252 of record NZ_JFXL01000002.1, read on the forward strand.
GAACTTTAGTACTGACGTGAATCGTTTCAGCCTCAACTCTGCCTTGTAACTCAATAGGCTTAGGTTGATAACTTTTCCATAAACCGAAAATGATTAGCCCTAATAGAGCAATAGTGACCACCGCAATAATTAGTTTAATTTTTGAACTTTTAGGCGGTTGAGAACTTTTACTCGTTTTTACTTCTTGCGCATTGTCGGTTTGAATATTTTGTTGATCTTGACCTGTATGCTCTGTATCCGTAACAGGTGAATCTTGCTGAGAAGAAGATGTTTCTTGATTCATGTTATGCCCCCATTAGCGGATATAGTCGGTGTGTGGTTGAGTCACATAAGCTTTAAACTGATCCATAGAACCATGGCTTTGCAATAGCGTTGCGAGCGACATGACATATTTATAAGCATTTAAAGCCATTTCTGTTTTTAAAGCACTTAACGCATTTTGCGCGTCAATGACTTGTGTGGCTGTTCCCATACCTTCACGGAAAGAAAGCTCCTGAATACGTAAGTTTTCTTGAGCTGCATTGATATTTCTTTGAAGTAAGGTATGACTTTGCTGCGCTGAATTGAGCTCGTTATAAGACTTATTCAATAAAGCTTCAATCTCTTGTTTAGTTCGTTCAGTCATGAGTTCTGAGGCATAACGTTTTAACTCGGCAGCATGAATATTCTTATTTTTATCTACGCCAGAAAACAGATTGTATTTTGCCATGACACCTACAATCCAGTTTTCATTTTCATCGAGTGAATATTCACCAAAAGCAAAGAGGCTTGGCTTTTTAGCTGCTTGTTGAGCCTGAATATTCGCATTAGCCAATTGGGTGTCTAACTGCATTTTTTGCACAAGGCTTGATTTTTGAGCGTAACTACTTAGCAGTGCTTCTAAAGATTGGCTACGAACTGTATTTACAAAAAGAGGAGTACTCAAATCAGGATTACTTTGCTGATGAAGAAGATTGTTTAAACTGAATTGGCTAGCATTCAGATTTGCTTGAGCATTTTGTAAAGTTCGTTCGGCATTGTTACGGGCAACTTCAAATTGCATGCGTTGTCCTTTACTAATAAAACCTTGCTGTTCGAGCTTTAGCGCGTTGCTGTAATGCTTTTGCATTGCATTAAAGTTAAATAAGCTACTCGCGACCAGTTGTTGTTGTAATTGCACATTAAAGTAACTTTGTACGACTTCGAAGCGCTGTATATCTTGCTGTTGTTGGCTTGAAAGCTCGGAACGTTGAGCTTGAATATTAGCTATTTTCTTTGCACTAGTCGTCAAGCCTCCTGTATAGATTGGCATCACAACTGAAATAGAGGGGCGGACTACTTGGTCTTCTACAGTCAAATTAGCGTAGTTAGGAAAACGATTGATTCCATCATGGATGATTTGGTTTGAACCTTCTTGAACTTGTCCTAAAACATCTGATGGAATGACATTGTTCCACTGAGACAATTTGTCGTTTAATCCTTGGCTTAAATCATTCTCAAGTTTTTGCTTAAAACCACTAAGTGGCACATCTGTTTCACTATGAAACGCGTATGCTCTAACGTTTAAATCAACTCTGGGTAAGCCTAAACCTTTTACTGCTTCGGCTTCTAATTGAGAGGCTTGTTGTAAAGCTTGGTTGGCTTGAGTGCTATACGAGCTTTTTAAAGCTTGTTGTTCTGCTTCAGCATAACTTAAGCTTTGTGCATAAATAGGCGTTGCAATAAATACTCCCAATACCAACGCAAGGTAATTGGGTTTAAAGAAAAAAGGGCGTATTGACTGTCGATACTGATGTGTTGGCATTTTATATAACAATTTTTGATCATCCCTTATAGTTTAAATTTCTTGTTATTAAATTCAATTATCATATTGTTTATTATACAATTGTATAAAAGCACAAAATGATTTTGAGTTTATTTTGCTTGACGGAAAATCATACAGCAAACTTTATATATTCCTCACAGTATGGGGAACTCGATTAACAAGTCAAGTTGAACTTTATCTAATAAAACTTATAAAAAAATAAGTGAAAGCAAAGAAATAAATAAAATAGTTATTGAAAAAATAAACCTAAATACGCCCTAGCATTGAAATATTTACTAGAGAAGCTGCTGCAAGCTTAAGCAATCTGTGGTTAAATGCCTTTTTTTATTGTGTTTCACTTTACAAGGGAAAAATCATGCGCGCGTACAATTTCTGTGCTGGTCCTGCTGCATTACCTACTGCCGTTTTAGAAAAAGCTCAAAAAGAGTTGTTGGATTGGCAAGGTAAAGGTCTATCCATCATGGAAATGAGTCACCGTAGTGCTGACTATGTTGCCGTAGCTGAAAAAGCTGAAGCAGATTTGCGTAAGCTTATGAATATTCCTGAAAACTATAAAGTACTGTTTTTACAAGGCGGCGCGTCATTACAATTTTCAGCAATTCCTTTAAACCTGCTTGGTAAAAATAACAAAGCAGATTATATCCATACAGGAATTTGGTCTGAAAAAGCGTTAAAAGAAGCAAAACGCTATGGTGATATTAATACTGTAGAAGCAGGTATTAAAGTAGATGGTAAGTTCGCCATCTCTGATCAAAGCGAATGGAACTTGTCTGACGATGCAGCATATGTTCATTATGCAGATAACGAAACAATTGGCGGATTACAGTTTGCAGGTATTCCTGATGTTAAAGCGCCACTTGTATGCGACTATTCATCAAGTATTTTATCAGCTCCATTAGATGTGACCAAGTTTGGTTTAATTTATGCCGGCGCACAAAAAAATATTGGTCCTGCTGGTTTAACAATCGTTATTGTTCGTGATGATTTACTTGACCAAGCTAAGCCAGAAATTCCAAGCATTTTAAAATATGGTGACCAAGCGAAAAATGGTTCTATGGTAAATACACCATCAACTTATGCTTGGTACTTGTCTGGTTTAGTATTCGAATGGTTACTAGAGCAGGGTGGGGTAGACGCTATTCATAAAGTTAACCTTGAAAAAGCTCAGTTACTTTATGGTTATATCGATTCAAGCGATTTTTATAATAACCCGATTGCTATTCCAAACCGTTCAATTATGAATGTACCATTCACTTTGGCAGATGAAGCTTTAGAAAAGCAATTCTTGAAAGAAGCTGAAGAAAATCATTTATTGAACTTGGCCGGTCACCGCTCAGTTGGGGGTATGCGTGCAAGTATTTATAACGCTGTGCCATTAGAAGGCGTGCAAGCACTTATTCGCTTTATGGATGATTTTGCTAAACGTAATGGTTAAGTAAATCAAAAAAATAAAGCCCTCAAAAAGAGGGCTTTATTTTTATATAATTTATTAATTAAAAAGGCATAAAACCAAATTGATGTATCATCATCGCGGCTAAGAACATACCTAAAACGAAAAAGCAAAACGCACCAGTATCGACCCTTATACGTGGGTTACTAGTTTGAATGAGGCTGGTGGTTTGTTCAGGTATAATCTTCATTCAATAGCCTAATTTTTAAAATATTAGTGAAATTCAATTAGTTTCACTATTTTTAGCATAAATATTCGCCTGAATCCAGATATTACCGCGAATATATTCACCAATATTAAAGTTTTTGTACAAATCATTTTGGGTCGCGATGCGCACTAATATGGCAGGAAGATTGTCTTCTAAAACTAAAGTGACATCGTAAAGGGGATATTCTGCACCCATAAATGTCATTGAAGTTTTACCGACAATATTACCTTGGAACCATGCTTCGTCTTCTTGACCAAGATTTTCCCCATATAAATATGCAACCATTTTTGAAAAATCAACCGTCACAGGTTGTTGATCTTCCTCAGTTTTTGGTTGCCATTCATTAATGAGTTCTTGTAGGTTTTCAGGTGCAATACCATTATTTTCAGTTAAAATTGCATTTAACGCACGGTGATGCTTAATTGATGCCGGATCATCTACAACAATTGTTTCGCCGGCAGGGACGGACTCTAATTCATAAGCCCATGCATTAAATTGAACTTGGTAAGTTTGGGTTTTGTCATATTGACAACGATTAACACTAAATAAATTATCAAATGCATAAATAGTCGTATTTTTATTTAATCTTAAACTTAATACTGCCTGAGTTGCTGAATCACAAGTAATGATGCGCTCAATTTGTGCATTATATTGATACGGGCTTTCAAAACTAGGAAATGCTGTTTTTAGAGCACGAGGCTTTTGATTTTCAACTGCAATAATTTGGTTAATGGTGACATTTTGCCCTTGAGGACCTTGAATCAGCCAAAAAGATTGATCCATTTCATCTTCACTTTGGCATAAACCCATTGGCATTACAGGAGCATCAAGCGCCAGTCCAAGCCATTTTGGTACATCTGTCTCTGGATGGGCGGTCAGTAGATTCCAATGCTCGCCATGACTACCAAAATTTTGGTCGTTTACCGTAATAACTTCTGGACTGTTTTGATTTTTCATAAGTACGATTGATGTTGGGTTTATCTCACTTGTTATATTAAATCGAGGGTAATTGCTATTTTTCAAGTCAACATATGTAAATTCTCTTGCAAAAGCACATATTTACTTATTAAAAAGCCCTTCAATAGGCAAAACACGTGCTTTTAAGAGTGAATATAGTCGACTGTTAAGAGATTGTTAAAATTAAATTTAGAAAACAAGTTTTATATTTAGCGCTATTCTCTAATGAAATGCATCTGTTAGACTTATATTTTTAGTGGAAATAGAGAATAACGTGCTGCCATTTAAGTTATGGGTAGACGCAGATGCATTACCTAAAATTCTGCGTGAAGTCATTTTGCGAGCTTCAGATCGTTATCAGTTAGAAGTGATTTTTGTAGCCAATCAAAATGTCGGCATTACCCCATCGGTACGCATTAAATCAATACAGGTTTTAAGTGGGGCTGATCAGGCCGATCAGGAAATCGTTGATCGCATGTCTGAAAATGACATTGTAATTACACAAGATATTCCGCTTGCTGCTCAAGTCATTGAAAAAGGTGGTATCGCGATTCATCCACGTGGTGAGATTTATACCACTGCAAATGTTAAGGCACGATTGCACTTACGTGACTTTATGGACACGCTGCGTGGTGCTGGAGTCCAGACAGGTGGTCCTCCTCCAATTTCAGAACGTGATAAGCGTGAATTTTCCAGTGCACTCGACCAAACAATTTTAAAGCAAAAACGTAAAACTGCTTAGTGAGCTTCTTATGCCATCCCAGACCAACTTGGCTTCAACTTATGTCTTGCTTGTATTTATTTGGGCAACGACACCTTTAGCCATTGTATGGAGCGTGTCTGACTTACATGTCATGTGGGCCTTACTACTACGTTTTTATATTGCTTTACCTCTTTCGGTTATTGTTTTACTTATTCTAAAAACTTCTTTTCCCACTCATAAGCAAGCTCTCCATAGTTATTTTGCAGGGTCTTTTAGTTTAATTGGCTCTCAAATTTTTACTTATGCTGCAACTCAATATTTAAGTTCAGGCATGATCGCACTCATGTTTGGTCTGGCGCCTATCATGGCTGGATTAATTGGCCGTTTTGCTTTTGGTCAGCATCTTTATAAATTGCAGTGGCTTGGTATGGCGATTGCCGTTTGTGGTCTAGCAATCATTTGTTTGAATGGATCTGGTCAGCACGTGCATCCATTTGGCATTGTTTTAATGTTGATCAGTGTTTTTGTTTATTCATTTTCTATTTTTTGGGTAAAAAAAGTGAATGCCCAAATTCAACCTATGGCTCAGGCAACAGGTTCAATCTTGGTCTCATCGCTTTTGGCGAGCTGCCTTATTCCATTTATTTGGCAATATGCTCCGACCCATTTGCCGCAAGCTAAATCCTTATTTGCTCTAATTTATACAGTTCTTATGGCTTCACTCGTTGCTATGTTCTGTTATTTCAAACTTGTACAAAATATCAAAGCAACTACTTTATCGCTTACAACCGTTATTACGCCTATGTTAGCTATGATGATTGGTGCTGTTTTAAACCATGAACATCTTTCAATGATGGTTTTTGTGGGGGCATTTATTATCTTGTTTGGTCTATTCCTGTATTTCTATAAAGACATTCAAGCAAACCGTAATTTTGCCCAACATATTAAATCTAAATAGGAGAAGATGAGGGTAATTTGTTGAGCTTATTCATTAAATTGTTCTAATTCGTAGCTAAATGCATGATCAAATTGATCTCATATCTTAAGTAGTAGAAAATAGCGCAGCAATATAATATTAGGATTGTTAAGGGTAGGTCAGAACTTACTGATTTTTAAACCTTAATACAGCATCTAACGATATGGCTAAATAAGAAGTGTGGATCGCACTTCTCTATTTTCCATCAATGACCTTGGATTTAGAAGGTATGTTTAAACCAATCTCACTGTATATAGGGTTGAGATATACTCGCGCACGACGCAGTAATCATTTTATTTCTTTTATTGCATTGGTTTCGATGGTCGGTTTGACACTTGGTGTCGCTGTACTGATCACGGTACTTTCTGTAATGAACGGTTTTGACCGCGAATTGAAAAATCGTGTTTTGGGAATGGTACCGCAAGCGACAGTTTCTTCAACGCAAATTCTTACGGATTGGCCTGAGCTGATTAAACGAGTTGAAAATCATCCCCATGTGACTGGAGTTGCACCTTTTACTCAATTGCAAGGTATGTTAACTGCTCAAGGGCAAGTGGCTGGTATCATGGTGACGGGTATTGATCCGAAATATGAAAAGAATGTGTCTATCATTCAAAATCATATTGTTGCCGGTAGCCTCGACTCACTTAAAAAGGGTGAGTTCGGTATTGTGCTTGGTAAAGACATGGCCGATTCACTTGGTTTACGTCTAAATGACAGTGTGACACTGGTTTTACCTGAAGCAACTCCATCTCCGGCAGGTGTTGTGCCTCGTTTTAAACGCTTTAAAGTGGTGGGTATTTTCAGTGTAGGTGCTGAAGTGGACTCAATGGTCGGATACATTGCTTTATATGATGCATCGACTTTATTGCGTTTACCTGATGGTGCTCAAGGCGTCCGTTTAAAAATGGATGATATTTTTGCAGCACCTCAAGTTGCCGATGATATTGTGAAAAACTTGCCAAGCAATTTCTACGCAACGAACTGGACTTATACACACGGTAATTTGTTTAATGCCATTCAAATGGAAAAAACATTAGTTGGTTTATTACTTGTACTGATTATTGTGGTTGCTGCATTTAACATTGTTTCGTCTTTGGTCATGGTCGTAACTGACAAAAAATCGGACATTGCAATTTTACGTACTTTAGGTGCGTCACCATCCATGATTACTAAAATCTTTATGGTGCAAGGTACCGTGATTGGTGTGATTGGTACAGTTGCGGGCACGGTTTTAGGTGTAATTTTGGCACTTACGATCAGTGATATTATTTCTTGGTTTAATAATGTTCTTGGACTTAATTTGTTCGATGCCTATTTTGTACATTACTTACCTTCGTACTTAAGATGGCAAGACGTGACAATTATCGTGATTGTTTCTTTACTCTTAAGTTTCTTGGCAACAATTTATCCGGCGCTTCGTGCAGCCAAAGTTCAACCTGCCGAGGCATTGCGTTATGAGTAAAGTCGTTCTAGAAGCAAAAGATATTTATAAGCATTTTGATGATGGTAAATCTAAGGTTGAAGTCATTAAAGGTCTTTCTTTACAAGTTGAAGCAGGGCAGTTTGTATCTATTGTTGGTGCAAGTGGTTCAGGTAAAAGTACTTTGTTACATGTACTCGGTGGCTTAGATCAACCGACCCAAGGCCAAGTCTTTTTAAATGGTCAGCGCTTTGATAACTTGGGTGAAGCAGAACGTGGTTTTCAACGTAATCAGTATTTAGGTTTCGTTTACCAGTTTCACCATTTATTGCCTGAATTTAGTGCGCTTGAAAATGTGGCAATGCCTTTGATGCTTCGAGCGGACAGTCAATATAAGTCGGTTAAGGCTCAGGCTGAATATTTGTTAGATCGAGTTGGGTTATCTCATCGTATGGACCATAAACCAGGTGAACTTTCTGGTGGTGAACGTCAACGTGTGGCTCTTGCTCGAGCATTGGTGACTAAGCCTGCGGTCGTTTTAGCTGATGAACCAACCGGTAATTTGGACCGTAAAACAGCTGTGGGTATTTTCCAATTACTTACCGACTTGAAGAAAGAACTAAATATGGCGATGCTCATTGTGACCCATGATGAGCAATTAGCTCAGGCAGCAGATTCTATCTTGCATATGGAAGATGGTTTGTGGGTAAGCGGTTCTTAAAAAATTGTCATTAAATCACATTGTTAAAGCCCACTGAGTTGGGCTTTAATTTTGCCCCTAAAATGATAACGACAAGATTTTAAATGCTTAAAATTATTTTATTGGGGTGGGTTGTTGGTATTGCATTGATGGGCATTAATTTACCTTTAATTATGCAATATGGAAAAGTAGGCAAAGCTCTGCTGTTACTTGCTTTTATTTTCTATCTTTTTAAACGCTCAGTATTCGTTAGCCGACCATTTTTAAAGGCAATGTATTCTTTGTTATGTGCAGCCAGCCTTTTTGTTGTGGGGTATCAATATGCCGAGAATGCGTTGGTCGAACGCTTACAACAAAGAGAAATGGATTCAAAAAATCTCGATATTATTGTTTATATAAATCAACTAAGTGAAGAAAAAGACAATAAAGTTCAACAAAATGCTCAAGTATTAAACCTATCTAAAGATCCGGTAAATTGGCTACTGTATTTAAAAAATGATAATCAAAGTGTGTTGAAGAGCAATCAAGAACTTCAATTAGGCCATTACTATCGACTATCTGGAAAAACAAAACCTGCTCATAGTTACGCCACAGCAGGAGCTTTTGATCAGGAAAAGTGGTTTATTCAGCGAAATATAATGTTTGGTTTTATTGTTCAGCATATTGAGCCTTTAAGCCGTGATGAAATTTATCGATTGGGATATCAACAGCATTCAAGAGAACAGCAGTCCTTTTTTAATAGATTTCAAATAAATATAGAAAAGCTGCGCTTAAATTTTAGGCATCTATTGCAAAATTCTTCACTACATCAAAAAGGACTAATTTTAGCTTTGCTGACTGGTGATGAAAGCCTTTTATCAGATGAGACCCAAATACAATTTAAACAATTGGGAATTGCTCACTTGTTAGCGATTTCAGGGCCACATGTACTTATTTTTGCCATGATGTTGTCTTGGTTCTGTCATCAAGTCATCTGCCGTTATTATCCTCAAATTTACTTATGGAAACCCAAACAAGTTTTGATGGCTATACCATGCTGTTTCGGTGTTTTAATTTATACAGCTTTTGTGGGTTTCGAAATTCCTGCACTACGGACATTGTTGTCAGTCTTTATATTTATTTCTTTTATATTATTAAAACAACCTCTTAAACCATTTGCGTTGCTCCTATACAGTGCAAGTTTATTATTACTCATGGACCCGTTTAGTGTCTTGTCTGCAGGTTTTTGGTTGTCTTATGGGGCATGCTTTATTTTATTAAGAATTTATCAAACTATAGTTCAAATACCTGATCAACATTTTTTAAGCTTACGCTCGAAAATGATTTTTATGACTAAGGTTTTAATTGAGTCTCAAGGCAAAATCTTTATTGCATTAAGTCCTTTAACCTTACTTTTCTTTCAACAAATTTCTTGGGTTGCTCCATTAACCAATATTGTTGCGGTGCCTATCGTTGGTGGGATTATTGTTCCTTTAAATATCCTGGCTGCTTGTACATGGTTTATTGCCAAACCATTTGGAAACATGCTTTTTTATTTCAATGATATCTTGCTCAGTATATTGCTGAGTTGTTTAGGCTTATTAGAAAAACTGTCTTTACCACTACAAGGTATAAGCTTGACGCCACTGGCTTTATTCGCAGTGAGTTTAGGCATCCTTATTTTATTTTTGCCTAAAGGCATTTTGCCAAAAACATGGGGAATGCTCTGTTGTTTACCTCTCATTGTTGTGAATAAAACGAACCAACCAATTCAACTTCATATTTTAGATGTTGGGCAGGGGCAGGCCATTTTTTTACAACATTCCGAACAAAACTGGTTAATTGACACAGGCGGTTCTTACGATGAAAAAATATTTAGTATTGGACAAAATGTTGTAGTGCCTTTTCTACGTCAGCAAGGCGTAAGACAATTAGATCATGTTGTGTTATCCCATCTTGATCAAGACCATAGTGGCGCGTTTCCTATTATTGAACAAGAGATTCCTGTAACGCAGCTTATTTCGAATGAACAATTACCAAATTATTTAAAGCAACCGTTCCAATATTGCCATCAAGGGCAACAATGGCATTATCCTGAGTTAGATATTCAAATTTTATGGCCTAAAGAAAAAGATCTGGTTTTTGTTGCTTCTAACCAGAATCAATATTCTTGTGTTGTATATCTTCAATTTAAAAAAGTTGCTGGTTACCAAAATTTTCTTATTATGGGCGATGCAGGATGGGAAGCTGAATACGAGTTATTAAAAGATTATCCTAACTTGAAGATAGATGTGTTAGTGCTAGGGCATCATGGAAGTAAGCACAGTTCGGCTTATGATTTCTTGGCGACCTTAAAACCTAAACTGGCCATTGCATCGGCAGGGTTTGATAACCGTTATGGCCATCCTAGCCAACAAGTTATAGCACGTTTAAAAGCTCTACATATTCCGCTAAAAAGCACTGTGGAACAAGGAACCTTAAGTTTTGTGTTGGAAAACCACAAAATAGTTTTACATGACCGACGTTTGGATAGGCTCTGGTTGAGTAGAGGTTTTTAAAGCTTCTGCTTTGAGCCTATCTACAATTTTAAGTGCTTCTGTCGGATCGATATTATAGATATTGTCTAAAGCGGGGTTCGCTTTAAAACGTTTATAGCTCCAGTGATAGTGTTCTGGATATTTATGGATGAGTTGCTCAATCGCTTGATGGATGACATACGTTCCATCGTCCGCAGTGCCCTCATAGATTTTCTCATCCATTGGCTCGATATGCATGGTAAAGCCATCGTTTTCATTACGGATCGCATAAAGAAACAGAGCTTTTGCTTTAGTTTTCTGGATGAGTTTTGCGCTTAAATTACTAGAGGCAAGTGGAACACCAAAATAGTTCACCATATCTCCACCCACATTAGGGGTATGATCCGGTAAAATTACTGTCGTTTCACCTTGCTTTAATGCTTTAAAAATTTGTCTTACACCGCTTTCATCGGTAGGGACGAGATTCGCTTGTTCACGGCTACGGGCTTCTCTTACAAAACGGTCTGCATCAGCATTTTTAACGGGTTTATATAAAATGGTCATTGATGTGAATTGAGCACACCATGCATTCATGACTTCCCAAGTACCAAAATGTGGAACAATAAGAACTACACCTTTTTTTGCAGCCAATGCTTCATGAAAAAAATGTTCACCTTCAATACGGTGAATGCGTGAGATATTTTTACTATTTGATGAACCCCAAATACTTAAAAACTCAAAATATGAAGTTAATTCGTTTCTTACAGCTTTTTCTGTAATCGCTATACGCTGCTGAGGTGTTAAATACGGAAGCGCAATTCTTAAGTTAAGCTCAATACTTTTTGATGTTCTAGTAATTTTTAGAGTATTTACAAGTCCTGCTAACAGACGAGCAAGAAAACGCCCAAATTGAATGGGTTGGCGGCTAAATGTTTTGAGTAATTGATAGTTCATGCTTTTTGAATCTGGTCTAGTCATCTATAGCAGTAAGTAAGGAAGAAACAACAAGTAAAAAAAGACAAAAATATTATAAATGAAATCATATTATTTAGACAGTTTTTATCAAATCAAAGTATATAATGACATCATTTCGATTGATTTGGATTGGAATTTTATGTCCGATTGGCCACCAAAACCACAAAATGAACCTATAACCCCTAAACAGAACGGACCGGAATGGCAAATCCTTGAGAAAGCTGTACTGGCTTCTGTAGAAGAACAACGCCGTAGTCGTCGCTGGGGTATATTCTTTAAAACACTTACTTTTATTTATCTATTGTTCATTGTTGTGTTAATGGGCAAAGGTTGTTCGACCACTAAAGATGGCTCTACAGCAAGTAGTAGCAGTGCTCACCTTGCAGTAGTTGATATTATTGGAACTATTGATGCTTCAAGCAATCAGGCTGTGAATAGTGAAGATACAAACAAAGCGCTTAAACGTGCTTTTGAGGCATCGAATAGTAAAGCAATTGCCCTTAATATTAATTCTCCTGGCGGTTCACCTGTTCAGTCAGATGAAATCTGGCAGGAAATTCGCTATTTGAAAAAAGAACATCCTGATAAGAAAGTCTATGCGGTAATTGGCGATATGGGTGCTTCGGGTGCTTATTATATTGCTTCTGCTGCCGATGAAATTATTGTGAATCCATCAAGTTTGGTAGGTTCAATTGGTGTCATTATGCCAAACTATGGCATTACTGGTTTAGCTCAAAAACTAGGAATTGAAGACCGAACTCTTACAGCGGGGACGAATAAAGACATTTTAAGTATGACAAAACCGATTAATCCTGTACAACGAGAGCATATTCAATCTGTACTCGATAATGTCCACACTCATTTTATTAACGCGGTCAAAGAAGGGCGTGGGAAACGCTTAAAATCTAATGATCCTGCTATTTTCTCTGGTCTTTTCTGGACTGGTGAGCAAGCAATTCAGTTAGGCGTAGCTGATCGTTCAGGTAACATTACAAGCTTGATGCGTGAACTGAAGCTTGATAATAAAGTTGACTACACGATTGAACGTAACCCATTACAATCCATTCTCGGACGAATGGGATCAGAAATGGGGAAAGGTTTAAGTGAGTCGGTTGCTGAACGCTTACAAACAAGTCAGGACGCAAAACTACAATAATTTAAGTAGGATAACGGTATGTCAGTAAAACCGGTTATACACTTTGCGCATGCCAATGGTGTGCCATCTATGGTGTATCAAAAATTGTTTGATCAATTAAAAGATGAGTATGACGTAATTTATGTTCCACTCATTGGACCTGACAAACGTTATCCGATTACCAATCACTGGCCTTTTTTGGTCGATCAGGTAATTGATAGTATTGTACGTCAAGCGAAGGGGCGCAAGGTGATTGGACTTGGTCATTCGTTAGGTTCAGTTTTAACCTTAATGGCATCTTTTAAACGCCCTGAGCTTTTTTCACAAGTAATTATGCTAGATCCGCCTCTTATTTTGGGTCGATACTCTTTTGCTTTTCATATGGCAAAATTATTTAAACCTAAAATAGTCGATGACATGACACCTGCGGGTTTATCTGCACGTCGTCGTGAGCATTGGGAGTCTCGTGAGCAAGCCGCTGCATTGTTACGTCCAAAAGGTTTTTATAAAGACTTTGATGAAGACTGCTTTCAAGCCTATATTGACTATGCTTTAAAAGAAGATCCAGTTCGTGGCGGTGTTACTTTAACTATTTCTCGTGAAGATGAAGTTGCGATATTCCGTAAAAATCCTTCTTGGTGGTGGCTACCTATGCCAAAACCGAAAATGCCTGTACATCTAGTCGTGGGTAAAGAGAGTGCCTTCTTAAAAAGAGGTTTTCCTCAAATGGCAAAGCGTAAAATGGGAATTCCATTTAGTGTGGTTGAAGGAGGGCATATGTTCCCTCTAGAGCATCCAATTGATACAGTGAATTATATTAAGAAGCTTATTCATAGCAATTCACGCTAATAAGACTTTTATAAAAAAAGGACATGCATGCATGTCCTTTTTTTACTTACGTTGAGCAAATCTTTTACCAAGATGCAAAACGAATAGGGTGTTCAAGAATTTGATTACGGAAATAGGCTTGTCCATCTTTCCATGTCAGCTGGCCATTACATAACCATTCTGCAACTTGAGGATAAATAAAATGCTCAAGTTTATGTACACGTTCTGCCAAAGAAGCAACATTGTCATGTTCTTTGACTTCAATTGCAGATTGAGCAATTGCTTGACCAGCATCAAGTTCAGAAGTTACAAAGTGAACTGTACAACCATGCAATCGATCGCCCGTATTTAATACACGCTGATGTGTATTAACACCTTTATAAGCAGGTAATAGCGAAGGATGGATATTGAGCATTTTACCTTGCCATTTATCGACAAAGTTTGCAGTTAAAATACGCATGAAGCCAGCTAAAATAACGATATCAGCTTGCCATGCCATAAGTTGCTGATGCATCGCTTCATCAAAATCGGCACGACTAGGAAAGTCTTTATGCGAAATTACCGCTGTTGCGATATTGGCATTTTGAGCACGCTCTAGGGCATAAGCATCGGCTTTATTGGACAATACACCTACAATTTGCCCTGATAGACGTGCATCTATCAAGGCTTGTAAGTTACTGCCGTTCCCAGAGACTAGAACAGCAATTTTCATCATTCAAAGATCACACGAATTTTTTCGTCTGCACCTTCCACTGATTCAGCATTTTCTTGGATATGTCCGATTTTCCAAGCTTTTTCACCTTGAGCATTAAGCACTTCAATTGCTTTTTCTGCATCATTTGCGTCAACTGCAATCACCATACCTACACCACAGTTAAAGGTACGGTACATTTCAAAACGTTCTACATTACCTTCACGTTGTAGAAGTTTGAATAATTCTGGCCATTCCCAAGAAGCTTCATTAATGACAGCTTGAGCACCATTTGGTAATACACGCGGTAAGTTACCAGGTAAACCGCCACCAGTGATGTGTGCCATAGCATGCACATCAACTTGTTTGCAAAGCTCAAGAACTGGTTTTACATAAATACGTGTTGGTTCCATTGCGACATCTGCAAGAGGACGGCCATCAATCACTTGAGTTAAGTCTACATTCTTAACATCAAGGATTTTACGTAGTAATGAATAACCATTTGAGTGAGCACCACTTGATGCAACACCAATAAGTACATCACCAGATTTTACTTTAGAGCCATCAATAATTTTGCTTTGCTCAACAACACCCACTGCAAAACCAGCAAGATCGTAATCTTCACCTTCATACATACCAGGCATTTCAGCTGTTTCACCACCTACAAGTGCACAACCTGCAAGTTCACAACCTTTACCGATACCAGTAACTACGTTTGCAGCTACGTCTACATTTAAGTGACCAGTTGCATAATAGTCGAGGAAGAATAATGGTTCTGCACCACAAACCAAAAGATCGTTAACACACATAGCGACAAGATCTTGGCCGATTGTGTCATGACGATTAAGGTTAAGTGCTAAACGTAATTTAGTACCTACACCGTCAGTTCCAGAAACCAAAACAGGTTCTTCGTAACCTTTAGGAATTTTGCATAGTGCACCAAAGCCACCAAGTCCGCCCATTACTTCTGGACGAGTTGTACGTTTAGCGACTGACTTGATACGATCGACCAGTGCGTCGCCCGCTTCAATGTCAACACCCGCATCTTTGTAGCTTAAACCGGTATTTGGGGTAGAAGTTGAGTTGCTCATAAATGAAGTCTCCGCATTGGCGGCAGATTATAACCTGAATATACGAAACTCTTATGTTATTTATGCTCGAAAATGCTATCTTTAATAAAAATATTTTTCCATTTATAACGATTAAATCAAAAAAGGCTAGATTTTATGCAAGATCGTATACTGCGCCGTATTTTCTTACTCGCAGGTATTGTATTGCTGGTATGGGTATTATACTTGCTCAAGCCTGTGGTCATTCCATTTCTTGGTGCTTTTTTCCTGGCTTATTTATTCAGTCCACTTGTCGATGTTCTAGTAAAAATTAAGCTCCCTCGTTGGTTGGCAATTAGCATCGTTTTTATCGGTATCGGTGTAACTTTAACTGTTGCATTATGGTATTTGGTTCCACTCATCTGGAAACAACTTGTTTATGCTCGAGATAGTATCCCTGCTGGAATTCATTGGATTAATGCAGAGCTACTACCTTGGATTTCTTCGACCTTCCATGTACAACAAATGGAAATCGATACCGATCAAATGTCCAAAGCGGTTATGGATTATGTCCAGACCAATTACAGTGCCGATAGCATTCAGGCTGTTTTATTAAAGCTTGCACAATCAGGTCTGAATTTTATTCAGATTGGTGGAACACTCGTTTTAATTCCAATTATCGCTTTTTATTTTTTATTAGACTGGGACCGTATGTTGCAGAACTTACGTCGTCTCATCCCACGACCATATGAAGCCACTACCTTACAAATCGTTCGTGAATGTCATAGTGTTTTAGGAGCATTTGTTAAAGGTCAGTTCCTCGTTATGCTTTTGCTCGGTGTGGTCTATGCGGTAGGTCTACAATTAATTGGGTTAGAGGTTGGACTTATTATTGGTATGGTCGCAGGCCTTGCCAGTATTATTCCTTATTTGGGATTTGCAGTCGGCATTATTGCAGCCATTATTGCAAGTCTATTTCAGTTTGGAATGGACTGGACCCATTTATTACTCGTTGGTGTGGTTTTTATGATTGGTCAAGCTGTAGAAGGCTATATTCTACAACCATTCCTACTCGGTGATAAAATTGGTCTTTCACCAGTTGCTGTTGTATTTGCTGTTTTGGCAGGCGCGCAACTTGCTGGTTTCTTAGGAATGCTCATCGCATTACCAGTGGCTGCGGTCATTGTTGTACTCTTAAAGCACTTAAGGGATAACTATGAAAAGAGTAGCCTTTATGGTGCGTATTCGGAATTATTTGTGCAAGAGGGTAATATTCAGCAAATTCATGTAGAAACTGAAAATACTAAACTTGATCTTGAAGTTAAAACACAGCAAGATACAGATACACCAAATCTTTCAGATCAGAAATAATTTCAAGGCCAATTCATTATATGCGTCAACTCCAACTGGATATAGAACCTCAACTTGATGCCCGAATCAGTGATTTTTCGGGACCAGGTTGGGGGCATGTAGTCGATGCAGTGCGTCAACTACATGCAGGTCTAGTCAATAGATTTTATATCTATGGTGGAGCTGGAACAGGTAAGAGTCATTTGCTTTCAGCGATTTGTGATTCTTATTTAGAAGTAGGCAAGTCAGCAATAAAAGTTTCACTGTTGGAACTTCTTGATGCTCCGATTGAGGCAATTACTTGTTTAGAGCATTATGATTTAGTTGCTTTAGATGATATTGAATCTATTAGTGGCGTGCCGCACTGGCAAAAAGCTGTGTTTCATTTAATGAATAACCATGAAGGACAACTTGTATTTTCTTCACGGGTTGCGCCGATTGAACTAAAACTCGAGTTACCAGACTTGCAATCACGTCTTACCCAAGCGGTCAGTGTAAAAGTGCCAAGTGGAAGTCTATACGCAGACCGTTATGCTTTAGTTACTTCCGTTATGGCTAGACGTGGTATCCATTTCGATCAGCAGATTGTCGACTATTTACTTTTACATGGGCCGCATCAAGCTTCTGTTTTATTACAAACCGTAGCACAGTTAGAAAAACTTCTTAAAGGTGAGAAGACTAAGCTTTCAAATGCAACGTTAAGACAAATTTATGCTTTAATTGATGAGTACCAACAATAAATTGTTTCATACATCTCGTTATTTCTTTGGTTAGGGTGAACTTGGGTTTTTTGCTAAAAAAATAATGAACTATTAAATACTTATGCTTTTAACTTTAAAGTGTATTGTTAAATTTTTTCCTAAGAAAATTTTCATATATCAATAGATGCTTAAATAACCAAATATTTATAAAGTTATATGAACAAAATGACCGTATAGGCCGATCAAAATATCTTGAGAAATTCTGATTCCTGTGACAAAGTACGCACAAAGGATGCGATTGCAAAAGTGGACACTTTGCAATATTGACAAAGAAAAATGAAAAAAATAGGTAAGGAGAAGGGTATGCTCAAACGGAGCATTGCTTTTGCATTATTGGCTGCTGCTGGGCACGCTTATTCTGCTGATATTCAAGTGACAAGTTTAGCTGATGAAGATAAAGATGATACGGTATGTACGCTTAGGGAAGCTGTACAGTTCCTAAATTATCGTGGCTCATCTAATGCAGCTGACGTTGAAAAATATGCAAATGGGTATCATGGTTGTGGAAATAAAGATGCTTCATCAAATATTATTTTACAGCGCGATCAAGAATATAGCTTAAATAGCAGAATAACGATTACAGCTCCCCTTACAATTAGTACAGCAAAAAATGATTCTACATTAGTTGATACTGATCAGCCTGGTTCTCATAATGCAACTATCAAAATGGTCGGTACAGATCAATTATTTAAAATTGATGATGGTAGCGTTGAAAAAGCATCTTTTGCTGTGACCTTAAGTGATCTTAACTTACAAGGTGCAGGCGCAAACTCTAATGTTTTAACAGGTGGTTTAATTTTAAACCATGAAAAATTGACTATTCAAAACTCTCGATTGATTGGTGGATATGCCAATCAGGGTGGGGCGATTTACAATCAAGGATTGTTATCGAAAACAGGTCAAACAGCTGGCTTTGTAACTATCATAAATAGTTTGATTCAAAATAATAAAGCAACCCAAGGTGGCGTCATTTACAGCGAGCAGCCTTTATATTTAGTGACCCAATCTGTAGTCCGAGATAATGAAGTTTCTTCTGCAGAGGGTGCCTTATTTTATGGCGCAACAAAATTTGATGATGAAAGTACTGGTGGATACTTAAATGTACGTGCCATAGGCTTTAGTAATAGTACCTTTTTCCATAATAAAGTTGGTTTTATTGCAAACATTAAAGATGGAATGTTTGTTAATAATATTACAATGATTAAAAATGCAGCAGGTTTATTTTTAGATGCTCCTCAAGGAAATGCTTCTGTTTCTAACAGTATTTTAGTTGGTAATGGGGTTAACTGTACTCCAAATACAAATGATCAAACTGTTGTCCAAAGCAACTTAGTGACCACTGATTGTAATCGCAATGCTTCTGCAAAGCTGCCTAATATACTTTTGCCTACGAGTGAAAAGTTAATTGCGGGTGATAATGATGAAGGCATATGTGATGTAACCGCTAAAGACGGCTTGTTATGTCCATTTAATACACCAAAAGATAGTTTCCTTGGCTTTTTTAAACCACGATTACTTGAGAGCTATAACACTTTAGCTGACTCCTTAATTATTAATAAAGGACGTTTATATAGTGATGGCTCATCAATTGGTTTAGCGAGTTGTGAGAAACTCGATCAACGTGGAAAAAACCGTAGTGGTTATGATGAGTTATGTGATTTAGGGGCAATTGAATATATTTTAAATAATGAAATCGCAACAGTAGGGCAAGATATTAAATATGGACAAGTTGCAAAATTTAATATTTTAAATTCTTTAAGTGAAGCAGATTTGGTCACACCAGCTACATGTAAGCGTCTATTTGGTGACCGTCCCGATGGAAAAGAATGGCAACCAGGTTGTCTAAAAATAAAACAAAGTACTGATACGCCAGTTTCTAAAGGTAGTGTAACCATAGACCAAAATGGAAACGTGGTTTATACGCCAAATGGAAACTGGCATGGTGCAGACATTTTTAGTATTCAAGTCGTTACGAGTGTATCAAGATTTAATGATGGAACCGATTTCCAATATGTCTCGATTCCAGCAACCGTAGTCCAAGAACCTGTATCTGGTATTGAAGATAAGTCTGTTAGTACTGGTGGTGGGGGAAGTGTTGGTGGTGGATTAATTTTAGGATTATTCGGATTAATTGCATTGCGCCGTTTCAAGTCATAATCAGGGATGAGGACTATGAAAAACTATAAAAAAGCAGTATTAGCATTAGCTGTGCTAGCGGCTATGCCACTTTTTGCTGATACAGCAAATCAAAGAATCGAAGTAACAACTTTTGCAGATGAAGATGGTGAAAACCCTAATGCATGTTCGTTAAGGGAAGCGATAAAAGTTGCTGAAACACGAAGATCTGATTATGGATGTACAGTCTATAACACCTCTAAAAGTCAGGTAATCCAATTAAAAGCAGGAACTTATACATTAAACAAAGAATTGGTTCCAAATGCAGATATTGCGATTTATGGATATGGTGAAAAAGATCAAGATAAAAATTGGGCAGAAAAAAGTGTTTTAACCAATGATTATCCAGCATTACAACCGTTACAGACGAGAATTAATGCTGCTGGTAAGTCACGTATCTTTAATACAGCAGTAAATAAACAACCTTTATTTCTTCAAAATATTATTTTGGAAAATGGTTCAGCACAAGACTTTGGTGGTGCTATTTATGCAGGTGGTAATGTTACCTTATTAAATAGTCAAATCTTGAACTCACAAGCATCTAAAGGTGGTGCTATTTTCCTCGGTGGCGATAATGTTAATTTATCTGCAACTCACTCTTTGATTCAAGGTAATAATGCAACATCTGGAAGTGTACTTTCAATGAGTTGTTGGAATGGCACAGCCTATACAAAACGGGAAGTAACATTTACCTCTTCTAGTATTATGAGTAATGGTTCAAATAGTTCTAATAATACTTTTGAGTTTTGCGGAGAGCCGAAAGCAACCTTTACAATTAATACAATAGCTAAAAATATTGCAAATACAGTAAATGGTAGCATTTTGAAATTTACTGGTGATGCTACTCCTAACGGTACTCCTAATCCTTCAACCATACTTAGTGCTAACAGTAGTTTAACCTTAAAAAATAATACTATTGTTGAAAATAATGCTTATACCACATTTTTATATGACACATTAGGAAGTAAAGAATTAAGATTTAATTTAATCGGTTATAACCCGGGAACCTATGCCTGTCATTATTTTATAGGGCCAGCCACTGATTTAAAAAATGCTGGTTTCATACTGTCTTTTAACGCATTAAATTTGTCGAATGATGCTGGAAAATGTGATCTACCAACGGAAGCTCTTACGTCTACACATCGAACTGTTGATATAGCAGGCCAGTCTTTTGACTCATTATTAGAACCTTTACATTCAGCTGGGCCAGAGACTGGTTTTTTACCAATTTATTATCCTAAAAATAATATAGGTGGTAAGAATCTAGTAGATGTAGACCCAGAGGGTAAAGACTCATGTACTTCTATCGACCAGCGCGGACTTTCACGCCTTGCCGATAGTAAATTATATTATCAACCAAATGGTCGTAATAGCTGTGATATTGGTTCGATTGAACTAATGAAACTGACCGCTGGAGATATAAAAGGTTTAGGTAATACGTCACTTACAGATCTGCTTGCAAAATATCAATCTCAATATGATACGGTTCAGAAGAATATCTTGAATCCAGATTATGCATATTTATTAAATGTATTAAAAATCGATTCAGCAAATTACAAGAACCTTCTTGATCAAACTAAAGCAAATGCAAAATATCGAGCAATTTATATCGACTTAAAGGCAAATGGTTTACCTTTACCAAATGAAGATAGTAGTCACTTATTAAAGTTCTTTAATACATCTGATTATAATATTAATCTTGAAACTGTCGGTACAGGATTGATCGACGATAAAGTTACAAACATTAAAAAGGATGATGGACTTTTTTGTGAATGGAATGATGCTTTACAGCAAATTATATTCTATCGTTCAGATGATATTATTACCCAAGCAGGCGATTATAACTATTGTAAATATACTATTAGCAGTAAAGATGGCACCACTCAATCATCTGGGTTATTAGAAGCCCGATTTGATAATATCCCACCAGTTGCTAGTGATGGAACTGTAACTTTTAAATATTTAGCAAATGAAGTCATTCCTTTGAATTTATTACAGTATGCGAATGATGATGGGGACGGTCCTACAAGTACACTTAAGACAAAGCCAAATAAACCTAAATTTTGGGTGAATGATCAGGGTGTAGAGTTACCGATTTATATACCAAGTAAAACTTCAAAGGATGGTATTTTCAAGGTAGTCAAAGCAGATCGAGAAGGGCCATGTCCTAAAGATGATAGCGGTAATACTTGCTATGGTGGTAACATCTATATTCAAGCGAGTAACGTATTTAACACCTTCAATGATACATTGACTTACTATGTTTATGATGCAGATGGAACTATTTCAGCTAAAGCAGGAACGATTAATTTAGTAAGTACAGCAACTACAACAGATGATTCTCGAAGTGGAGGTGGAGGAAGTATTGGAATTTTCTCTCTTGCTTCCTTACTAAGTTTAATTGCCTATAGACGTTACCGTAAATAAGCATAAATAAAAAAGCCTCCATAGGAGGCTTTTTTATTTCTTGTTAAATTTTTGAATGGCACATTATTAAAAAAACAGTTTTTAGTGCTCTAAATATTTGTTGATATATTCTTCACGTATAGCGGTTCTTTCATCAGCACTTGCTTTGAGCATGCGTTGACGTAAATCATTACGTTCTTGTGTACTCATTTTTTGCCAAGCTTCACGCATTTTCTGTTTTTCTGCGTCTGGAAGTTGGTTGAACCAATCCATACGTTGTTGCAGATTAGCACTTTGGTTTGCTGGTAATTCTTTCAAGCTTTGATAGCGTTTAATTACTGCTCGTTGTTCTTCTTCAGACAAAGCATTCCAAGTATCATCTACTTGAGTATTGGCATCTTTAGAAAAAATCCAGAAACGTTCAAAACCCGCAAAACTGGTTTGCAGGAAACTTAATGAACAAAGGATAAGTGCTAACTTTTTAGCTACCATGTTGAACTTTATCCTCACCCAACACCATCAGCATTTCTAAATCTTCCACCATTTGTGGTGATAATTTAGGATTTACAACCACTTGATTTTGTGGCTTATCCATCATATCTACCGAATTAGGCAAAATAACAAAACCAGTAATTGCTGCTGCAAGTGCAAAACCAGTCATTTTCCAGACACTATAAAAAGAGGCTGGTTTTTGCTGGATATGGTCAAGCACATGATTCATCACCACTGTTTTATTTTTATGGTGATGGGCCAAACTATCGAGTTTAGACGTCACCTTTTTAGTGAAATCATCATGATTCATTAGAACCTCCCATGGGATTTAAATGCGCTAAGTACTCTCTAAGTCCCTGAATTGCTCGATGATAATGGGTTTTTACACTACCTTCAGTACAGTTCATAATTTGCGCTGTGGTGTGGGTATCGAAACCTTCCCAAGCACGTAACATGAAAGCCTGTTGTTGACGAACAGGTAGTTTTGCAATCGCTTCCTGAATTTCTTCTATGGTCACTGCTTGATCTAGAAAATCTGCTGGATTGATTGCTTTTTCATCGACAATATCAATGATTTCTTCATCATCATTGTCTAGACTAACTTTTTTGAAGAATGAAAATGGATTTGCTCGACGAGCTTCTTTGCGGCGCCAATCCTGAAGTTTGTTGTTTAGAATGGTATAAAACAGCGGATACCATTCTTCAGTACTTCGATCAGAATAAGACTTGTGTAAAGCAATAAATGCTTCTTGAACCAAGTCCATGGCAATGCCTTGTTGACCTTGGGTAGCACTTTCCATCATCACTAAAGCACGTCCAGTAACATCTTGCATAAAAACCTTTAGGCGTTGTTCAGCCGTGCTGGCATGAACACTAGATGCTTCCGATCGAGACTTTTTCGGTGCTAAATCCATGGAGATGGAAAATCCTGTCATTGGACGTACCCACCTTATCTTCAATATATCTCTTATATAACGTTGAAAAGAGGTGGGAGGTTGACAACAATCGGCTATTTTTTAGTAGTGTAAATGATTTTTTTCACAAATATGAGCGATGTAAAATAAATTAACGTTTTATTGGCGTTGGCGAACCATTTCAAAAAAGCAAATTGATCCTGCAATTGCTACATTTAACGACTCTTGACCACCTGGTTGCGGTATCGTTACTGATTGTGCATGCTCTAAAGCGTAATCACTTGCGCCTTGTCCTTCGTTGCCTAAAATCCAAACACATGGTTTTGAAAGATCTTTTGAATAAAGACTAGTCGAGCGATGAGAGCTTGTAACGAAAACAGGAATATCGAATTTAGGAAGAATATCTGTCAATTGAAAGTTTTCAAAGCAAGACAGGCTAAAATGTGCCCCCATACCTGCTCTTAAAACGCGTGGAGACCAAAGTGAGGCAGAGCCTTGTGTACAAATAATTTGTTTAATATTCGCTGCTGCTGCAGACCGTAATAATGTACCTACGTTACCTGGGTCTTGTACATTTTCGAGAATTAGAGTGTCTACGTTATAGTCAATCGTTGATGCAGTTTTAGGCAAATCAATAATAGCTAAGCAAGGAAGGGTATTACCTAAGGTACTTAAATCTTTATATAAAACTTCACTGATAATAAAGACATGGCCCTGATGGAGCTCAATTATTTTCTTTAAATCGCTGTGTTCCAATGCTTGTTCAGTTGTAAACAAAGAAAAGAGTTTTTTCTGTTGTTGTAACCAAGCTAGGCAAAGGTGAGTACCTTCAAGAACCGTTTGTTGATGCTTTTTTCGGGCGCTATTGAGTTCAATTAAACCACGCAAATGTTTAATTTTTGCATTGTCTTTTGATTCTAAAAAAATAACCGCCATAGGGATATATCCAAAAGGGCGTCATCATACTATATGACGCCCTCTATAATTTAATTATTAATGATAGCTTGTTACGCGTTCAACTTCGTTTTTAGAACCGATAATTACCGGAACACGTTGGTGAAGCTCTGTTGGTTCAATATCTAAAATACGAACACGGCCTGTAGTTGATGAACCACCTGCTTGTTCAATGAGCATACTCATTGGGTTAGCTTCATACATTAGACGTAAACGACCAGCTTTTTTCGGATCTTTTAAGTCATATGGATAAAGGAAGATACCACCACGGCATAAAATACGGTGAATATCACCCACCATACATGCTACCCAACGCATATTGAAATCTTTTTCACGTACAGATGTTTTACCTGCAAGTAACTCTTCAATATATTGCTTCACTGGTTGTTCCCAATGACGCTGGTTAGATGCGTTAATTGCAAACTCTTGAGTATCTGCTGATACTTGAACATTCTCTGTAGTAAGTAAGAATGTTTGTGTTTCTGGATCTAAAGTAAAGAAAGCTACACCATTTCCAACTGTTAAAGCCATCATTGTTGATGGGCCATATAACACATAACCAGCAGCGACTTGTTG
The DNA here is from genome assembly GCF_000588255.1 of Acinetobacter sp. 1424608. NCBI lineage: Bacteria > Pseudomonadati > Pseudomonadota > Gammaproteobacteria > Moraxellales > Moraxellaceae > Acinetobacter > Acinetobacter sp. 1424608. The sequence continues at coordinate 75,274 of NZ_JFXL01000002.1, forward strand.
AGTACCTGCTTGCATGAAATCTTGCGCTTGTGTAACTGCATTTTTTGCAGGAAGAATCGAGAAGATTGTTCCTACACACATGTTGATATCAATATTACTTGAACCATCTAATGGGTCGAATAGTACCAAGTATTCGCCGTTTTCTTGCGCAGGTGTAAAATCATCAAGTTCTTCAGACGCAAGACCACCTACGTGAGGATGAACTTTTAAAGCATCAATTAAATAGTCATTAGAAATCACATCAAGTTTTTTCTGTGTTTCACCTTGAACATTTTCATTACCTGCACTACCTAAAATTCCAGCCAATGCACCTTTTTGTAGGGCTTGGTCAATGGTTTTACAAGTCGTCGCAATCGTGTCGATAACTTGGGCCAACTCAGGTGTAAGGTTCCCTTTTTCTTGTTGTAAAAATTGGGACAATGTGAGGTTGGACATAAAAAAACGCTCCTGTGCGCAAGCATCAAAATGAGTCAAATAAATACGTGGCATATTCTAGATGAGAATGCCGGAAAATAAAAATTATCTTACTTTATTTGTGTTGCATTTATGCTTACAAGCCCCATTTTACGTGGTATGTTGTTTGCATAGCAAAGGAATGTATATTTAGGAGAATCGAAATGACAACTAAGAAGTTTGATGCGACCCCAACGGCAGGGGAACCAATCAATTTAGAAGAAATTTCGAAAGAAAGTGTTCAGGAGGCTTGGAAAGATTATGAAGCAAAACCTGAATATAAAGCTTTTAATAAGCACGATTTGATTGAGTCAATGCAACATTCAGAAGAAGAGGAAAATAAATCTTCTTAAATTAAGAATGCAAAAAATAAACGCCCATATTTGGGCGTTTATTTTTTTAGATGTTTTATTTTAATAGGGGAGGAACCGCTTCATAGTTAATTTCAACACGGCGGTTTTCTTTCCATGCTGATTCGTCATGTCCTGGATTAACTGGCGCTTCTTTACCATAACTTACCGCTTCAAGTTGCTGTGGATTTACACCACTTGTAATAAGGTAACTTTGAACGGCTTTTGCACGACGCTCACCTAAAGCCATGTTGTATTCACGCGTACCGCGTTCATCTGTATGACCAGTTAATGCAACTTTTGAGTTTGCATTGGCCATGAGGAATTGAGCATGAGCTTGAAGAGTTTGATAGTCTTCAGCAGATAAATCACTACTGTCGTAATCAAAGTGAACAACACGTTTAGCTAAAGCAGCTTTATTTGCCTCAGTTACACCTTTTGATGAAGCACCTGCCAAATTTTGGGCATTTAATGCAGCATCTTCACTTAAACCTGTTGTGTTTACGGTGCTTGGGTTTGTAGTACCAGCATTTGCAGTCGTTGCTGGTTTACGGCTCGCACAACCTGTCATGACAAGCGCTACACTAAGTAGAGGAAAAGCCAAATATTTGATTGATTTCATCATCATCTCCATCAATGGAAGAAAAAGTTATTTAGGTGCCCAGGCTGGTTCACGTACTTCACCTTGCTCACTCGGTAAATTCATACGGAAACGACCATCAGTGGACATGATAGACAGTAAACCACGGTTTCCTTCACGAGTTGCGTAAACCACCATTTGCCCATTTGGTGAGAAACTTGGTGATTCATCTAAACTGGTTGGGGTAAGAATATTGACAATGCCTGTATTAATATCTTGGATAGCAACTTTATAGTTACTGCCACTTGGTCGATGCACCAGTGCAATTTTTTTACCATCTGCACTTAAAGTGCCACGAGCATTAAACGACCCTTTAAATGTTAAACGTTTTACTGAGCCATCTCCAAAATCATAGCGATAAATTTGAGGAGAGCCTCCACGGTCAGATGTGAAAATAAAAGCTTTTCCATCTGGTGTATAACGTGCTTCTGTATCAATGCCTGAGTCATTTGTCATACGTTTGACTTGGCGAGTTGATAAATCCATTTGATAAATTTCAGGGTTACCGTTCATTGATGCTGTAAATAGCATTGATTTACCATCTGGTGAAAAGCTCGGTGCACCATTTAAGCCTTTAAAGCTAGTCAGTACTTCACGTGTTCCTGTAGAGAGATCTTGTAAGTAAATTGCTGGGCGTTTAGTTTCAAAAGAAACATAAGCAATTTTTTTAGCGTCCGGAGTCCATGCCGGAGACAAAATCGGGTCGCGTGAAGAGAGAACAGTTTTTGGTTGTTCACCATCTGTATCAGCAATTTGTAAGGTGTAACGTTCCGCTGGGGTTGCGGGATTACGTAGTACATAGGCAATACGACCACTAAAATCACCTGCAATACCAGTCAATGCTTGATAAATAGCGTCACTTACCATATGTCCTGCTTGGCGCACACGTGAAGCAGGGACATTTAGCAATTCATTCAAAAGGTATTGCTGTTTTTGTACATCATAAAGCTGGTAATGAACTTCAAACCCATCAGCCGTTTGCTTAATTTGTCCAGTAACAACATATGGAATACCAGCAGCTTGCCAATCAGATGCTTGAATCTGATTAATTGCAGCATTTGCAGGTAAATTTTTTGATGAACTTGTAAAGCGGCCTGAACGGTTTAAGTCAGTCTCAACAATAGGGTAGAGACCATTGTCATTATTAAATGGAACAATAGCGATTTTTGGCGCCTGATCAGGTGCTTTTGCAATTTCTAAATGTAATTGAGCAAAGGCAGCTGTCGGTGCAAGAGGACTTAATGCTGTAAGCAACGTTAAGGCTAGAAGGTGTTTGCGGGTCATTTTCATAGGTTTAAAGTCATTGAAGGCATTTTTGTGACTGTGGATTTTGTAACATAGTTACATGCCTTAAACTATTTAAAGCATGTAACAATATACTTATTTTGCAGTAAATGTTGAACTGAATGACCTTGCTTCACGTCGAGCATCAGGATCGGATGGCATTGGGTAAGGTGCAGCAGAACGAATCGCAGCTTCAACACTCGCTTTAACATCTGGGTTGCTAGAGCTAACAATAACTGATAATACAGCTCCACTATCGCTGAGAGTGACACGCGCAGTTGCTTTCTGACCCGATGTTCCTGCTGGGATATCCCAAGCATTTCGAATTTTCTGTTCAAAATCACGCTTCGCTGAAGATGCAATTTTTTTGGCTTCACCCTTTTTCTGTGCAGCTTCTTCCTGTGCTTTTTTGGCAGATGCAGCTTTTTCTTCTGCCTCAGCCTCAGCTTTACGCTTAGCCTCTTCAGCCGCTTTTTGCTGTTTCGCTTTCGCATCAGCTTCAGCTTTACGCTTAGCCTCTTCAGCCGCTTTCTGCTTTTTAGCCTTCGCGTCAGCTTCAGCTTTATGCTTAGCCTCTTCAGCCGCTTTTTGCTGTTTGGCTTTTGCATCAGCCTCAGCTTTACGCTTAGCCTCTTCAGCCGCTTTCTGCTTTTGGGCCTTCGCATCAGCTTCAGCTTTATGCTTAGCCTCTTCAGCCGCTTTCTGCTTTTGGGCTTTCGCATCAGCTTCAGCTTTACGCTTGGCTTCCTCAGCTACTTTCTGCTGTTTAACTTTCGCCTCTTCAGCTGCTTTACGTTTAGCATCTTCCGCAGCTTTTCGGGCTTCATGTTTAGCTTTTGCCTCAGCTTCAGCCTTACGTTTTGCTTCTTGCTGTGCCTGAAGTTTTGCATTTTCTGCTTCACGTTTTAGTTTTGCGTCAGCCTCAGCTTTACGTTTGGCTTCCTCAGCAGCTTTGCGAGCTTCACTTTGTTCATGTTTAGTTTTTGCTTCAGTTTCAGCTTTACGCTTTTGTTCAGCTTCAACTTTTGCAGCTTTCGCTTCAGCTTGACGCTTAGCTTCAGCCTGCTGTTTTTGAGCTTCCTCTAAACGTTGTTGTTCCGCAGCTTGCTTCGCTTTAGCCGCTTCTTCAGCTTTACGTTTTTCCTCAGCTAATTTTGCTTGCTCAGCTTTTTGCTTTTGGGCAACCAGATGTTGTGCTGTTGGTGGAGGAGGTGGCACTGGTACTGCTGGAATATTTTGAGGAACATTTTCATCCACAATCGGACTTAAAACTTCTTCAGCCTGATTTTCTGCTGTGGTTTGTTGCTCAACTTCTTTTGCTAAAGGCGGTGGTAAATCTTCTGGCTTAACTAAAATAGTCGTCAGCTTTTTTGGCTGTTCAGGTGGTTTACTCAAGCCTAAAAAAAGCAAGCCGACAATAGCAATTGCATGAACTCCAAGTGTGAAGCCCAATGCAATTGCATTTTGTTTAAACGGAGGCTTTTGATTTTTGTTCATAGCTTATTTTAAAGGCTCTGTCAGAAGGCCAACTTGCGTTAAACCTGCTTCTTGTAAACTTGCCATCAATGATACGACTTCGCCATAAGGACGAGATTTATCACCATTCACTAAAACTGTAAGCTGTTTGTTTTCTTGTTCAGCTTGCTTTTGTGCTTCACTTAAAACAGATTCAAGTTTTTCACGAGAAAGTGGTTCGTTATCTTTGTAGTCTTGATATTGAAGATAAATATTGCCGTCTTTACCAATGGTTACCATGGCTGGCATATCTTTGGATTCAATTGGACGATTATTTGCCTGCGGTAAATCAACTTTAATACCGCTAGTAATCATGGGAGCAGTCACCATGAAAATGACTAAAAGCACAAGCATTACATCGATATAAGGCACGACGTTCATGTCACTTTTTAATGGTTTTTTTATGCGCTCAAAGCGCCCTGAACGTTGAATAGCCATTATGCATCTTCCTGTGATGAACCCACAGATTGACGTTGCAATAAAGCAATCATTTCTTCGGCAAATAGTGCGCGGTCAGAGTAGACGCTTTCACCTTTAGCCGTAAAGTGGTTAAAAGCTAATACCGCAGGAATTGCAGCAAATAAACCAATAGCAGTTGCAATAAGCGCTTCAGCAATACCCGGCGCAACTGTTGCTAAAGTCACTTGATCAACGGCAGCCAAACCGATAAAGGCATTCATGATTCCCCAAACTGTACCGAATAAACCGATATATGGAGCAACAGAACCGATACTTGCTAGAGTGCCTAGGCCATATTCAAGAGTACCCTGATCACGACTTAAACCTACACGTAAAATACGCTCGGTGCCTTCGATCGTTTGAGAGGTAGACGCGTTACGCTTTTTAAGTTTGAAAAACTCACTCAGTCCTTGATAAAAGATATCCTCAAGGCCTGAGCGTTTTGAATTGAGTTGTGCGTTGTTATAGAGCGTATTAAGTTCAGCACCAGACCAGAACATTTTTTGGAAATGTTCATCACCTTGACGTGCTTTTTTATAACCCATATGTAACTTGGCAATTAAGTACCAACTAAAGATTGATGCTAACAATAAAATTAGCATGACCAATTGGACGACTGGACTTGCTTGTAAGATAAGGTCAGAAATATGCAGGGTTGATTCAATGTTTGTTGCCATAGTTACATATGCCGGTTGCTTTTTTTAGTCTTGTTCCAATTCTTTACGAATAAGATCACGTATTTCTTCAGGAAGGCGACGTGGCATCATTTCTTTACTTAAACATGCCAATTCAACCTCGCCAGAAGCAAGCAAGATTTCACCACGATAAATATTTTGTTGCAACACAAATGACGCAGCTTTACATGAAACTACACGTGCTGTAACAGTAATTAAGTCATCCATTAAAATAGGACGCATGTATTTCACATCAATTTTATGAACAACAAAGTTGTAATCTTTTTGACGCCAGTAATGGTCAACACCAGCAGCGCGGAGCCATTCTGTACGGGTACGTTCCATATAGCGAATGTGGTTGGCATGGTAAACAATACCACCTGCGTCCGTATCTTCGATATAAACACGAATGTTGAATTCAAAATGATTCGCCATGAGAGTATTCCGTTTTAGTTCACTATAGAGCTTTATATTTAAAATATGACTGCTGAATAAAACATCAGTTCTATCTCAAGTCATACATCTGCTTTTAAATACGGGGCAGTTTAGCAGATTGCATACTAAGTCCTATGGCACAACCTTTCAATTGCGATGGCTGTCTTTGTTGTCTAAAACGGTACCCTCTATGCAAGCATATTGTTAAGTTAAGACTGTTTCCACGCAGCCTGAACTTGTTTAGCTATATTGGGATAATCTAATACAAATCTTATATGCAGCTCAGTTCCTGTTTTTAAGGCCTTATCATCTACAATAAAATAGGGACTATGATTTGGTGCAGCTTGAGTTAAATCATGATTTTCTGGTGTTGCACCCAAGAAAATAAAAAATGAGGGCATTAATTTGCCATAATAGGCAAAATCTTCACTTGCGCTTGCATTATGATCCAAAACATGAAGTTTTGAGTCTCCAACAACCTTGAGTAATGTGGGTTGAATAAGTTGAGTCAGTGCTTTGTCATTCATTGTTACGGGAGCATAGGGCGCAATTTCAACTTTGGCAGTCACATCATTGGCTTGAGCATTATGCTCTATCATGGCTGGTAAACTTTTTAAGATATTCGCCCGTATCTGTTCGTTATTAGAACGAATAGTCCCCACCATATTAACTTGTTCAGGAATTATATTTCCTGCTGTGCCACCCTGAATATTACCAATGCTCACTACACCCATACCTTTGGTGAGATCAGTCCTTCGGCTAATAAGGCTTTGTAAATTATTAATCATTTGTGCCGATGCATAAATTGGATCTCTACCTAACCAAGGGGTAGAGCCATGTACTTGCTTGCCGTTGACTTGGATACGTAAATGATCTGCACTATTTAAAATAGCACCGTCTTTATAATAAAGATGTCCACTTTGCATACCAGATATGACATGTATGCCAAAAATGGCTTCAGGTTTATAGTCTCTAAATGCTCCATCTGCGATCATTTTTCTTGATCCGATTTGATCACCTTGCGTGAAATTGTCTATATCTGCTCCACCTTCTTCAGCGGGTTGAAAAACAAAGACAACGGTACCTGATATTTTATCTTTATTGGCAGCCAGAATTTTTGCAGCCCCTAATAACATTGCAGTGTGCGCATCATGTCCACAAGCATGCATTACATAGGTTTCTTTACCTTGGTAAATTGCTTTTTGTTTACTTGCAAATGGCACACCACTTTTTTCTTCCATAGGTAGTGCATCCATATCGGCTCTAAGCGCAATAATAGGGCCGGGTTTATTTCCTTTTAAAATACCTACAACCCCTGTTTTGGCATAACCCGTTTTGACTTGAATGCCATAAGACTTTAATTCTTTTTGAACAAGTGCAGATGTTTTAAATTCCATATTGCCAAGTTCAGGATTTTGATGAATATGTTGTCTTAACTGAATGACCTGATTTTCATTTTGTTGTGCAGCATCTTTGATCCAATCTGCTAGGCTCAGTTGACTCATTAAGGCGAATGGCAGAAGTAAAGCGGCTTTTTTGTACATGTCCTTATCCTAAAAATATTATTGTTCATAAGATTTAATATCTAGATTTCTTATAATTCAGTTTTTAAAAATATTAAAAAATCAATAAGGTATAAATAAAGACTTAAAAGGTATAGAGTAATTAACTTATTGATAAGACAGTTATTATTTGAGTTAAAAAGAATAGTTAAATTAAAAAAGGAAGAGAAAATTCTCTTCCTTTGATTAGTTTTTAGGCTCAGGGGGCGTCATTCCAAACTGTAAATAAGATTGGTTGGTTGCTATACGACCTCGTGCGGTACGCATGACATAACCTTGTTGAATTAAATAAGGTTCAATGACATCTTCAAGTGTGCCGCTGTCTTCAGCCATGGCAGCTGCAAGCGCTTCAACTCCAGCAGGACCGCCATCAAAACGCTCGAGTAACATGCTCAAATAACGACGGTCTAGGGTATCTAGACCAGCTTTATCAACATTGAGCATATCAAGCGCACGTTGTGCCATTTCATGAGTCACTTCACCCGTACCTTTTACTTGTGCATAGTCTCGAACACGTCGTAATAAACGGTTGGCAATACGCGGAGTACCGCGTGAGCGACGAGCTACTTCTTCTGCACCTTCAACTGTAATTGGTACATCCATGAGATTTGCAGAACGTGACACGATATGAGTTAGGTCTTCTACAGAGTAAAACTCAAGACGCTGCACAATACCAAAACGGTCGCGTAGAGGTGAGGTGAGTAAGCCGGCACGTGTGGTGGCAGCAACGAGCGTAAAAGGTGGTAAATCTAGTTTAATTGAACGAGCAGCAGGGCCTTCACCAATCATGATATCGAGTTGGTAATCTTCCATTGCCGGATACAGAATTTCTTCAATCACTGGAGAAAGACGGTGAATTTCATCAATAAATAGAACATCGCCTTCTTCAAGGTTGGTGAGCATTGCAGCCAAATCACCCGCACGCTCTAAAACAGGTCCTGAAGTGGATTTGAGATTGCCACCCATTTCACGCGCAATAATATTGGCAAGCGTGGTTTTTCCTAAGCCAGGTGGACCGAAAATCAGTGTGTGATCGAGTGCTTCACCACGACCACGAGCCGCACCGATGAAAATTTCCATTTGCTCGCGTACAACTGGCTGTCCAATATAATCGGCAAGTGAAGTCGGTCGAATAGCCCGATCAAAATGATCTTCAGGTTTTTCTGTTCCACTGATTAGACGGTCTTGCATAAATGTATTTACTTCATCATTGATTTAAGAGCAGCACGAATAATATCGGCTGATTCAGTGTAATCGGCTTTAACCGCAGCTACAGCTTTTTGTGCTTCAAGTGGTTTATAACCTAAAGACTGTAATGCTGCTTCTGCTTCAGCAACAGGAGAGTTTGCAGCAAATTGAATTTGAGGCATGGTAGCCAAAGTTGAAGTGCCTTGAGCCAAGGTTTTGAAACGGTCACGTAGTTCAATCATTAAACGTTCAGCCGTTTTTTTACCTACACCCGGAACTTTAACCAAAGTGTTTACATCGTCATGTTCAATTGTGTGTACTAGCAATTCAACACTTAAAGTAGAGAGAATACCTAATGCCATTTTCGGGCCAACACCATTTACTTTTAATAAGGTGCGGAAAATTGTTTTCTCTTGAGCATCACTAAAACCATAAAGCTGCTGAGCATCTTCGCGGACGACCAAATGCGTCCATAGCGTAACTTTCTGGCCTTTTTGTAATTGGCAAAATGTTGAAAGTGGCGTATCAATTTCATAGCCCACACCATTTACATTCAGTAAGACAGTTGGGGCTTCTAGGGCAAACACTTCGCCAATTAAACATCCGATCATTGAATCTTTCACTTATTTGTTAATGGTTGAATAGTAGATGCCATTTGTTCTAAACGCAAAATGGCTTTTAAAATTTCCTTTCGATTTCGTGTGGATTTTATCCATGCAGGTAGACGCGAAAAGTAACTGCTATTACCAGTCTGTTTCGTTCGTTCTCTTAGATTAGCTTCAACAAACATTTTTAATTCTTTTAAATGTGTAGGGTTATAAACGTATATATCTCCATGCCTACTTGAAGTTTTCAAATAAAGTTCAAGTCCATAATTTGTATAACCAAATTTTTGGTCTAAAACAAAATCTACATTATATTTTTCAAATTTTGAAAAATTTTGGCATAAATGACATTTAGCTTGAATATACGGAGGATATGCTCCGGAATTATTCAGCTTTTGATTTGCTTTGAGCCATGACCCCCCACAACTGTGACAACGCTGATAAGTTGTGGCGTAAAAATGGCCATTGTGACGACTCGATATTGAACTATCTTCAGCTTTAATTTGATAACAACAATTTAGACAACTAAAAGAAAAAGTTCCGTGATAAGGCGCATTTACTAGTGACAAAGGACTGTCATATTTCAAGATACTCAGATGAGAACATTTAGGACATTTGACCCACTGATCTGAATACATAAAAGATGATGGATAAAGCCCTCTATCTACATGTCGACTTATCATTAAAACAAACCTATTTTATTACCTTGTAGCTCTTGCGCCAAGCTATAAGCCTGATGATCTGAAAACTTACTAATAATATCGAGTACCTGCATGATATTGTTGTAGTGGTTGTTGCTAAAGCGAGCACCGTATAAATGAAGAATAGACATTAAACGTTGCTCTTTAAAGCTTAAAGATTTATGCGGCATAGTTAATGGTACAAATGCATCAAGAATAGTTTGCAAACTTTGATGAGCAATAATTTCTAAACCAGACTTTTGTGGATGTTCAAATATTTTTTCACGTGCCAGATTTTTGGCTGTTTCAATTCCTTTAGCAATATCAGGTGAGCAGTATTGTAAAAGGCTACCTTGAAGCTGACCCGTAATAATTTCATACTGATGCTTGGCAAAAGCTGTTGTGACTTCATCAACCAAACGTTTCATAACACGGCCACGTAATGCCGAGATTTTTTGTTGCCATGTGCTGCTTGGAAGTGATAGCTCTTCAGGTTGACCATAATCTGCAATTAAGTTGAGAAAAATCGGCTCAACCTCTTGGTAACTCAGCATATTTAGAATAATGCCATCTTCTAAGTCGATGAGGGCATAGCAAATATCATCAGCAGCTTCTAACAAATAGGTAAGTGGATGGCGGCAGTAGTGATATTCACCTAATTGAATGAGACCAAGCTGTTCAGCAATTTGCTTTAAAATTTCTTTTTCAGATTGATAACAACCAAACTTCGCCCGTTGGTGAGAGGGACGATCGCCTTGGGAAGCAATTGTTTTTGAAAGCCAAGGATATTTTAAATAAGCGCCTAAGGTCGCGTAAGTTAAACGCATACCTCCATCATCTGGGTGGTAGTCAATACGGGTTAATAAACGTAAACCTTGAGCATTGCCTTCAAACTGACGAACATCGGCTTCTTCTTCGGGCGTCAATTTTTTTAGAAAATCATTATGTGAGGCATCGTCAAACCATTCACGAATCGCATACTCGCCGGCATGACCGAAGGGTGGGTTGCCAATATCATGAGCAAGGCAGGCTGCTTGAATGATTGCACCGACATCGGCAGGAGAAATCCAAACGGGCAATTCATCTTTTATTTTTTCGGCTGCCAGCATGCCCATGGAACGGCCAATACAGGAAACCTCAAGGGAGTGAGTTAAACGGGTATGGATACCGTCATGCTGTGCTAGAGGGTGAACTTGAGTTTTACGGTTTAACTGACGAAAACTTTGCGAGAATATAATGCGGTCATAATCTTTATGAAATGGGCTACGAGCCAACTCTGTACTGCTTTTTTTACTGCCTAAACGAACTGCAGAAAGCAGTTCTAACCAACGCATTTGTTCCATTTATCATTATTCAAAACTATAAAGCCTGATCATGCCAAAAAAAACTTAAAAGCACTAGCGTGGTGCGACATAGTTTGTCTTAGTTCAGGTTTTATTATGTTATTGAATAAACATGAAACAATTTATTTTGAGTGAGAATGATTAAAAAAATGATTTTGAACAAAAAACACGTCACTTCTTGCAGAATTAGGTTACAGAATACTGATTCTACATCTAGCTGATTTTAGCAAGACACAGTAGAATATGCGCTCTCTCTAAAGTCACATTGCGGTAAGGTTCACAAGACCTGCCCGTGGAGCCAAAATCAACATGTTTATCGTGGCCGGTGCAGCAGCACATTCTTCTTTTAAGAAAGCTCAACTATTAACACGTTTATCGTCAATTAGTTCTGTTCAATCTTTTGACAGCCAATGGGTCTATTTGTTTGATCAAGCGCTCAACGAGCAGCAACATCAATCTGCTTTGCAATTATTAAATGACGGTGAGTCTTTTGAACTTCGTCAACCTGCAAGTGATGAGATTCAGATTTTAGTGACACCACGTGTGGGTACTATTTCACCTTGGTCTTCTAAAGCAACTGATATCTTCAAGAACTGTAATACACCAGTTCACCGTTTAGAACGTGGTCTTTTATTTACGTTAAAAGGTGTTTCTGAAATTTCTAATGAAGTAAAACAAGTACTTCATGACCGTATGACTGAAACTGTTTTTGCACAAATTGAAGATGCAAAAGCACTATTTTCAGAAACAGCACCAAAACCTTTAAATTCAATTGATATTTTAGGTCAAGGTAAAGAAGCATTAGTAAAAGCCAACAACGAATTTGGTTTTGCTTTATCTGAACAAGAAATTGATTATTTAACAGAAGCATTTACTCGACTTGGTCGTAACCCAAATGACATCGAGTTAATGATGTTTGCACAAGCAAACTCTGAACATTGTCGTCATAAAATCTTTGGTTCTGAATGGACAATTGATGGTGAAAAACAACCATTATCATTGTTCCAAATGATTAAAAACACCTATAAAGAATCTCCAACTGACGTGTTATCAGCATATAAAGATAACGCTTCTGTAATTGTTGGTTATGACACGATGCGTTTTTATCCGAAAGCAGATGAAAACGGTCATTTTGTTTACAAATATAAGAGCCAAGCTGCTCATATTTTAATGAAGGTTGAAACGCACAACCACCCAACAGCAATTTCTCCATTTGCTGGTGCAGCAACAGGTTCAGGCGGTGAAATCCGTGATGAAGGTGCAACTGGTCGTGGTGGTAAACCGAAAGCAGGTTTAACAGGCTTTACAGTTTCTAACTTAAATATTCCTGGTTTTGAACAACCTTGGGAAGAAAACTACGGTAAACCTTCACGTATGGCATCGCCATTACAAATTATGATTGAAGGTCCATTAGGTGGCGCGGCATTTAACAATGAATTTGGCCGTCCTGCATTAAATGGTTATTTCCGTACTTTCGAACAAAATGTAAATGGTGAAGTGAAGGGCTTTCATAAGCCAATCATGATCGCTGGTGGTTACGGTAACATTCGTCCTGACCATGTAGAAAAAGATGCGATTCAACCGGGTGACCTGCTCATTGTATTGGGTGGTCCTGCGATGTTAATCGGTCTTGGTGGTGGTGCAGCCTCTTCTGTAGATAGCGGCACAATGGGTGAAAGCCTTGATTTCGCATCTGTACAACGTGAAAACCCAGAAATGGAACGCCGTTGTCAAGAAGTGATTGATACATGCTGGCGTTTAGAAGACTTCAACCCAATCGTATCTATTCATGACGTAGGTGCAGGTGGTTTATCAAATGCAATGCCTGAGCTTGTAAACGACCACGAGTTAGGTGCAGTTCTTAACCTTCGTAAGATTCCTTCATTAGAGCCGGGCATGAGCCCAATGGAAATCTGGTCAAATGAAGCACAAGAGCGTTATGTTCTTGCAATTCGTCCAGAGTCTTTAGAACAGTTCGAATCAATCTGTGCTCGTGAACGTTGTCCGTTTGCCGTGTTAGGTGAAGCAACTGAAGCTCGTCACTTAACTGTTGAAGATCCATTGTTCCAAAACAACGCAGTTGATATCCCAATGCAAGTGATGCTTGGTGGTACACCGCGTATGCAACGTTCTTATGAAACAATTGAACGTAAAGGTAACGAATTTGACGCTTCAAAAGTTGATTTGAAAGATGCCATTTTCCGTGTATTGAAAAATCCTACAGTTGCGTCTAAGTCATTCTTAATTACTATTGGTGACCGTTCAATTACAGGTATGGTTGCACGTGACCAAATGGTTGGTCGTTGGCAGATTCCTGTTGCAGATGCAGCAGTAACGACTACAAGCCTACAAGGCTTCACTGGTGAAGCAATGGCAATGGGTGAACGTCCACCAGTTGCATTGTTAAATCCAGCAGCGTCTGCTCGCTTGGCTGTTGCTGAAGCAATTACCAATATTGCATGTGCAAATATTGAACAAATTAGCGATATCAAACTTTCAGCAAACTGGATGGCTGCTGCTGGTCAAAAAGGTGAAGACCAAGCATTGTTTGAAGGTGTGAAAGCGATTGGTATGGAAATGTGTCCAGCTTTAGGAATTGCGATTCCTGTAGGTAAAGACTCACTTTCAATGCGTACCACTTGGAATGAAAACGGCGAAGATAAAGCTGTAACATCTCCAATGACTGGTGTAATTACTGCATTTGCTCCAGTAGCTGATGTTCGTAAGACTTTAACGCCTGAACTTAAGAATTTAGAAGATTCAGTACTTGTACGTATTGATTTATCTAAAGGTCAGTTCCGTTTAGGTGGTTCGATTCTTGCGCAAGTATATAAAGCAATTGGTTCAGTCACTCCAGATGTTGATAGTTTTGATGATTTCAAAGCGTTCTTTGCTTTAATTCAAGACTGGAATAACCGTGGCTTGATTCAAGCTTACCACGACATCGGTGATGGTGGTTTACTTGCAACTGTAGCTGAAATGATGTTTGCTTCACGTTTAGGTGTAGCATTAGAGAACCAAACTAATGCGGGCTTATTTGCAGAAGAAATTGGTGCAGTAGTTCAAATCAAAGCAGCTGATTGGGAAGCTTTACAAGCAGAAGTTGCTGCTTCTAGCTTAAAAGATGCAATTGCTGTAGTTGGTCGTGTAAATAACACCGATCAATTATCTGTAAATGGCTTAACTTTAGAGCGTGCAGAGTTACAACAAGCTTGGTCTGAAGTATCTCATCAGATCCAACGTTTACGTGATAACGTAGAAACTGCTGACCAAGAATTTGCTTTAATTGCAGATAAATCACATCAAGGCTTAATTGCTAAACCAACATTTGACTTGAATGAACCTATTGAAGCACCGTTCATTAACACACGTCGTCCGAATATGGCAATCTTGCGTGAGCAAGGCGTAAATGGTCATATTGAGATGGCGGCAGCCTTTGACAAGGTTGGTTTCAATACCGTTGACGTGCACATGAGTGATTTACTTGCTGGTCGTGTAAGCCTAAGTGATTTCGAAGGCTTGGTAACTTGTGGTGGTTTCTCTTACGGTGACGTAATGGGTGCTGGCGGTGGCTGGGCAAAATCAGTTCTGTTTAATGCAAAATTACGTGATCAGTTTGAACAATTCTTCCACCGTGAAGGTACGTTTAGCTTAGGTATCTGTAATGGTTGCCAAATGTTGTCACAATTAGCACCGCTTATTCCGGGTGCTGAACACTGGCCACGTTTCCACCGCAATATGTCAGAAGTTTTTGAAGCTCGTAGCGTAAACGTTCGTGTTGAAAAATCTGTTTCTGTATTACTAGATGGTATGGAAGGTTCGATTTTACCGATTGCTGTAGCACATGGTGAAGGCCGTGCAGTTGCGAGTGAAGCTAACATAGCAAGCTTGAATGCTGCGAACCAAGTTGCATTGCGTTATGTTGATAGTCACGGTAACCCGACTCAACATTATCCATTGAACCCGAACGGTTCGCCGGAAGCGATTACTGGTGTAACATCTAAAGACGGTCGTGCAACGATTATGATGCCGCACCCAGAGCGTACCTTCCGTGCAATTCAACACTCTTGGAGTCCAGAAGAGTGGACTGAAGACGGTGCATGGTTACGTATGTTCCGTAATGCACGTAAGTTTATTGGTTAATATAAAAATTGAGATAAGCCACCGTCAGGTGGCTTATTTGTATGTAGTACAATGTGAATAAAATAAATAGTAGAGAAGAAAAATGACGTCAAAAATTCATTTCCGTGAGTTTGCACTTCTGATGGCATTACTCATGTCTATTGTTTCTTTTTCGATAGATGCAGTTTTACCTGCCTTAGGTGAGATTGGACGAGTTTTTGAATTAAAAAATAATAATCAGACACAGTGGGTCATCATTGGTATTTTTTCCGGTATGACAATAGGTCAGCTTATAGCGGGACCGCTATCCGATGCAATCGGCCGTAAGCGCATTTTATTTACCGGTATCATCATTTACTTTTTGGGAAGTTTATTGTGCTTTACCACACAAAGTTTTGAATGGTTTTTAGTAGGACGCTTCATTCAAGGTATTGGGGTTTCTGGGCCTTATGTTGCTTCTATTTCAATTGTTAGAGATAAATACAGCGGTGCTCAAATGGCCCGTATCATGTCTTTAATCATGATGGTCTTTATGGTTGCACCTGCGATTGCACCAAGTCTGGGGCAGCTTATTATTCATTTCTTTGGTTGGCGTGATATTTTTGTTTTATACATGGCGTATGCACTAGTCGTTGGGGCATGGGTCGCTCTACGATTAGAAGAGACACTACTTCTTGAAAACCGTTTACCTATGCGTTTACAAGCATTTCAAGAGGGCTTTAAAGAAGTAGTGAGTAATAAAACCACCATGAGCTATTTGTTATGTGCGGGCTTTTGTTTTGGTGGATTTATTGGTTACTTAGGAACTTCTCAGCAAATTTTTATGCAGCAGTTTGGTAAAACTGGGCAAGAATTTAGTGCTTATTTTGCTGTGCTTGCTGGTGTAATGGGCATTGCTTCATTTACCAATTCTAAAATTGTCATGAAATTTGGTATGCGTCCAATCTGTATTTATGGATTTCTCGGTCTTTGCTTAATTTCAGTCATTTTCTTAGGGATTCAACTTATAGGTGTGACTGTAGCATTTTGGATGTTCATGCTTTATGCCTGCATTCTGTTCTTATTATTTGGAACTTTATTCGGTAATTTAAATGCGATTGCAATGGAACCTATGGGACATGTAGCTGGTATGGCATCAGCTATTATTGGTGCAGCTTCGTCTGTATTGTCACTTATTCTTGCCTCTATTATTGGGCAATTATATAACGGCACATTAATTCCAATGACTTGCGGTTTTGTCATTTTATGTGGTTTAGCATTTATGATGACAGTATATGAGAACAGATATTTAAAGAAATCGAATGCTTAAAATGATTCAGAATAATGATAGCTCACTGAATTAGAAAAATTTTCTTTAAACTTAAAGTAAAGGGAAGAAAATACGTTTTTTAAGGACTTTAAGAAAATCTATAAGAGTATAGACATAAGTGTATTTAACCCCTTATGCTTGGATTGCTGTTGGTTCAATTTTTGCTTTCTCTGTAACAACGATAAAAATCGGAGATCAAAATGATGAAAAACAAAAATCATATAAGAACGATGTACACAAGAGATAAAGGTTGGCGCTTATTTGGCTTGGCGCTTGCCATACAAATACTTTTTATTGGAGCAAATTATCTAGCAATGATGAGCTGACTTTGATTCGTGGTCTTCTTAAAGGGTATGATTTAAAGCAAATTTACTAGTTTTGAGTCATTCTATTCATGTTAAAGCTGATTTATTACGTACCTGAGTCACATCTTGAGTCGACTAAAGAGTCTATATTTGCGGCTGGAGCAGGTGGGATAGGGAACTATGAACAATGTGCTTGGCAAGTTAAAGGAATAGGGCAATTCAAGCCAGTTAAAGGAGCTGATCCTTATATTGGAGAGCTAGGTGAACTTGAGCAAGTTGACGAATGGCGTGTTGAAACGATTGTGCTTGAAGAAAAGGCAAATGCAGTAGCAAAAGCATTAAAGGCAAGCCATCCTTACGAAGAGCCTGCCTTTGAGTTTATTCAAATCATAGAAGTTGATTTTTAATTAAACTGTGAAAAGTCCGGTTTACGTTTTTGCATAAATGCCTGCACAGCTTCTAGCATTTCTGGAGATTGAACGCGTTGCATAAAGATTTCTGCTTCATGGTCAATACATTCAATAATCTGATCTAAATCATGTTTCATTAAGGCTTTGGTTTGTTTTAATGAAGCAAGTGGTAAAGCTGTTAAGTGTTGAGCAGTTGCCTGAGCAGTTGCATAAGTATCTTCGACGATTTCATTCACTAAGCCAGCTTGTAGAGCAGTTTCTGCATTGAACTTTTTCGCAGTAAACAGTAGTTCAGCTGCTTTGTGATAACCGGCTTGTTTAACTAATAATTGACTTGCACCACCTTCAGGAGAAAGCCCAAGGCTAACAAAAGGAATTTGGAAGAGGGCCGTATTGTCGGCAAAGACTAAGTCTGCCTGTAATAAAATCGTAACGCCAATACCAATTGCCACGCCTTTTACTGCAATAATAAGCGGCTTTGATAGTCTGGCAGCAGATTTAAGGAGTACAAATGGAGGAACTTGACCTGCTGGGCCAGCATTTGGATTTTGTACAAAACCCATAAAGTCTTTCATGTCATTACCAGCGGTAAAGTCATGTTCGGCACCACGTAGAACGACTACTCGTACATCTTTATTTTGGTCAGCTTCATCAAGTGCTTTGGCAATCCATAAATAAAGTTCGCCATATAATGCATTTTTTGCTTCTGGGCGATTTATGGCTAAGGTGAGTACGCCACCTTCTAAATTTGCTTGTAAATGTTGATGAGGTTGTTGAATACAGCTAAGTGTCATCGTACTATCCTTGCTTTAAACCACGTTGTTGATTTTTAAGTTCTCATTATGGCGCATATTTTTTGTAATAAGCGTAACTGGTGAGTTCATAAAAAGTGAAAAACTCATTATGTATACATTTGATTATCTCGTTTTTATAGGTCGTTTTCAGCCATTTCACTTGGCACATATGCAAACGATCGAAATCGCGTTACAACAAAGCCGTTATGTGATTTTGGCATTAGGTTCCGCCCAAATGGAACGTAATATTAAAAATCCGTTTCTCGCGATTGAACGAGAGCAAATGATTTTATCTAATTTTTCATTAGATGACCAAAAGCGTATTCGTTTTGTGCATGTTGTCGATGTTTATAATGATGAGAAGTGGGTAAAACAAGTCAAATCACTGGTAAATGGCGTGATAGAGCCGAACTCAAAAGTTGGTTTAATTGGCCACTTTAAAGATGAGTCATCTTATTATTTAAGATTATTTCCAGAATGGGTAATGGTGGAGCTGGATAGTTTAAAAGACTCTATTTCAGCAACACCAATGCGTGAGGCGTATTATCGTGGTGAAATCCAAACGGAATTTTTTCCTGTTGGAACTATTCAATTTTTAGATGAATTTAAAAAAACACGTACTTACCAACAACTTCAACAACGTTTTGAGCAAGATGACCGCTCTAACTTAGATGAAATTGAGTAATTAAATATAGATTAAGCATCTGCCCAAAATATAATTCGGTTGGAAAAAGGATCGGTAATACTGAGTTCTAGCGTTTCCCAATCTGTTTTTTCAACCTGAGGTTTAGAAAATTTATAATCTTTTTGACTGAGTTCACTATGTAACTCATAAATATATTCCCAATAAATACGGATTGCGCTGTGCGGACTTGCATCTCCAAAATGTTCAGATAAATGAATGATGCAATCATCTTTGGAAATCTGTATATACAGTGGAAAGTTGTCTTTAAACTGGTGTTGCCAATCGAGCTGAAAGCCTAAAAACTCAAGGTAAAATGATCGAGCTAAATCAACATCAAAAATTCTTAAAATTGGTGTAATAGAACCTGATTGCATCATTTTTCCTTTTAACGTGTACCAAATTGTTGAGTCCAATAGCTCTTTTGTTTACCTGTTTGGTCAGAAGCACAAGCAATTGCGTAAGTTGTGAATTTTGGATTCATTAAATTGCTACAGTGTAGGGGACTCGATAGCCATTTAGACATTACCTTATTTAAAGTTTTCTGCCCACTCGCGACATTCTCACCGTTGGCGTTACTAAGCGTATTGTAAAGTTTTAATCGTGACTTTAGATCGAGGCCAGTCGAGCCAACATGCCCAAGAAAGTTATGTGTCGCCATATCTTCACTATGAGAAAGTGCACCTTTATATAAATTATTATTCCAACTCAGCGGCGTGGTTGCGGAAAAATACTGCGGACCACATTGGCGTGATTGCTGGCGAATTTGATTGATTGTACTAAGAATAGCTTTTTGATAGGCAGGGTTTTTTAAATCTTGGCAGTTTATTTCTATAGATGATTTTTGAACTTGTGGTGTAGAAGAGCTCAGTGTAGGAGGCGTACTTGATGAGTTAACGGAGCAAGCAGCAATAACAAGGCTACAAGGCAATAAAGTACAAACTTTTAGTAGATTCATAATAATGCTTGAGTTCGAATTATTTTAATATTTTTATCATACGCCAAATTAAAATATATGAGCAATTTTTGTACATGTAAAAAAGCGAGTCTTAAACCCGCTTTTTTGTTGCTCAAGCTTATTAAGCCGTTTGTAATGCTTTTAAGTCTTCTAAAACTTGTTCTGCATGTCCAGCAGCTTTTACTTTGCGATAGCTTTTAACTAAAGTTTTGTTATGGAAAATAAAAGTAGAGCGCTCAATACCCATTACTTTTTTTCCATACATATTCTTTTCTTTAATGACATCAAAGTGATTACAAAGCACTTCTTCTTTATCACTAATGAGATCAATGGTCAGTGCCTGTTTTTCTGTAAAGTTTTGGTGGGCTTTTACTGAGTCACGTGATACTCCAAAAATACGAGCACCCAAAGCATCAAACTGGTCTTTTAAACAAGAAAAACCGACAGCTTGTGTGGTACAGCCAGGAGTTGAGTCTTTAGGGTAGAAGTAAATAATCAGCCATTCATTATCGACTTCAGCCAAATTCACTTCGCCGTGTGTAGTTGGGAAAACCTGATTTGGCAGTTGAATATTTTCAGACATTTCTTATCCTTTAAAAGTTAAATTCGATCTAATTCAAGTGGTAGAAAAGCATATTCTTCATGATAAACAATATCGAGTTTTCTTACAGGAATAGCTTTGTTAAAAATTGGGCCGTCAATGACAGTGGTATGAAATTCGCCGCCCTCACCACATGGATCAATTCCGCGGTTTTCAAGTTCCTGTATATACTCTAGCGATAACATTTGACCTAAATCTTCCACCTTCATCCCGAGTTTAAGGTTTACGGTCACAATGATGCTCTGAAATCCAAGTTTAATAAACTCTTCAACAACTTCACGGTGAGGGCGTAGCCAAAGTGGCATGCCTAGTTTAAGTCCAACCATTTGAGTGACTCGATCATGCCAACAACCATGTTTAGGCATATCTAAGTCACCTGTAACCAGTACTTCTGCACCTTTTTGTTTAGCTTCATTCAATAAGTTAATGAATTTACTTTCATAGTCATTCCAGCTAGATGAAGCCATAAACACGGGTAAGCCAATTGCTTTCGCTTGTGCTCGAATAATATCAAGTAGCATAGCATGGGAACGGGAGCGTTGGCCATGTTCTTCCAGCATAACGATTAAACCAATTACATTACCAGTTCGCATTGCATCATACAGTGCAAGAGAACTGTCTTTACCTCCACTAAAGGAGACAATTGACTGTCTGTTATGTGCGTTGGTTTTCCATTGTTCTTGCATGGTTTATTTCGAATGATGAGGTCAGTGTCATTTTAACAGAGCTATAAAAAAAGCCTGCATAAATGCAGGCTTAATTTGAAGCAATAAAAGCTTATTTTTTAGGAGCTTGTTGTTGAGCTGCTTTCATCGCTTCTTCAGTTAATTTTTCAAGCTTAGTTGTTAACTGAGGACCGAAACATGCTTTAAGATCACGGTTTTGTTGTTGTACAAAAGCTAAAGAGCTTGGGCTTTTCTTCGCATTGATTGCGCTTTGGATTTCCCATTTTTGTGCTTCAGTCACTTTACCTTGTGCTTCCACTTGGCAGCTACAGAATTTGCTAACTTCAGCTGAGCTTAATTTACCGCCTTTTGCAGTTTGGTCTTTACAAACGTTGATTAATGCACCTTTAACGTTAGTGCTTTTATATGCTGCTTGAACTGGGTTATCAGCTGCATGAACTGAACCAGCCATAAGTGCAGCTGCTGAGAATAAAGATGAAAGAATAAGATTTGATTTTAACAACTTCATAAATTTTACCTACTTATTGCGGTATATAGCGTGTTGGATCGGTAACACCAGCATCGATAAAGCCTTCTTTACGCAAACGGCAACTGTCACACTTGCCACACGCACGTCCTTGAGCATCTGCTTGATAGCAAGATACCGTTTGACTATAGTCTACGCCATGTTCAATCCCTAAACGTATAATATTCGCTTTGGATAAATGTAACAGGGGTGTTTCAAATTTAAGTGGTTTTCCTTCAACGCCAGCTTTAGTTGCTAAACGAGCCATATTGGCAAAAGCATCAATAAATTCTGGGCGACAATCAGGATATCCTGAATAATCAACAGCATTGATACCAATAACAATCGCTTCAGCATTGAAAACTTCTGCTGCTGCTAAGGCATAAGAGAGGAAAATTGTGTTACGTGCTGGTACATAAGTTACAGGAATGCCTTCTTGTAATTGTTCTGGTACAGCAATGTTATGGTCTGTAAGTGCAGATCCACCTAAATTGGCTAAATCGATATTAATAACACGATGTTCAACGCCTGCGCGCTGCGCTAATGCTTTTGCTGCATCAAGTTCAGTGGTTGAGCGTTGACCATACATAAAACTAATAGCGATACATTCATAGCGCGCTTGTGCCCAAGCTAGGCAAGTGGTTGAGTCTAAGCCGCCTGAAAGTAAAACAATGGCACGAGGGCGCATATTTTTCTCCATATTCGGAATGATTTGTTTTATTGAATGATTAACGACCTGATTCATCGTTCCAGAGCAGTTTATGTAACTGTAGCTGGAAACGAACAGGCAGTTTATCGTCCAGTATCCACTGTGCCAGATCACGTGCTAAACGTGGTAGGCCAACAGCACCTTTTTCAACTGCAAAGGCAGGGGAGAACCAAACGGTACTGACTTTGTTCTGCAGTTGATATTGTTCAACTTGTTGTTTTGACCACTCATAGTCTTCACGATTACAAATCACAAATTTGATTTGGTCATGTGAAGTTAGGTAGTCAAGATTACTGATGAGATTACGATGTTCTTCACCAGAAGTTGGAGTTTTTAAATCAAGAACTTTAGAAACACGTGGGTCTACTTTTGACACATCGAGCGCGCCACTGGTTTCCAAAGAAACATCAAAACCGGCATCGCATAAACGTTGTAATAAAATTAAGCAATTTGGCTGGGCTAGAGGTTCGCCACCAGTCACACAAATATAAGGCGTTTGATATTTTTCAGCCGTTTCAATAATGTGCTCTAGTGATAAACGTTGACCTCCTTCAAAAGAATAGGTGGTATCACAATAACTACAACGTAAAGGGCAACCTGTGAGACGAATAAATACAGTCGGTAGACCAGAGGCATTTGCTTCACCCTGCAACGAGTAAAAAATCTCGGTAATGCGTAAACCAGACGCAGGGTCAGAGACAGGAATTGCAGAGGAACGTAAGGAAGCCATTCTAGAAATACCACACTATATAAAAAATAAAATCTCTACGATCAGTGTTGACCGTAGAGATGCTTGATCAAACTGAAATTAGTCAGCGCGTAACAAATCGTTCAAACTTGTTTTTGCACGTGTTTGCGCATCAACTTTTTTCACGATAATTGCAGCGTATAAGCTGTATTTACCATCAGCAGACGGAATGTTACCTGGTACAACAACTGAACCAGCAGGAACGCGGCCATAATGGATTTCGCCAGTTTCACGGTCATAAATTTTGGTTGATTGACCAATAAAAACGCCCATTGAAATGACTGAACCTTCTTCAACAATAACGCCTTCAACGATTTCAGAACGCGCACCGATAAAGCAATTGTCTTCAATAATGGTTGGGTTAGCTTGTAATGGCTCTAAAACACCACCAATACCTACACCACCAGACAAGTGAACGTTTTTACCGATTTGAGCACATGAACCTACAGTTGCCCATGTATCAACCATTGTACCTTCATCTACATAAGCACCAATGTTGACATAAGATGGCATTAACACCACATTTTTAGCTTGGAAGCTACCACGACGAGCAACAGCAGGAGGAACAACACGAACGCCCGCAGCTTTAAATTGCTCTTCAGTCCAACCAGAGAATTTAGTTTCAACTTTGTCGTAGAAACGAAGATCACATGACTCGATTGGTTTATTGTCATTTAGTTTAAATGATAATAAAACAGCTTTTTTTAACCATTGATGAACAACCCATTCACCATTGATTTTCTCTGCAACACGAAGTGTACCGTTATCTAATCCAGCAATTGCTTCTTCAACAGCTTGGCGAATTTCGCTTGAGCAATCTGCTGCAGTAAAGTTTGTGCGGTCTTCAAATGCTTGCTCAATGATCGTAGAAAGCTGAGACATGATCTTCCTTCCATAAAAAATTTTAAAGATTTTACACTAATTTGTGACAAGAATCTTTGAAAAAACGTGTTACGTTTAAAGCGAGAGTTAAAGTGGAAAAGCTTATTAGATAATCAAGTGTTTTTTACACAAAAATGATTTGAAAATAAAAATTTAACTCAATTTGTATCAAAAAATAACAGAAATCTAGCAGTTTTTGTATAAAAAAGAATCTATGCTCTTGAATATAATTTTTGTCACAAGCTGAATAAATTAAAAACAGAGCCTTTTCTTGAGGAGAAAACGATGAAAGTATTACGTGTTTTAGTGACAACTACAGCTTTACTTGCTGCTGGTGCTGCAATGGCAGATGAAGCTGTTGTTCATGACAGCTATGCATTCGATAAAAACCAATTAATTCCAGTAGGCGCTCGTGCTGAAGTAGGTACTACAGGTTACGGTGGTGCTTTGTTATGGCAAGCAAACCCATATGTAGGTTTAGCATTGGGTTATAACGGCGGTGACATTTCTTGGTCTGATGATTTATCAATCAATGGTACCAAGTATGATATGGATATGGACAATAAATTAGCATATCTGAATGCTGAAATTCGCCCTTGGGGTGCTAGTACGAATCCATGGGCTCAAGGTTTATATGTAGCTGCAGGTGCAGCTTATGTTGATAACCAATATGATTTAACAAAAAATGTAGGTACAAACGCTTCCGTTGAAATTGATGGAAACCGTTTTAATGGTGGTGCTAACGGAGTGAGTATTGCCGGTAATTTAAAATATGATAATGATATTGCTCCATATATTGGTTTTGGTTTTGCTCCAAAATTCAGTAAAAATTGGGGTGTATTTGGTGAGGTAGGTGCTTATTATAGTGGTAATCCTAAAGTAAGTTTAGCTTCAAATAATGATGCATTGATTGGTAGTGATGGGCGTACTCTAGGGCAAACCTTAGATGATCAAGAACGTAAAATTGCTAACGATGATAAATACAAATGGTTGCCAGTTGGTAAAGTTGGTGTAAACTTCTACTGGTAATAAATAGTAAAAAAACGAGCTTCGGCTCGTTTTTTTATATCTAAAAATAAAAGAGCTACCTAAGTAGCTCTTTTATTTTGTTCTTAAACTTTACTCATCTGGATAGGCAATTTTTTTCAATGCTTTAATGTCAGCATCAGGTGAGCATAAAGAAATAAACTCATAACCATAACCACGTAATAAATGGCCTTTGCGAACAGCAATCCATGTAGTGTTGACACCAAAGATATTAGTTTTAATTTGTTTTAAACGATAGTCACGTTCTGCATCGTAAGCGACATCATTGACAATTCCGACGCCCATGCCGAGTTCAACGTAAGTTTTGATAACATCGGCATCAAGAGCAGACATTACGATATCTGCATCAATTTGAGCATCTTCAAATGCTTTATCAATTTTAGAGCGACCTGTAAAACCACCGTGATAAGTAATCAATGGATATTCAGATAAAGCATCAAGATCGATTTTATCGAGCTTTGCAAGTGGATGATCTTGCGGAGTAATAATACTGTGCTGCCACTGATAGTATGGAATACTTGCTAAATTTTCTTCAGTTGTTAAAGATTCTGTCGCAATACCAATATCAGCTTCACCTTGTAAAAGCATTTCTGCAATTTCGACAGGACTGGCTTGTTGCAAAATCAAATGTACTTTAGGGAACAGCTTTTTAAATTGATTGACGATCGGTGGTAGTACATAACGTGCTTGAGTATGCGTTGTCGCAATCGTTAAAGTACCTTCGTCCACTTTATTAAAGTCATCGGCAAGACGTTTAATATTTTCTGCATCTACAAGCATACGCTCCACAATGCTAAGTAGCGATTGGCCTGGTTCGGTTAAACCAAGTAAACGTTTACCTTTACGAACGAAAAGTTGTACACCTAACTCATCTTCTAAATCTTTAATATGTTTACTTACACCTGATTGAGAGGTATATAACGCGGCAGATGCTTCCGTTAAATTAAAGTTTTGGCGTACTGTTTCTCGGATAATTCTTAATTGTTGAAAGTTCATTTACACTTTTCCTCGAAAGAGGTGAGGAACGGCTTTAAATTCCGCGAGATGGCTCCTCACCAAATAATTCCTTAAGCAACTTGATCTGCAAATAGGTGAAGTTGAGATGCACTCACCCAAACAGTTTGATTCGGTTTAAATGCATGTTGTTTTGCAGCTTCACTGCTCAAAGCAATCTCAATTAAACGTCCATTACGATCTTGTAATTCCGCCACTACTTTTCCAGCAATCCAGACTTCACGTACAAAAGTTGCTTCAATTGTATTTGCCTGTGGTTGCGAATGAATATGTAACTCATCCGGACGGGCAAAAGCAATCACTTTTCCTTGCGGTGCCTGAACTGTAGTCGGTAATTCGATACGATCATTGCCAATACGGATAATACCGCCAGCATGTTCGCCTTCAAAACGGTTTGCTTGACCTAAGAAATCAAATACGAATGGTGTGGCAGGGTTCTCGTAAACTTCACGCGGCGAACCAATTTGTTCGACGTTACCTTTATTCATCACAATAATTTGATCAGCTACCTCAAGTGCTTCTTCTTGATCATGGGTTACGAAAATTGAAGTGATATGTAATTCGTCATGCAAGTTACGTAACCAGCGGCGTAGTTCTTTACGGACTTTGGCATCAAGTGCACCAAATGGTTCATCAAGCAATAGCACACGAGGCTCTACAGCGAGTGCTCGCGCTAAGGCAATACGTTGACGTTGACCACCAGAAAGCTGAGCAGGGTAGCGGTCTGCTAAAAAGCCCAGTTGAACTAGGTCAAGCAGACGAGTAACACGTTTTTTAATCTCAGCTTCCGAAGGACGTGTCGCACGAGGGCGAACACGTAAACCAAAAGCAATATTGTCAAATACAGTCATATGACGGAATAAAGCATAGTGCTGAAATACAAAGCCAACTTGACGTTCGCGAACATGGACATTAGTTGCATCTTCGCCTTCAAGTAATACTTGACCGCCATCGGCCGATTCTAAGCCGGCAATAATACGAAGTAGTGTGGTTTTACCGCAGCCAGATGGTCCGAGTAGCGCAACCAGCTCGCCCTCTGGAAAGTCTAGGGAAATATTTTTAAGCGCATGGAATGCACCAAAGTGTTTTTCAATATTCTTAACTTGAATACTCATGATTTCATTCCTTACGAATCAGTTGAATGCGGTTCTGGTTTGTCTTGATGTAGTTCTAACCAAGTTTTCAATACCAGTGTTAATAAGGCTAAGAAAGCAAGCAATGAGGACACGGCAAAGGCTGCGCTGAAGGTGTACTCGTTATATAAAATTTCAACATGCAGTGGCAGAGTATTGGTTTCACCACGGATGTGTCCCGAAACTACCGATACTGCGCCAAACTCACCCATTGCGCGGGCATTACACAAAATCACACCGTAAATCAGACCCCACTTAATGTTAGGCAGAGTGACTTTCCAAAAGGTTTGCCAACCTGATGCACCGAGTACAATAGCTGCTTCTTCTTCCTCTGTTCCTTGCGCTTCCATAAGAGGAATTAACTCACGTGCAACAAAAGGAACGGTAATAAAAATGGTCGCTAAAACAATTGCAGGTACGGCATATAAAATCTTAATGTCATGATCCATTAGCCAGCCGCCTAACCAACCTTGAGCACCAAAAATCAGTACAATCATTAAACCTGCAATAACAGGTGAAACTGAAAAGGGCATATCAATAATGGTGGTTAAAACTGCTTTGCCTTTAAACTGGAACTTAGAAACAGCCCATGCTGCCGCAACACCAAAAATCACATTAATCGGAACGGCAATTGCTGCGGTTAATAGTGTTAGTTTCACTGCTGACAGGGTATCTGGATCAATCAAAGCCTGAACATAGACTTCAAGGCCTTGTTTAAATGCTTCAACAAAAACCAGAATAAGAGGCAACATCAGACAGCTAAGGAAAAAGATCAGCGCAATTGTAATGAGCGTATAACGTACCCAAGTTGGTTCACGTGTCGCATCACGAGATTGCAATTTCAAGGCAAGTGCATTGCTGTCGGTATGTAGGTTCATGTGATATTTCTCCCTGTACGACGGTTTGCCCATGCTTGAAGTAAGTTAATGACAAATAAAATAATGAAAGAGAGAACCAACATTACTGCTGCAATAGTCGTTGCACCTGCATAGTCATATTCTTCAAGGCGCGAAATGATCATGAGCGGAGCAATTTCTGTTTTAAACGGCTGGTTTCCTGCAATGAAAATTACAGAACCATATTCACCCACGCCACGGGCAAATGCTAAAGCAAAGCCTGTAAATAGAGCAGGGAGTAATATGGGCAAAATAATTTTAGTAATGGTCTGCCAGCGATTTGCCCCAAGTGCAGAAGCAGCTTCCTCAAGCTCCGTTTCGATATCGCTTAATACCGGTTGAACAGTTCGAACAATAAAAGGAATACCAATAAATACTAAAGCTAGCGTAATCCCGATAGGGGTATAAGCAACATGAATACCAAGTGGTTCTAAATATTGACCAATCCAGCCAGTAGGAGCATAAAGCGAAGTGAGTGCAATACCTGCGACTGCCGTTGGTAGTGCAAAAGGTAAGTCTACTAAAGCATCAACTAGACGTTTTCCGGGAAAGTTATAACGGACAAGGCACCAAGCTAAAAGTAGTCCGAAAACAACATTAATAAACGCCGCAATTAAAGCTGAACTAAAGCTGAGTTGAAGCGATTTTAAAATACGTTCAGAGGTTAAAATTTCCCATAGTCCGTCCCATCCGATTCCAAATGATTTGATAAAGACTGCGGCTAATGGAATAAGCACAATAAAAGAAACGTAGGCGAGGGTGAAGCCCAATGATAGACCAAACCCAGGCAGCACTCGGGATCGCTGCGACATGATATTTCCTCAAAGAGAAAAGCCTGCTGAAACCAGTAAGCGAATAAATAAAGATAAACGGCGCGGTATAAAGCTGGGTATTAAGCAAATTTCAAAGAGAAATGTGTCTTTACCGGATCAATAGATGAGTGGCTACACATCGAGTCTTCAGGAAGTAGATAGTTCAGTAAGTCAGGAAATGGGCCAAAACCAGACGCAACATTAATATGCCCAACTTGTCCAAGATTAATCGGGTCTAATCGCCAAGCTTTAGCAAGTTGTAAAGCATCGAAAAAATCTAGCCAAGGATCATTTTCACTAATCAGTAGTGTTGTAGGCACATTAATTTTTAACTGATGAAAATAATCTTTGTAGTCAGTCAGGCTATGGCGAGCAAAACCTGCTTCACCAAAACGTGCTGGATTTGCAGGAGCAACCAAAATTAATTTTTTAACTTGAAGTTGTAAATCAGGATGCTCAGCCAAAGCAGCAACACTGGTTAAGCAACCGAAACTATGCGCAACGATTTGTACGGGTGCTTGTACTGATTGAACTGTTTTAACAAATTGCTCAATCCATTCACTTAATACGGGTCTATCCCAGTTTTTTTGCTCAACACGAGAACTAGACACGAGTTGACGCTGCAACCAAGATTGCCAATGTTGATGTTCACTTCCACCTACACCTGGGACAATTACAGAGTGAGTCATGTCTGTTCTCCTTATCGTTAGTACAAAGAATTACTTCTCTGCACTATTGATTTTCACGATTTGATCGAAAACACCACCATTATCAAAGTGTTGTTTTTGTACTTTTGTCCAACCGCCAAACTCTTTATCAATTGTCACGAGTTTCAATGGTTTAAATATATTGCTGTATTTTTTGAGTACAGCTGCATTACGCGGACGGTAGAAGTTACGTGCTGCAATTTCTTGGCCAGCAGGTGAGTACAGGTAGTTGAGGTAACCTTTCGCGATGGTGAGATTGCCTTTTTTGGCAGCGTTTTTCTCAACAACAGCAACTGGTGGTTCAGCTAAAATAGATAGAGATGGGGTAATAATTTCAAACTTGCCTGGCTGTTCGCGAACAGCTAAATGAGCTTCGTTTTCCCAAGCAAGCAATACGTCACCAATGCCACGTTCAGCAAAAGTTGTTGTTGCACCGCGTGCACCTGAGTCTAAAACTTTAGTGTGCTTATAAATTTGGCGGACATATTCTTGTGCTTTAGCATCGTTACCACCTGGTTGATGTTTTGCCCAAGCCCAAGCTGCAAGATAGTTCCAACGAGCACCACCAGAAGTTTTTGGGTTTGGTGTAATAATTTCTACACCTGGTTTGATTAAGTCACCCCAGTCTTTAATTTGTTTAGGGTTACCCTTACGTACCAAAAACACGATTGTTGATGTGTATGGTGTAGAGTTTTGTGGCAACTTCTTTTGCCAATCAGTTGGAAGTAATTTTGCTTTTTCAGCAATTTCGTCAATATCAGCTGCAAGTGCTAATGTCACAACGTCAGCATTTAAGCCATCAATTACTGCACGAGCCTGTTTACCAGAACCGCCGTGTGATTGCTTAAACTGAATATCTTGACCAGTACGCTGCTTCCAGTAAGTACCAAACTGTTTATTAAAGTCTGTATATAACTCACGAGTAGGATCGTAAGAAACGTTTAAAAACTCTTGCGCTGCAAATGATGAAACAGAAAGAAGCGCAGCAATAACCCCAACTTTTAATTGAGAAAAACGCATGAGATAACCCCTCAAAAATACGAAATGTTCAAAACATGAACGCAGAATAGCGCTAGTCTTTATTCTAAAAAAATAATAAAAAACGAATTTAATATGAAAAAAATAGAAATAATAAAAATGGATAAACTATTCTTAAATCTTGATATATAACAAGTTTCAAAAGTACAAACTAAATCGGTATAATTTTTAAAAATCAGTCGTTTATTAATTAAATGAATGGTGTTGTATTGTTGAGTGGTTTTTAAATAAGGACGGATTAAACATGTGGTGTTTTAAAAATGGACAACCTGTTGAAACCATTCCGTTACTAGACCGAGCATTTCATTATGGAGATGGTTGCTTTAGCACAATTCGTGTTTTTCAGAATGAGATAGAGCTAAAAGCTCGTCACTGGGAACGTCTAAAACTTGCTTGTCAAAAACTAGCTTTAATTGCAAATTTTGAATTAATTGAACAGAGTTTGCAGCATTTATACCAACAAAACCTTGTGCTCAACGGCACTTTAAAAATTGTGATTAGCCGCGGTGAAGGTGATCGTGGTTATACTTTACCAAAGCATGAGGCAGATATTTATGTCTGGTTTTATCCAAAAGCACTGGAGCAATTCCAACCCGACTTTATACAGTGCGGGGTTTTAAATCAGGCCTTGGGTTTAACCATGCCGAGTCTAGTTGGACTTAAATCTTTAAACCGTCTAGAACAGGTATTGCTAAAAAAAGAAGCAGATCAACAAGGGTGGGCAGAAGCATTAGTATCTGATGTACAAGGTTATATTGTTGAAGGGGTAAGCAGTAATTGTTTTATTCGTTTAAATGATAGATGGATTACACCGGAACTTCGCTATAATGGCGTCCACGGTGTGATGCGTGCAGAAATTTTGGCACGTATGCAGCACCATGGAATTGCCTGCGAAGTCAGAATAATTGAATTAGATGAAGTGCCACAAATACAGAGTCTATTCTTTTGTAATGCTTTACATCCAATGCGAGTGGTTACTCAAATCGGTGAACAAACTCTAGATTCACAGGCGTGCCTAAATTTATTTCATAATCTTAACTTGAATCAGATTCATTAATATGCCGAAGCCACCTGTGAACGCGAAAGCAAAAAATGCTAAAAAAAAGGGCAAGAAAACAGCATCTCATTTTCCTAAAAAGTTGGTGCTGATTGGCTTTTTTATCGTTTTAATTTCTATTTTTGCTATTTTGTGGTCAAGTTTATTTAAAGCTTATCCTGTTGAAGGGAAAAAGCAGATGCTATCGATCACATCAGGTGAGACCTATTCTGGTTTTATTGATCGTTTAGCCAAAGAAAATAAAATCCATTTCCCAATTGTACTTAAGCTTTATCAAAAGTTTATGATTCATGACAGCATGAAAGCTGGTGTGTATGAAATCGAACAGGGAATGAGCGTAGGACAAGTATTGGAGATGTTGTCTAATGCTGATAATGCTCAGATGAACCGTATTTTGGTGATTGAAGGTACGACTTTTAAACAGCTTATTACTGCACTCAAAAATGATAAAAATGTAAAAAATACAATACTCGATTTACCAGATGACCAGCTTATGAAGGCTTTAGGTATTCCTTATCATCACCCGGAAGGTTTATTTGCGCCTAACACTTATTTCTTCGCAAAGGGTGAGACTGACAAAAAAATCCTCACCGATTTATATCATCATCAAATGAAAGCTTTAGATACTGCTTGGGCAAATCGCGCACCAAACTTACCCTATAAAGATAAGTATGAAGCTTTAATTATGGCTTCAATTGTTGAAAAAGAAACAAGTATAGATAGTGAGCTTGAGCAAGTATCTGGTGTATTTGTACGCCGTTTGAAAATTGGTATGCGTTTACAAACTGACCCAACCGTGATTTATGGAATGGGTGATAACTATAAGGGTAAGATCAGTCGCGAAGACTTACGTACACCAACCGCATATAATACCTATACAATTAACGGCCTACCGCCAACACCAATTGCTTTGCCTAGTCAAAAAGCAATTGAAGCAGCACTACATCCAGATGACTCAAATAATATTTATTTTGTGGCAACTGGTAATGGTGGCCATAAATTTACAGCAGATTTACAGGCTCATAATCAAGCGGTGCAAGAGTACTTATCCGTGTTGAGATCGAAGAAATAAGGAAAAGAGATGTTTATTAGCTTTGAAGGCACGGAAGGGGTAGGTAAAACTACACTCATTCGAAAAATTCATCAGCATTTTGAAAAGCAAGGTAAACAAGTTGTTTTAACTCGCGAGCCAGGTGGTACACCGCTCGCAGAACAGATACGTTCGATGCTTTTAGCGGTAAATCATGATGAAAATATGAGTCATGATACTGAGCTACTCTTAATTTATGCGGCACGTGCTCAACACTTACAACAAGTGATTTTGCCGGCTTTAGCCTCTAACAAAATTGTTTTAAGTGATCGTTTCACAGATGCCAGCTTTGCTTACCAATGTTCTGGTCGTGGTTTAAGCCAAGAAAAATTACAGCTTTTAAATCAGAATTTTGTTTCACGTATGCCAGAGGTGACTTTCTGGTTAGATGCACCGATTGAACTCGGTATGAATCGTGCACGTGAGCGTGGAGCTTTAGACCGTTTCGAGCAAGAAAAGTTAAGCTTCTTTACTAAAGTTCGCGAAGGTTATGAGACTTTATGGAAATCTGAACCAGAACGTATTAAACGTTTAGATGCTACGCAAAGTCCTGAACAGGTATTTGAGCAAGCCTTGCAATACTTAGGATAAATAATAAAAGCCACTCTCAGTTCTGTGGGAGTGGTTAAAAATGACGACAAATCTGCTTAAAAAGATCATAGAACATATTGAACAGTATTTTATGCTATTTTGAATACTGTTCTAAAATTGAAGAAAAATAAGGATGAAAAGTTCAAAAGAAGAAATCATAGCGTTTCTTGAAAAGGAATTTCCCCCAAGTCTTGAACATTGCACGATTGAATCAGTTACACCTAGAGCTGCTGTCGTTTATTATCATGTAGATCAAAGACATCAACGCCCAGGCGGTACCATATCTGGTCCAACCATGATGACTTTGGCAGATTTTGCTTTGTATATTGCAATACTCGGTGAAATTGGAATTGTGGGTTTGGCGGTAACGACGAATTTTAATATTAATTTTCTAAGAAAACCTGCAGGTGATAAAGACTTACGTAGTGAATGTAAGCTTATGAAAGTAGGAAAAAGCTTAGTCGTGGGTGAGGTCTGGATTTATTCAGTTGGGCTAGAAGAACCAGTAGCGCATGTGACCGCGACTTATTCAATTCCACCAAGACCACAAATATAAAACTAAATAAAAAGCACAGCCAGAGCTGTGCTTTTTTGTAGAAAAATAGCCTAAATGTCAGTATTAACCAAGGGCTGCTCTACTGCAAAGTTTGGAGGCGTTAGTACCGTTTTACGAATCTCACTCGAAGTTTCAGGATAATCTAGAGTGTAATGTAGGCCACGCGATTCTTTACGTTGCATGGCACAGCGCACAATCATTTCAGATACTAAAACAAGGTTACGCAGTTCAATCAGGTTTTTGCTGACACGGTAGTCTTGATAATACTCAGTGATTTCACGCTTTAACATCTCAATACGGTGTAAAGCACGTTCTAAACGTTTTGTGGTTCTGACAATACCAACATAGTTCCACATGGTTGAACGTAACTCATCCCAGTTTTGTAAAATAACCACATCTTCATCTGGGTTGGTTACTTGTGAATCATCCCAAGTTGGTACTTCTGGTAATTTGAAGTTTTCATCAAATTTATTTTCGATGTCTTTTGCTGCACTCATACCGTAAACAAAGCACTCAAGTAACGAGTTACTTGCCATACGGTTTGCACCATGTAAGCCTGTATAAGAGGTTTCACCAATTGCATATAGACCTTCAATATCGGTCTGGCTGTTGGAATCAACTACAACACCACCACATGTATAATGTGCAGCCGGCACCACCGGGATCATGTCTTTAGTGATGTCGATACCTAGCTCAAGCAATCTTGCATAGAGTGTAGGGAAGTGCTCTTTAATAAACTCAGGTGATTTGTGGGTAATGTCTAACCAGACATGACGAATACCGAGACGCTTGATTTCGTGGTCAATGGTACGTGCCACAATATCGCGAGGAGCCAACTCTGCACGATCATCGAAACGTAGCATAAAACGTTCGCCGTCTGGCAGGCGTAAATAAGCACCTTCACCACGCATCGCTTCAGTAATTAAGAAAGAACGTGCTTGCGGATGATATAGGCAGGTTGGATGAAACTGGTTAAATTCCATATTGGCTACACGGCAACCTGCGCGGTAAGCCATAGCAATACCATCACCTGTAGCAATATCTGGATTAGATGTATAAAGATAAGCTTTCATCGCACCACCGCAAGCAAGTGCGGTAAATGGAGCAAGGAAAGTATGAACTTTTTCTGTTTTTTCATCTAATGCATATAAACCAATAGCACGATTCGCTTGATCTATATGACCCAACTTATGCGACGTAATTAAATCAATCGCAATGTAATTTTCAAAAATTGTAATATTCTTGCGTTCTTTCGCTCGTTCAACCAATGTAGTTGAAATAGCTTTGCCTGTTGCATCAGCAGAATGGATAATACGGCGCTGTGAGTGACCGCCCTCACGAGTTAAATGAAGCTGTTCATCTTCATCTAAGGTGAACTGCACGCCTTGCTTTAAAAGAAAATCAACAGAAGGACGACCACCTTCTACAGTATGCTGTACTGCATCTATTTCACATAAATGAGCACCTGCAATCATAGTGTCATTAATATGTTGTTGAATAGAGTCAGTTTCATCAAGAACTGCAGCAACACCACCTTGTGCATAGAAGGTACTTGCTTCAGTTAAAGCAGCTTTGGCTAAAACTGCAATATTAAAATGACTTGGTAACGATAAAGCTAAGCTTAAACCAGCACCGCCACTGCCCACAATAATCACGTCAAAGTGGTGAATTGTCTGTTGATTAGGCATGTCCATTCGCATCAATTTAAAACGTCCGCTAATGACACCCCTTTTTACCTAAAAAGGCAAGAGCTTAAGCGCTCTAAGTCACAGAAAAATTGCAATTAGCTTAAAAAATTGCAATGTGTAAAATAAACGTGATGAGGATGCCTTACAAATAAACATATTGTTACGCACAATTCCAAAGCGTTGTGATACAACAGTTTTATTCTTATTCTCGTAGACCAATTGTGGGTGAGCACCGAATGAAATCTCGCTATTTACAACAAGGAATGTATGCAGCGGTATTTACAGTTGCTGCTGTTCAAGCAAACGCTGCTGTTGATTTTTCAAACCTCGTTGAACAAGTTAGTCCGGCTGTGGTGAGTGTAAACGTTGTAAAAAAAATGACGCAGGATGAACTGTTACAGCAGCAAGTTCCTGAAATTTTAAAACGTTTCTTTGGTAATCAGGTCATCATTCCACAGCAACAAGGTCCTCAAGAAAAAACTGCATACGGTAGTGCATTCTTTATTAGTAAAGATGGTTACTTACTTACGAACCATCACGTGATTGAAAATGCTTCCCGCATTAGTATTACTTTAAATGACCGTCGTGAGATTGATGCAACTGTTGTTGGTAGTGATGAACGTACCGATGTTGCCTTATTAAAAGTGAATGGAAATAATTATCCTGCTTTAAAAGTAGGAAATGTTGACCGTTTACGAGTGGGCGAGCCTGTTTTAGCGATTGGTTCGCCATTTGGTTTTGACTACTCTGCTTCAGCAGGTATTGTCAGCGCTAAATCACGTAACATGAGCGGTGAAACCTCTGTACCATTTATTCAAACCGATGTAGCTTTAAACCCTGGTAACTCAGGTGGTCCATTGTTTAACCAAAATGGTGAAGTTGTCGGGGTGAACTCACGTATCTTTAGTGGTACTGGCGGTTATATGGGCTTGTCTTTCTCTATTCCAATCGATGTAGCGATGGATGTAGCCGAACAGCTTAAAACAAAAGGCAAAGTTACTCGTTCATACCTAGGCGTTATGATGCAAGATATTGACCGTAACCTTGCCGATGCTTA
Organism: Acinetobacter sp. 1424608; assembly: GCF_000588255.1. NCBI lineage: Bacteria > Pseudomonadati > Pseudomonadota > Gammaproteobacteria > Moraxellales > Moraxellaceae > Acinetobacter > Acinetobacter sp. 1424608. The sequence goes on from NZ_JFXL01000002.1 coordinate 111,859, forward strand.
CAAACTGCCTAAACCAGAAGGTGCTCTTATCACACAAGTTACGCCAAATTCACCTGCTCAAAAAGCAGGACTTAGAGCTGGCGATGTGATTTTAAAACTTAATGGTGCTTCTGTACTTCGTACAAGTGATTTGCTCTATGCCTTAAACAAAGTACAGCCAAACCAAACAGTTCAGTTTGAAGTATTACGCGATGATAAAACTCGTAATATTTCGGCAACTCTGGCAACTGCACCAGATGAAACACCTGCTACAGGTACTCAGGCTTCTACTTCTAAAGGTCCAGTATTAGGCATGAGTATTCGTGATTTGGCTGAACCAGAGAAAAATGCGTTAAGCGTGAAAGGTGGTATTTATGTTCAAGATGTTCGCCGTGGTGGGCTAGCATCATTGTCAAATATCATTCCTGGTGATGTAATTGTTCAGGTTAATAATACTCAAATTTTGAATAGCCAAGATTTTGCTAAAGTTGTTTCTAGCTTACAAAAAAATACGGTTGCTCGGGTTGGGATTATTCGTCAAGGCCAACGAGCAATGCTTGGTTTGCGCATCCAGTAATATGACATAAAAATGAGCCACCCTGAAAATGGGTGGTTTTTTATTATTTGGATTCGGCATAATGTGATCTAGCTAATTTGAATGTAGCTTTAGATTTAATAATTAAAGTGGGTGTTTTGTGAGCAGTATTTTCGATTTACATATTCAGGTTCAGCCACAGCATATTGATGCTTTGGGCCATGTTAACAATGTAATGTATGTCCAATGGATGCAAGATGTTGCAGCTGCTCATGTTGAAACATTAGGAGTAGGCGTAACCAAATATCTTGAGCTTAAACATGCAATGGTTGCTGTTGAGCATCATGTACAATACCGTAAAGCTGCGTTTGAAGGCGAAGAAATCGTACTACGGACATGGCTCGATGATATCAATGCACTTTATTCATTTCGCCAGTATGTTTTTTTTCGCCCTTCTGATCAGGCTGTCTTATTTGTTGGGAATACCAAATGGGCATGTATTGAAATTGAATCTGGCCGACCAAAACGTATGTCACCGACTTTTACACAAGCCTATAAGCCACTTGACTCAAGTATAAATCCTTTAGATTTTACTATTTCGTATGCTCGATAGTCGGAAGTATTACATGTGTTTTGAATTGTCATTTTTTAGAACATAAGTACAAAGCTCATGATTATTTTGGATACTTTAAAATATCCATCTGCTATAATCTCTCGCAATTTGTTAAACCGCTTTGGCTATGTATTAAAACAAGCTACATAGCACTTTATATTTTCTCAAGGTAGCCCATGGCGCAAGCTAAAAAATCAGTTGATATCAAAAATATCCGAAATTTCTCGATTATCGCTCATATCGATCATGGTAAGTCTACTTTGGCTGACCGTTTTATTCAGATGTGCGGTGGCTTACAAGATCGTGAGATGCAAGCTCAGGTCTTGGACTCAATGGAGCTTGAGCGCGAACGTGGGATTACCATTAAAGCAGCGTCTGTGACATTGTATTACACCCATCCAAATGGGCAAGAATATCAGCTTAACTTTATTGATACCCCGGGGCACGTTGACTTCTCGTATGAAGTATCGCGTTCATTAGCAGCGTGTGAAGGCGCGTTATTGGTCGTAGATGCGGCGCAAGGCGTAGAAGCTCAATCAGTTGCAAACTGTTATACCGCGATTGAACAAGGCCTCGAAGTTCTTCCTATTTTAAATAAGATTGATTTACCGCAGGCTGAACCTGAACGTGTAATTCATGAAATTGAAGAAATTATCGGGATTGAAGCGACGGATGCGCCAACTTGTTCAGCAAAAACAGGTTTGGGCGTTGAAGGTGTATTAGAACGTTTAGTCGATGTTATTCCAGCGCCAGAAGGTGATCGTGAAGCTCCACTTCAAGCGTTAATCATCGATTCATGGTTTGATAACTACTTAGGTGTAGTCTCTCTTGTCCGCATTAAAGAAGGTCGTATCCGTAAGGGCGATAAAATGTTGGTTAAGTCGACAGGACAAACTCATCCGGTAACTTCTGTAGGTGTATTTAACCCTAAACATACTGAAACCGATATTCTTGAAGCTGGCGAAGTAGGATTTGTTATTGCTGGTATTAAAGACATTTTTGGTGCACCAGTAGGTGATACTATTACGCTTGCGTCTACACCAGATGTTGCAACTTTACCTGGTTTTAAAAAGGTTAAACCACAGGTTTATGCGGGTCTTTTCCCAATCGATTCAAGCGACTTTGAACCATTCCGCGAAGCATTACAGAAATTACAAATTAACGATTCTGCTTTGTTCTTTGAACCTGAAAGTTCAGATGCACTTGGTTTCGGTTTCCGCTGTGGTTTCTTAGGCATGTTGCATATGGAAATCGTACAAGAGCGTTTAGAGCGTGAGTATGATCTCGATTTGATTAGCTCTGCACCAACAGTAGTCTATGAAGCCGTTACCAAAAAAGGCGATACGATCTATATCGACAGTCCGTCTAAAATGCCTGATGGTTCAGTTGTTGAAGATTTACGTGAGCCAATTGCTGAGTGTCATATTCTTGTGCCGCAAGAATACTTAGGTAATGTCATGACCTTATGTATTGAGCGTCGTGGTGTACAAAAAGACATGAAATTCTTAGGTAATCAAGTTTCGATTACTTTTGAAATTCCAATGGCTGAAGTTGTGATGGATTTCTTTGACAAGCTTAAATCATGTTCACGTGGTTTTGCATCGCTAGACTATAACTTCGTACGTTTCGAAAGTTCATCTTTAGTTAAGGTTGATGTATTAATTAATAGTGAAAAGGTGGATGCCTTGGCTATGATTTGTCACCGTAATGATGCTCGCCATCGTGGTATTGCTTTAGTTGAAAAAATGAAAGATTTGATTCCACGTCAAATGTTTGATGTTGCAATTCAGGCTGCTATTGGTGCTCAAATTATTGCTCGTTCGACTGTTAAGGCGATGCGTAAAAACGTTCTAGCAAAATGTTATGGCGGTGACGTGTCTCGTAAGAAGAAATTACTTTCTAAACAAAAAGAAGGTAAGAAACGTATGAAACAAGTGGGTAGTGTAGAAATTCCACAAGAAGCGTTCTTAGCTGTTTTGAAAGTAGAAAGATAAAAGAAAGGGCTGGGATGAACTTATATTCTCCCAGCCATAAAGCAAGCAGCTAGGCTGCGAGTGAGGTCATGTGGATTTTGATTTTAATTTAATTCTTGTTCCAGTTACGCTGATTTTATTTGCAGTGTGGTTGCTAGATAAGCTTGTTTTTAAACAGCGTGCAAATAAAGGGCGAGAGAACGAAAATTTTGTTATTACATGGGCCTATGACTTTTGGCCAGTTTTAGCTATTGTGCTTGTACTTCGCTCATTTCTTTATGAACCATTTAATATTCCATCAGACTCTATGGTTCCAACTTTAGAGACTGGCGATTTTATCTTAGTTAATAAATTCGACTATGGTGTGCGTTTACCTATCGTAAATAAAAAAGTCATTGATGTAGGTGAGCCGAAACGTGGTGATGTCATCGTATTCCGTTACCCACCTCAACCAACCATTAGTTATATTAAGCGTGTAATTGGTTTACCAGGTGACCATATTGTTTACGATCATGGACAATTGATTATTAATGGTCAGAAAATTCCTAAAGTACTAACACAATTTAGTCGTGAAAAAGATGCTTTAGATACACCAACGTCTATTTATCATAAAGAAACAATTGGTGATCATACCTTTACGATGCGTGAACTCGAAGGTGTAAACGTTGCGCGTCAGGCACCATTTATCAACTATGTTGATAATGGCAAATATTCAAACCAAGACGGTTTATATTGGGAAGTAACTGTTCCGAAAGGACATTACTTTGCAATGGGGGACAACCGTGATCAAAGTGCTGACAGTCGTTTCTGGGGGTTCGTTCCTGAAGAAAATTTAACAGGCCGAGCTTTCTATGTCTGGATGCATAAAGAACCTGGTTTCCACCTGCCAAGCTTTAACCGAAATGGAAAAATAGATTAAAAACAACCATTAGGAAAAACAAAAATGCGTAAGGCACAACAGGGTACTTCGTATTTAGCAATTTTATTTGGGGTGGTTATATTTGCAATTGCGGCGAAAGCCGTACTTGCAGTTTGGCCAGCATATTGGGATGATCGTGTGATTAATAATCAGATTACAGAGCTCATGCAACAAAGCTCAGCTGATATCACACCCCAAAAGTTTATGACACAGATGGACCAACGGCTGGAAATGAACAATATTCGTGATCTCCATTTTAAGGAAATTGCTGAAGTGTTTAACGAGTCTGGTCTAATCGTCAAAAAGAAATATGAAGTAAGAAAACCTTTCTTACTAAATATTGATTTAGTTTTAACATTTGAGAAGAGTTTTGACAAAACATCAGTTCAAACTAAGTGATCCTCGCTTACTCAGTCGAATCGGTTATCAATTTAAGCAGCCCGAATTGCTACAGTTAGCTTTGACTCATCGTTCGGTGAGTCATAAGTATAACTATGAACGTCTGGAGTTTTTAGGCGATTCGTTGTTGGGGATGATCATTGCTAATTATTTATATCATGCCTATCCACATGAAAATGAGGGGCGTTTAACACGTATGCGTGCGACTTTAGTTCGCCAAGAAGCATTAGGTAAAATTGCAACCGATTTGCAACTTAGTCGGTGTTTAATATTAAGCACAGGCGAGTTGAAATCTGGTGGTCATCATCGTGAGTCAATATTAGCGGATACGGTAGAGGCGATTATTGGTGCAATTTATCTTGATAGTAGTGATCTGAACCTACTCAAAGATATTGTGTTAAAATGGTATGTACCTTATTTAGATCATATTGAGCCAACAGATCAACTCAAAGATCCAAAATCACGTTTACAAGAGTATCTACAAGCACGTAAAAAACCTCTCCCTGTTTACGAGGTTGTAGATATTCAGGGTGATGCACCTCATCAACACTTTAAAGTCGAATGTTTGGTAGATGGTTTACCAAAGATTTATGGTGAGGGGTCAAGTCGTCGTTTTGCCGAGCAGGCAGCAGCGGCGGAAATTTTAAAGTTATTGGAGCAATAACCTGCATGTCGATGCATTCTGATCAAATCAATCCAGATTCAAATGAAAACCAAGATCCAAACAATCTGATTGATCAATTTTTTAGTTCCAAAGGCGTTACAATTCCTTCGGATTTTAAGAGCGGATTTGTGGCGATTGTAGGACGTCCAAATGTGGGTAAATCTACCCTCATGAACCATTTATTGGGTCAAAAACTCTCAATTACTTCACGTAAACCTCAAACGACTCGCCATAAAATTATTGGTATTGATTCACGTGAGAAGATGCAAGCGGTTTATGTAGATACACCGGGAATGCATAAGAAAGAAGTACGTGCGATCAATAAAATGATGAACCGTGCTGCTCATTCTGCATTACGTGATGTTAACTTGGTTTTATTTGTTATCGATGCGTATAAGTGGACTCAAAATGACGATTTAGTGCTTGAGAAACTCAAGAACGCTGAAATGCCAGTTATTTTGGTCATTAATAAAGCTGATACTTTTGAAGATAAAAGAGAGATTCTTCCTTTAATTCAAGAGCGTACCAAGCTTATGAATTTTGCTGAGATTGTTCCTGTTTCTGCTCTTCGTGGAGCAAACTTGGAACATTTAAGTGAAACAATTGAAAAATATCTTCCTTATCAGCCGCCACTGTATTCATTTGATCAAATTACGGACCGTTCAGAACGCTTTTTAGCAAGTGAAATCATCCGTGAAAAAATTATGCGTCAGTTGGGTGAAGAGTTACCATATGATTTAACAGTACAGATTGAATCTTTTAAAACAGAAGAGGCAACTGTTAATGAGAAAAATGGTCGATTAAAACCAGCTTGTACCTATATTGATGCAACAATTTTTGTCGATCGTCCTGGCCAAAAAGCGATTGTGATTGGTGAAAAAGGTGCCAAGCTTAAAACGATTGGTATGGATGCTCGCAAAGACATGGAAAAAATGTTCGAACAAAAGATCATGCTTACCTTATGGGTTAAGGTTAAAGGCGGTTGGTCTGATGATGAACGTGCTTTGAAAAGTTTAGGATATAGCGATATCTAACAAGCAGGGAATACTGGTATGAAAACAATTACATCAATATTGGCTATTATTGGGTGTACATTGATGTTACAAGGTTGTGTATATAAGCTTGTAACCGTACCAGTAGGTATTGCTTATAAAACAACTAAAGGTGTGGTGAAGGGTACAGCTGCTGTTGTAGGAGCTGTAATTCCTGATGGTGATGATGACGATAAAAAAGAAAAAGAATCTAAGGAATAGTTTCTTTTTATGATGCGCAATGAAGTCCTACATGGATATATGATTCACCATCGTAAATATCGTGAAAAAAGCCATATTGTGCATCTCTTCACTCAGGAATACGGGCGGGTCGATGGCATTTTAAGACAGACTCCGCCTCCCCAATATCAACCAATTCGGTTGCAAGCTACAGGTAAAAGTGAACTCAAAAATTTTACGAAGCTGGAAATATTAAATCAGCCGGTTTTCTTTTTTGGTGATGCTTTTTTTGCTGGCTTTTACTTAAATGAAATTGTTCTAAGACTTTGTCCGCTAGAAGAACCAATGCCACAAACTTTTGAACAATATCAATTAACTTTGCTTCAGTTACAACAATTATCTTCTCACGAAAATCCCGATCTTTTTCTCAGACAGATCTTAAGGCAGTTCGAACATATCTTACTTCCAGAGTTGGGCTATGCGATTGATTTTTCAGTTGATAGCTCACAAAAAGAAATTTTGCCAAATCAGTTTTATCAATTTCAAGTGACTGAAGGCTTTGCTCCCGTTGTCCAGGCAGGCCGCTCATCTTTGTCGGGAAAAGCAATTTTATCTATGCTGGATTATGAGCAAGGGCAGGATTTTTCTCATGAACAATTGCAATTATTAGGTAAACTATACCGTCAAATGATTACATCGCTTTTAGGTGATCGTCCCCTAAAAAGTCGACAATTGTGGATTCAAAATACTCAAACTCAATCGTAATTAGGATTTATTTATGGCTGCATTGCTTGGTGTAAACATAGACCATGTTGCTACTCTAAGACAGGCGCGCGGTACTACTTATCCAGACCCTGTAGAAGCTGCTCTTATTTGTGAACAAGCTGGTGCAGAGGGGATTACTTTGCATCTTCGTGAAGACCGCCGCCATATTCAAGATGATGACGTGCGTCGCATGCGCCCTTTGTTAAAAACACGTATGAATCTAGAGTTGGCCGTTACTGATGAAATGGTTGAGTTTGCCAAAGAAATTAAACCACAGCACGTGTGTTTCGTTCCTGAAAAACGTCAGGAAATAACAACTGAAGGTGGTTTAGATGTAGTAGCTAACTTTGAAAAAGTTAAGGCTGCAACCCAGGCTTTAGCTGCTTTGGGATGTGACGTATCATTATTTATTGATGCGGATTTTGCTCAAATTGATGCGGCAGTTGCATGTGGCGCACCTACGATTGAGTTGCACACAGGTGCATATGCTGATGCAGCAACAGAACAAGAACAACAAGAAGAGCTGGCTCGTATTGTAAAAGGTGTTGAATATGCCGCTTCAAAAGGTTTGGTTGTAAATGCAGGACATGGCCTTAACCTAAAAAATATTGCACCAATTGCAGCAATTCCACAAATCCATGAATTAAATATTGGTCATTCAATTATTGCAGATAGTGTTTTTGTAGGTCTAGCACAGGCTGTTAAAGATATGAAAAAAGCGATTCAGGCAGCAGGATAAGTAGTAATGTCGAGTATCAATTACGATGAATTAATGCAGCCTGTGTTGGCATTTTTGGGGTGTCAAACTCCAAATGAATGGTTAGATGAGGCCGTTAATAATTTAGACATCTTGATGCAAGATCATGCCAATTGTGAGAAAAAAGCAGCCGGTACGGCAATGAACTTGATGTTCCGCTATAGTTTTTTTACAGATCTACAAGTCAAACTTGCTCAACTTGTACGTGAAGAAATGCTTCACTATGAACAAGTTCTCGAGTTTATGACGAAACGTGGCCAAGAGTGGAAAGGTTTAAGCGCAGGACGATATGCAGGTGGCTTGCGAAAAGAAATACGTACCTATGAGCCAGAAGCTTTAATTGACGTACTGGTTATTGGAGCCTTTGTAGAAGCACGTTCGTGTGAGCGTTTTTATGCACTTGCCCCGCGTGTAGATGACGAACTTGGACGTTATTATCGTTATTTGCTGAAGTCGGAATCTCGTCATTTTGAAGACTATTTAGCACTAGCGCTTGATGTCGCAAAAACTGCCAAAATGAAAGATCCTGAAGAGGATATTCACCAGCGTATTGAACATATCCGTGAGGTTGAAAAGAACCTGATTTTGACTCCGGACGATACTTTCCGCTTTCATAGTGGTATTCCTGCATAGTCTTGGGTGCCTCAAATAAAAAAGTTTACCTTTCATGGTGAACTTTTTTTATTAGGTGAACTTCATCCTTTGTCAGCAGACATGTCCTGCTTTTAGTTCTTTAATGCATATAATTATTTAATAAATATATTTTTTATAGATTTTAATTTCTCATAAAATTTTTAAAAAAACTTTTATTTTTTTAGGCTAATAATAAATATTATGTAAATATAAAGGCTGATATGTTCATCATGAGTTCAACTGAAATAGTTGATTATTTCTAAGGATATAAGAATGTTAGCATTAGTTACAGGTGCATCGGCAGGGTTTGGTTATAGCATTTCAAAAAAATTGATTGAGTTGGGCTATAAAGTTATTGGTTGCGGAAGACGAGCAGAAAAACTAGAAGAATTAAAACAAGAACTTGGTGAGAAATTCTACCCACTCGTGTTTGATATGACAGATACAGTAGAAAATATAAATAAGTTATTTAAAGAATTACCAAATGAATTTCAAATCGATCAAATTGACTTACTAGTCAATAATGCGGGCTTGGCATTGGGTCTAGAGCCAGCAGATAAAGCTGAATTAGATGATTGGTACACGATGATTGATACCAATGTTAAGGGGCTTGTTACTGTTACCAGACTAATTTTACCAAGTATGGTGCAGAAGAAATCGGGTCTAATTATTAATATGGGGTCAATTGCAGGAACATATCCATATCCTGGTGGTAATGTTTACGGTGCAACAAAAGCTTTTGTGGAGCAGTTTAGTTTAAATCTTCGTGCAGATTTGGCTGGTACTGGTGTACGAGTAACAAATATTGAGCCAGGACTATGTGGCGGTACTGAATTTTCTCTTGTGCGTTTTAAGGGAGATCAGGAGAAAGCTAGTAGTTTATATGATAAAAAGAATCCAATCTTGCCTGAAGATATTGCAAATACGGTCGCATGGATTGCATCACAACCACCGCATATTAATATTAACCGTATAGAAATGATGCCAACAACGCAAACTTTTAACCCTTTAAAAGTTGTGGAAGTCGAATAATAGAATTTTAAAAATGATCTAAAGATGGAGGGGTTATTCTTTAAATTTAGATCTAATGATTCAATCTGGTAAATATCAATTCATGGAAAGCAAATCCTCTACAGATAGGTAGGGGATTTTTTTTATAGGTATACTGTAATAGAAGGCAATAAAAAAGCCCGCTTTAATGCTGCGGGCTTTTTAATATTTGGCTCTCCCACCTGGGCTCGAACCAGGGACCTGCGGATTAACAGTCCGTCGCTCTACCGACTGAGCTATGGGAGAATCTGCATGCGATTATAAGGAGATTTTGACAAGGGTCAAGTGAAAATCGTCATGTTTCCTTCATTTTTGTGTTGTATGCTTTTTATTTGATCAAGTTGAGTGGCGAGGATAGAAATTACTTGCACTTTAAAAACTCAATTGCTAGATTCAAAAAAGAACAAGCGTTTGGAGTAATCCAAACAGTGTGGATTTAAACCAACTTGCCAGCACTAAAATGGCTAAATCGGAGATAAGTATGAAAACACTTACTGTTGCTTCTATTTTTTCTAATTTTGATTTTTATCAACGCAATTATCTCAATATTTTAAATCAACCAGAATCTTATTACACACTTGTAGAAGATGCATGGATCAATGCTTTTCCATTTAAAAAGCAGGATTTGTACTTAGGTGACTTATTACAACTCTGGTTTAGCTCAAAATGGGATGCGCATACTTCACTGAAAGTTTTAAAGTCTTGCAATATATTAGATCAATCTAAACCCCTTTATATTTTCCAACTCGAAGGGGAGTTATTGTGGGGTAAAAATAAAGTTTTAGCTTGGTCTACTCAGTTTCATAAAGTGATAGAGCTTCAACTTAAGAATATTTGGGCACCTTATGTGGTCGCACAAACTTGTGATCGTCCAGATCTTCCTGACTTAATAAAAAAGGCAGCCGTTTAAAGCTGCCTTAGTTTTTATGGTCGAATAATCATACAAGTCGCTGTTGCATAAGCATAAATTTTGCCTTCTTCATCAATAATTTTGCCTTCGGAAATACCCAAATTTTTACTTATATTAATAATCTTACCTGTAGCAATTAAAGTCTGATTTTGAGGAATAGGACGACACATTTTTACATTCAGATCGATAGTTCCATAACCTACACCAGCAGGTAACATCGTATGCACAGCACAGCCAGTCACTGAATCTAGAACAGTTGCAGCGAAACCACCATGTACGCCACCTAAAGGGTTTAAATGGCTATGATCTGCTTGTGCTTTAAAAGTTACTGATCCTTCAGAAATTTCAGTGGGTTGCATAGGTATAGTTTTGCTAATACTCGCAGGCGGAATGTGGCCTTCAACCATGGCTTGTAAAAATTCGAGGCCTGTCATTTCCATAGGATTTTTCATTTTTGAGTCCTTCAATCAATAAAGTTCTAAAATGGAACTTGTTGATAAGTTAGGCGTTAAAAAAACAATTGTCAAGTTGCTAAATACCAGAAAAATAGTTGAGTTAACTGTTTATAAACTTGTAAAGTTGGATTGGGCAGAATATTTTATAAATCTAAAAATATAAATTTCGTATGGAAAATAATAATGAACGGTCAGTGTTTATGTGGTGAAACAACTTTTGAAGTTGAATTAAAAAATCATGATGTACATGTTTGCCATTGCTCGATGTGTCGTAGACAAACCAGTGGTGTCATTATGACAGTTGATGTAGTTAAAGGTAGTTTAAATTTTCTTCAGCAAAAGCATCTTAGTGTATTTAACTCTTCTGAATGGGGTGAAAGGGGATTTTGTAATGCTTGTGGAACAACAATTTTTTGGAGAACGAAAGATCATAGTTATTGCAATATCAATGCATTTTCCTTAAATGAGCCGGTAGAAGGTTTACACCTTGATATGGAAATTTTTATTGATTCAAAACCCGATTTTTATACTTTTCAGAATGATACCAAGAAACTAACTGGGGCCGAGGTGGTTGCGCTATTTAACCCAGAATAATTTTAATTATAAAAAAGGCCTCAATTTTGAGGCCTTTTTTAGTTTTACAAATTATTTTGCAGCTTTTTCAGCTTCGATAGATGCAATCGCAGCGTCAACACCTTCGATTGATTCAGCAGCTTTTTTGATACGTGCTAAAGCATCAACGAGTACTTCATCAGCTGTTGCATATGAAATGCGCATGAAGCCGCCTAAACCAAATGCATCACCAGGAACAACTGCTACGCCAGTTTCTTCAAGTAACCATTCAGAGAATTCTGTGCAAGACTTTAAGCCTTTTGCACGAATAAGAGGGCGAATATTTGCATATGCATAGAATGCGCCATCAGCCGGTAAACAAGAGATGCCTTTGATGTCGTTTAAGCCGTTTACCACTAAGTCGTGACGACGTTTAAACGCTTCGATCATTGGTTTTAATACATCTTGTGGACCATTTAATGCAGCTTCAGCAGCAACTTGCGAAATTGAAGTTGGGTTTGAAGTTGATTGAGACTGGATTTTTTTCATTGCACCAATGATTTTTGCTGGACCGGCTGCATAGCCAATACGCCAACCTGTCATTGCATATGCTTTAGATACACCATTTAAAACAATTGTGCGGTCATATAAATCTGGAGCAACAGTTGCAATGTTATAGAACTCATCTTCCCAACGGATTGGTTCATACATGTCATCAGAAGCAACAAATACTTGTGGATGACGACGTAAAACCTCAGCTAAAGCTTCTAATTCAGCTTTGCTATAAATCATACCTGTTGGGTTAGATGGGCTGTTTAATACTACTAAGCGAGTGTTAGGAGTAATTGCTGCTTCTAGTTGTTCAGGTGTAATTTTAAAACGTTGGTCTTCACCACATTTCACAATAACTGGCGTACCTTCAGCAATAATCACCATATCTGGATAGCTTACCCAGAATGGCGCAGGGATGATCACTTCATCACCTTTGTTTAATAATGCAAGTGCCAAGTTAAAGAAGCTTTGTTTACCACCACATGAAACCAAAATCTGGTTTGGTTGATAATCAAGATTATTATCACGCTTCAATTTAGCAATAATTGCTTTTTTTAACCCAGGAGTACCATCTACAGCCGTATATTTTGTGAAACCATTATTAATCGCTTCAATTGCAGCATCTTTGATGTGTTGAGGGGTATCAAAATCTGGCTCGCCAGCACCTAAACCAATCACATTCTTGCCAGCAGCTTTAAGCTCAGCTGCTTTATTAGTTACAGCAAGTGTAGGGGACGGTTTGATGGCATTGACACGATCAGAAAGACGTACGTCCACGGCAATATTCCTCTTATGGGATTAAAAAATAAAAAGCATACTATCTTATCGCAAAAATTAAGTAATTTGCGGATGTGGGTATTTTTAGATGTAAAAAAAGTTTAATTTAGAAACGTTCTTGTTGCGGTTTTATTCAATTGAAGCTTTTTTCGAAAGAAATGAGAAAAATCCTTTATAATAAATCGCAATCGAAATATCGAGACTGAATTATGACTGAGCAACAGCCAAAACAGAAAAAGGCTTTGGTGAAATTGCCATTCCCAATGCCGAATGAAAGCAATCAAACTGGCGATGCTGTACACAATCAAGTGCGTCCGAAGCCAGAGCAATATGCAGATAGAACTTGGATGCCTCCTCGTGGTACCCGTCGTTCTATGGGTAAGCGTTAATTTAAAAAAACAGGCAATATGCCTGTTTTTTTATTTGTAATACTTCTTGATAATAAATTTTTTTCTTTTGATACATGTGATGATCTGCACGTTTTAGCATATCTTCAACTTGTTCATTTTCTTTTGTCGTTGCGTGTCCAATTGCAATACTAATAGGATGGCTTGAGTAATATTGATTATCGATATTAAAAAGCTCCTGAATAGTTTGAAGCATAATCAATACATTTGCCTCATCTGCACCAGGCATCAAAATTACGAACTCGTCTCCACCAATTCGGGAGGCAGTATAAGCAGTATTCGTAATAGCTTGGTTTAAAATATTCCCCACACGACGTAATAAACCGTCACCAATATCGTGGCCAAGTTGATCATTCGTTTCTTTTAAACCATTCATGTCTAAAAAAATTGAAGAAACAGGACGAATAATGCTGCGGTTTAAACGATTAAGCTCTTCTGTAAAGAAAGCACGGTTATAAAGTTTAGTCAGTACATCATGCTGACCTAAATATTCTAAATAATTTTCAGCTTTCTTTCGTGCAGTAATATCTGTAAGAGCAACTTGTACCAATCCCCAAGTATCTTCATAACCGGGGAATACGGTAAATTGTAGTAAAACATTTCTGATTTGGCCATCTAATGCATAGTTAACGGCTTCACGCTTATGGTGAATATTTCCTTGCCAGAGTTCAATTAGTTGTTCTCTAAAAGTTTCCATCATCTCTTCAGCAAAAATTTTATGCGTATTTTTTAAGAGAGCGGTTTTGTCGGGTGCTTTAAATAAATCAAGAGTCGACTGGTTAACATCTAAGATTAAAATATCTTCGATACATTGACGCACAAACTCAGGATGTACATCTAGAAAAGTTCTAAAGTCTTCAATACCTAATAGCCTAAGCTGATCAATTCTATTTTTAATACGGCTAAAATCTTCAACCCAAAGAGAAGTGGGGGAGTAGATAAACATTGATTCTGCTAGACGTCGATTTTTCTCTTCCTGACGAAGTGCATTTTGATAAGGCGTAATGTCTTCGGTGGTAATTAAAATACGGTCAAATGTAGTTTCAGAACCTGGTAAAATTGCTCCCCGTAGTTGTACATCAATACGTTTACCAGAGAGCGTGTAATTTATAGTGGTGCTTGAGAAATGAGTTTTGCCATTCCATAACGCTTCGAGTTCATGAATGTGAGCTTCAAACATCTCTTTTTTAAAAATAAGATTTAAATTGGCGCATAATTCTTCTTGGTTTTTTGCTTCAAAGAGTTCTAATACTTTTTGGTTGACCTTAATAATTTTAATTTTATGGGCGCATTCGACAATCAAATTTTCATTTTGACTTAGAAATTCGTAAAGGTTTTCGACCCCTTGATTTCTCCATAGATCAAATAGCTGTTTAACTTCACTGAAGTCCTCAATCCACATTGGAATTGGGGTTAGGTCAAAAATTGAAGAATCTAAAGTTTCCATTTGTTTCTTTAAGTATTCAGTTTGTCTTAAAGTATAATGAGAAAAATTAGGATTTGGGAAAATAATCAATTTAAATCTTTAGAAAAATTAAAATAATGAGAAAGCAGAATTTATCTGCTTTACTCATAAAATATCAAAATAAATTAACGGTTAATCGGGTGGTCGATATTTTTCTCGCCGCGCCATAATTTAATGAAGTCTTGTTCATCAAAATCATAAAGTTCCATCAGTGCCACAATGACACTGACAAAAATCATTGCGCCTTCTGAGTTACCATGAATATTGAAAATCTTGCCATTGAGCTTCCCTAAAATATCACTCAATTCGTGCTCTCGGCCTCTGCCATAGCGGTCACGAGGGTACAACTCTTCATTTAAAACAATCAGCGCTATTGCTTTTTCAGCATCTGATAAATCAGTTTTATCTAAAGCATCTTCAAAAGATTCACTGCCATGATTAAAGTAAAAAATAACCTCATCGTTAATAAAACTTTGAACCATTTTTTGAGTGAGTGTCGGAAACTGTGAAACAGCATTATCTTCAACATAAGGTTTAAAGGATTCTGGAAAAATCACGTTGTGATATATGCCTTTAAAAAGCGGGGCAATTTCAGAAACTTTATAACCCGCGATCCCACATCCTAAAGCAGTGACAAAGTATTTCATTTTAGGATGATTTTTTGCATAAATTTTAAAGTCTTCAACATAATGCTCGATTTGGGAGAGAGGCATTTGTTGAATGTGTTCATTTAATGTTGGAATTGCAAAGCTTTGTCCAGCCCAGCCACGTCCCACACCTTCTACAGCCCCAAAATGCTGACTGGCAACACGTGCGGCTCCACTACCATGTTGCCCAGCCATATTACTACCGAAGACAAACACTGTATCTTCAGGGAGTTCAGTTACAATACTTTCATCATGATATTGATAGGTCATGGTTATGCTTTTTATCTAATGGATAAGTTCATGTTGCAACCGTTTAAAGCATTGGTCAAGTGTCAAGATGCTTAATATTTTCGCTGTATATTAATCTGGCTACAGACTTTAAATTAGGGAAAAAATCCCCATTAAATTGCTAGACGATAAATTCAAATTTTTTATAAAGAGAGAGAACTGTGAACGAAAATCAACCTTTCGATTTGGTCACTCATTACCAGCCAGCGGGTGATCAGCCACAGGCAATTGAAAAGCTGGTAAATGGCGTCGAAAAAGGTTTTCGTAATCAGTTACTTTTGGGCGTGACTGGTTCCGGTAAGACCTATACCATGGCAAACGTGATTGCCCAAACACAGCGACCAACCATTGTGATGGCGCACAATAAGACATTAGCAGCCCAGCTTTATGGTGAATTTAAAGCCTTCTTCCCAAATAATGCAGTTGAATACTTCGTAAGTTATTACGACTACTATCAACCCGAGGCTTATGTTCCGTCTTCAGATACATTTATTGAAAAAGATGCAGCAATTAATGACCATATTGACCAGATGCGTTTATCTGCAACACGTGCCTTGTTAGAGCGTCGTGATGCAATTATTGTAGCTTCTGTTTCTGCTATTTATGGTTTGGGTGACCCAAATGCCTATATGCAAATGTTATTGCATGTGGTTCAGGGTGACCGAGTGAGTCGAGACGAAATTATTCGCCGTTTGGTTGAAATGCAATATACCCGTAATGAGCTTGAATTTTTACGTGGTACTTATCGAATTCGTGGCGAAATTATTGATATCTTCCCGGCAGAATCTGACCAACACGCAATTCGTATTGAACTTTTTGATGATGAAGTAGATTCAATTCGTTGGTTTGATCCACTCACCGGTAAGATGGTGCGCAAAGTACCACGTGTTACGATTTATCCGAAAAGTCATTATGTAACGCCAAAAGACAACTTAACGCGTGCTATTGATACCATTAAGGATGAACTTCAAGACCAGCTTAAGTTCTTCCGTGAACATGACAAGTTGCTTGAGGCTCAGCGTATCGAACAGCGTACTCGTTATGATTTGGAAATGATGCAGCAGTTAGGTTATACCAATGGTATTGAAAACTACTCTCGTCATTTATCAGGCCGTCCAGCAGGTGAAGCACCACCGACATTATTTGATTATGTACCGGACGATGCTTTACTTATTATTGATGAGTCACATGTAACTGTTCCTCAAATTGGTGCAATGTATAAAGGTGACCGTTCACGTAAAGAAAACTTGGTGAATTATGGTTTCCGTTTACCAAGTGCGCTTGATAACCGCCCAATGAAATTTGAAGAGTGGGAACGTATTGTTCCGACCACTATTTTTGTGAGTGCAACGCCAGCCAAATACGAGTTGGAGAAGTCAGAACAAGTGGTTGAGCAGGTCGTCCGTCCTACAGGTTTGATTGATCCTGAAATTGAAGTTCGTCCAGTACTTACCCAAGTCGATGATGTTCTGTCTGAGATTAATATTCGTAAGAACTTAAATGAGCGTGTATTGGTAACGACTTTAACCAAGCGTATGGCGGAAGATTTAACTTCTTATTTAAAAGAATATGGCGTTAAGGTCGCTTATTTGCACTCGGATATTGATACGGTTGAACGTGTCAAAATTATTCATGAGTTACGTACAGGCGTATTTGATGTTTTGGTCGGTATTAACTTACTTCGTGAAGGCTTAGATATGCCAGAGGTTTCTTTAGTTGCTATTTTAGATGCAGATAAAGAGGGCTTCTTACGTTCAGAACGTTCACTTATTCAGACCATTGGTCGTGCTGCGCGAAATGTGAAAGGTAAGGCAATTTTATATGCAGATAGAATTACCGACTCTATGCAAAAAGCAATTGATGAGACAGAACGCCGTAGAGCTAAACAAATCGAGTTTAACGAGCTGCATGGTATTACACCACGTAGTGCAGTCCGTCAGGCCGTGAAAGAAATTGATACGGGTGAAGTGCTTTCAGATGATCAAATTGATGAGAAAATATTGGAGCAGGCACAAGCACTAAGTGCTGATGACCGTCATATTCTTTCTGACCCTAAATTGTTCAGTAAGCATATTACTAAGCTTGAGAAAGAAATGTTAAAGGCGTCTAAAGATCTACAATTTGAGCAAGCGGCTCGTATTCGTGATGAAATCGTTCGTTTAAAAGCGCAAATGTTGCAATAAATGGATACATAACACTACATGATTTGTTTAAAAAACAAGCTACTGTAGATGTTTAAGTTATTTTTGTATTCACAACTAATAGTTGAGGGCAACAATGGCATTTCGAAATAATGTTCCGCAAGCCAGTTGGCGCTTGGCAAAAATTGCATTGGGCGGGATTGTTCTAACTGGCTTAGCCGTTGGAACATATGCCTATGCCCAGCAGAAGCCTTTACCAACTGTCGATAAAGTTGAATTAGACCGTTATTTAGGTGTGTGGTATGAAGTCGCACGTAAACCGGCTTTTTTCCAAAAAAAATGTGCTTACAACGTATCTGCAACTTACACTTTAAATGAAAATGGAAATATCGTTGTAGATAATCGCTGCTACGATAATCAGAAGCAATTACAGCAATCTATTGGCGAAGCTTTTGTAGTCAATCCACCCTATAACACAAAATTAAAAGTAAGTTTTTTACCTGAAGCTGTGAGATGGATTCCGGTTATTCGTGGAGATTACTGGATTTTAAAGCTAGATGAAGACTATCAAACTGTTTTAGTAGGGGAGCCTTCACGTAAGTATCTTTGGGTATTATCTAGAACACCACATCCCAAAAAAGAATTGATTGATGAATATCTAAATTATGCCAAAACATTAGGATTTGATATTCGTGATGTTATTCATACTGAGCACAAAGAATAAATAAATTCTGCTTAAGAAAAAACCATGTTTTCGCATGGTTTTTTCTTTTTTATAGTGGATAAATCAAGTATTGTATCGCTTTATTTTTCTTAAAGTGTAAAGAGGTTAGTGATGTTAAAAGGCGTGATTTTCTCTGTCATGGCATCATTAACTTTCGGTGTTCTTTATTTCTATACTCAACTACTTGGTCAACTTGATAGCGAACAAACATTTGGGTGGCGTATTATTGCTACTTTGCCATTTTTAACTCTATTTATGTGGTGGAGTGGTGACTTAAGTCATATTAAAAATATCTATCAACGTATTTTGGCAAAACCTTCTTTACTTTTGTTACTCATAACAACCTCAATTTTAACATCGGTACAGCTATGGCTCTTTTTATGGGGACCCATGCATGGACGTGGTTTACAAGTATCTTTGGGATATTTCCTTCTACCGCTTGTGCTGGTTTTGGCTGGTAGTGTGCTATATGGGGAAAAAATATCAAAATTTCAGTGGGTCGCTATTATTCTGGCAATAGTTGGTGTCGGCCATGAGATTTTTCGTTTAGGAAGTATTGCTTGGGAAACTGCTTTGGTGGCCATTGGTTACTCAGCTTATTTCTTGTTACGCAAGAAAATTAAAACAGATAATTTAGGTGGTTTTTGGTGGGACCTTTTGATCATCATGCCTGTGGCGATTTATCTAACACATACAGGATTATTGCCATATAGTAAATTTTTCGATCAACCAACTCTTGCCTTAGTAATTGCAGGATTAGGAGTACTTAGTGCTATAGGCTTGGGATGTTACATATTAGCAAGTCGTTTTTTACCTTTAGTTGTATTTGGCTTACTTGGATATCTTGAACCAGTATTACTTGCTTTAGCATCTTTAGTGCTAGGGGAAAGCATTGGTCAAGAAGAATGGTTTACTTATATTCCAATTTGGTGTGCTGTATTTGTACTTGTGCTAGAAGGTGCATTCCATCTTTATCAGCAGCAGAAAAAAGCCAAAAATTTGCAATTAAATCTCGAAAAATATCAAAAAAGATTAAAAAATCATGCTCATGATTAGAGCAACAGAATCTAAAAAGTAAGAAAAAGCAAAAATTTAGCTGCTTTAAACAATAAGATAATAAAAAATAATTATAGGTATTTTATGAATTTATGATGAATTTTGGGAAAATCTAGTCACTAACGTCAGCTTTTGATTCATTCTTGCTAATAATTCCATTACAATTACGGGGTTTTAAAAATCACGCCTAGATATAATTAATTAGAGGACGTATCTGTGAGCAAAGACACTATCATCGCCCTGCACGCTGAACACCAAGGCCGTTGGAAAAACCGTGAAGAAATCGCGGAACGTATGATTGCATTAATCGGTCAATTATACCGTGAAAAAAATATTGTCGTATCTGTTTACGGTCGCTCTTTAATTAACCGTTCTGTTATTCAAATTTTGAAAACTCACCGTCGTACACGTGTTGTAGATGTTGAGCTTTCTGTAGTAAATACTTTCCCAATTTTAGAAGCTTTAGCAAAAGTTGAAAACATTGGTTCTGCAGAAGTTGATATTGGTAAACTTGCAGTTGAATATAAAGAAAAAGGCGGTGATGTTGACGCTTTTGTTGCTCAAGCAGTTGAGTCAATTAAAGGTAGCGCAACTTCTGAACAACCTAAAGATGTAGTTCTTTACGGTTTTGGTCGTATTGGTCGTATCTTAGCTCGTTTAATCATTAGCCAATCAGGTTTAGGTCGTGGTTTAAGCCTTAAAGCGATTGTTGTTCGTAAGTCTTCTGACGGTGACTTAGCAAAACGTGCTTCTTTACTTCGTCGTGACTCTATTCACGGTACTTTCGCTGGTACAATTTCTGTTGATGAAGAAAACGAAGCAATCATTGCTAACGGTAACTTCATCAAAGTGATCTATGCATCTAGCCCAAGTGAAGTAGACTATACTCAATACGGTATTGAAAACGCGCTTTTAATCGACAACACTGGTAAATGGCGTGATGCTGAAGGCTTAAGCCAACATTTGAAATGCCCAGGTGTTGCACGTGTTGTATTAACTGCACCAAGTAAAGGCGAAATGAAAAACGTTGTATTTGGTGTAAACAACTCTGACATCTTAGATGAAGACAAAATCATCTCTGCTGCAAGTTGTACAACAAATGCGATCACTCCAATTCTTAAAGTATTGGATGACAAATATAAAGTTCTTAATGGTCACGTTGAGACAGTTCACTCATTTACAAATGACCAGAACTTAATTGATAACTATCACAAAGCTGATCGTCGTGGTCGTGCTGCTACATTGAACATGGTTATTACTGAAACTGGTGCTGCTAAAGCTGTTGCTAAAGCATTACCTGCATTAAAAGGTAAGTTAACTGGTAACTCTGTACGTGTTCCTACACCAAACGTATCTCTTGCAATCTTAAACTTAACACTTGATAAAGAAGTTGATCGCGAAGAAGTGAACGAATACATTCGTCAAATTTCGATTAACTCTAAACTTCAAGGTCAAATCGGTTATACCAACTCTACAGAAGTTGTATCGAGTGACTTTATCGGTTCTCGTACTGCTGGTGTATATGATGCTCAAGCAACAATTACTTCAGGTAACCGTTTAACTGCATATGTTTGGTACGATAATGAAGTAGGTTATAGCTGCCAAGTATTACGTATTGCTGAACAAATGTGTGGCGTAAGCTATACAAAAATCCCTGCAGAAACTAATGCTTAATTTGATTTAACGTTAGATAAAAGTATGTGACAAAAAGACCCAGTTTAGACTGGGTTTTTTTACAACCGTACAAAATATATGCTGATTATTTTTTAGAAATCAATGAGAATAGGATTTAAGGAACAAAAAGAAATAGTAAGGGATTGGAATTGCAGCAGTTTAAAAGATTATTGATAGTCTTCTTTTTCATCATCATCGCGAATATATGTGGTGTGCTCATCGCCATTTGGGTTTTCAAGCATTTTAATATTTATATTCCGCTGAAAAACCAAGCTGTAGCGATTGATTTACAAGAACCATTACAGGTACAGGTCAAAGTAAAAGATGCTTTAAATGTCGATGTAAAAGGCCGAGTAAATGCGAATATTCCTATTAATGAAAAGTTAACGATACCTTTAACACAGACGTTAACTCCTCGTGTCTATTTCGATAATATGGTGCCAATCAGCACAATTATTCCTGTAAAAGAAACGTTAAAAGTTGATCAAAGCCTACCGATAGACACCAAAGTTCAAGTCAGAGTATTGGGTAAGGATATTACTTTACCATTAAAAGGGAATATTCCCTTAAAGCTTGATGTACCTATTGATATTCAAGTACCGCTCGATCAAAAAGTTCATTTGAAGTTTGATGCTCCAGTTAAAACGGTTTTAAAAGAAGATCTTCATATTCCACTAAATGCCCAATTAAAAACAAATATTCCAATTCAGGGTAGTTTAAATGTACCTGTAAAAACTGCTTTAAATGCTTCAGTAGATGTCAAAAATACTTTGCCAGTTAAAATTGAGCATGGCGAGTTAAAAATACCTCTATCAAGCATGAGCCTTAATCGTGTTAAAGATGATAACGCTACATCTTTACCTGCACAGAACCAGAATAAGTAGGAAGGTGACTTATGCTGGGTTCAATAAAAAGTATGCTCATCAGTTTCTTTCTGATTATGGTACTCACGGCAATTTTATTTTGGCTCTATTTAAATATACAAGCTTCGGTGGTGGTTTCTGCGCACGAATCAGATATTCGATTACCAGAATCATTAGAAACTAAAATACATGTTGGTAATAATTTACAGGTCCAGTCCATAGGTAAACTAGATACATCAATTGATATTAATCGTCAGATTTCGGTGCCTTTAAAGGGGAGATATTTGGCTGATTTAGCGTTTGAAGTTGAGACTCCAATTACAGTAAGCGTTGATTATGCAACAACGCTGAAAGTTGATCAGGTGATGCCTTTGGAAACAACAACCGATTTAATATACCAAAATAAGTTGTTACCTAGGTTTCCACTAAAACTAAATATACCCATTAATCTGGATATTCCATTTCAGTTAAAACGTAGCTATACCATTCCTGTTAAGATTGCTTTTAATGGTCCAGTTTATTTCGAGTTCGATGAATCGGTAAATTTACCGATTAAACACCAATTTAATCCAAGCTTAAAAATTAATGATGCAATGGAAATGGGCAATATCTCAAGCTTTAATGCCATTATGTATAACTCTGTGCAACACACTAAAGCTAATTTAGATATGAAGATGGATTTACCTCTGCGTAATGTACACCCTTAAGGAATAAATACATAAAGAGAGGCTATGTTCTGCTATAAGTTTTTATCAATATAAAAAGTAATAAAATAAGACCTAGGAAAGTAGAATTCTCTCGATTTTCTATTCGAGAATTTTATGAAAATATGGCAGAATAGGCGGTTTTAGAGTTTTTAGAGGATTGGCAAATGCGCTTTGTTGATGAAGCAGTCATTACCGTAGAGGCTGGCGACGGTGGCAATGGCGTAGCCAGTTTTCGCCGTGAAAAATTTGTACCATTTGGTGGCCCAGATGGTGGTGATGGCGGACGTGGTGGAAGTATCTATATTCAAGCCGATGATGATACAAGTACCTTAGTCGATTACCGTTACACCCGTAAATTCCGCGCTGAACGTGGTAAAAACGGTGCAGGTGCTAACTGTACCGGACGCGGTGGTGAAGATGTGGTTTTAAAAGTACCTGTTGGTACAACAATTGTTGATACAGATTCTGGCGATATTATTGGCGACTTGGTTGAAGACGGCCAAAGAATTCTGGTTGCAGGTGGTGGTGAAGGTGGTTTGGGAAATACTCACTTTAAATCATCAACTAACCGTGCTCCACGTAAATGTACTACGGGTACTAAAGGTGAATTTCGTGAAATTCGTCTTGAGTTGAAAGTATTGGCAGATGTTGGCTTATTAGGTATGCCAAATGCTGGTAAATCTACTTTCATTCGTGCTGTAAGTGCTGCAAAGCCAAAAGTGGCAGACTATCCATTTACAACCATGGTTCCAAACTTGGGTGTTGTAGATGCTGACCGTCATCGTTCATTTGTAATGGCCGATATTCCGGGCCTTATTGAAGGTGCGGCAGAAGGTGCAGGTCTAGGAATTCGTTTCCTTAAACATTTGGCGCGTACTCGTATTCTTTTACATATTATTGATGTACAACCAATTGATGGTTCAGATCCAGCTCATAATGCAAAAGCAATTATGAATGAGTTGGTTAAGTTCTCACCTACTTTGGCGAAACTACCAGTTGTTTTAGTGCTCAATAAACTGGATCAAATTGCTGAGGAAAGCCGTGAAGAGTGGTGTCAGCACATTCTAGATGAATTAGAGTGGACTGGACCTGTCTTTAAAACATCGGGCTTATTAAGTGAAGGTACAAAGGAAGTTGTGTACTACCTGATGGATCAGATTGAACAGCAACGTGAACGCGAAGTTGAAGATCCTGAGTACGCAGCAGAAGTAAGAGCTTTCCGTGAACAACTAGAAGTTGAAACACGTGAACAAACCATTGCGGCAAAAGAAGCATATCGTGCAATGCGTCGAGCACAACGTCTTGAAAGCATGATGGACGATGATGATGATTTTGACGATGATGAAGACGACAATGATGTAGAAAGCATCTACGTTCGTGACTAAAAAACCGAGGAAAACATGATAGAAGTGGTCGATGGGCAACGTAAGCTCAGTGAGTGTAAACGAATCGTTGTTAAAATCGGATCATCTTTACTCACAGCAAATGGGCAGGGGCTAGATCTGGATGCTATTTCGCATTGGGCGAAACAGATTGCAGATTTACACAATGCTGGGCACGAAATTATTTTAGTGTCTTCAGGAGCTGTAGCAGAAGGTATGGTTCGTATGAAGCTTGCGAGTCGACCCACCGATCTACCCAGTTTACAAGCATGTGCCGCAATTGGGCAGATGGGCCTAATTCATACATGGTCTAGCGTGCTTGAAAATCATAGTATTCGAACAGCTCAAGTGTTATTAACACATGACGATTTGGCAGATCGCCGTCGTTATTTGAACTCATGCGATGCGTTGCAGAACTTGATTGACTGGCGTGTTATTCCGGTTATTAATGAAAACGATACAGTCTCTACTGACGAGATTCGTTTTGGTGATAACGATACCTTAGCGGCAATGGTTGCTGGTCAAGTACATGCTGATTTACTGATCATTTTAACAGATCAGCAAGGCATGTTTGACTCAGATCCACGTCACAACCCTGATGCAAAGCTGTTATCAACTGTTCGTGCCATGGATGATGTTTTATTTGAAATGGCTGGCGGTGGTGGGGTACTTGGGCGAGGAGGCATGGTCACTAAAGTCCGTGCTGCCCGTTTAGCGGCTAAGTCGGGCTGTCCAACACTGATCGCTAGTGGTGAAAGTGATAATGTATTGTCACGAGTCATGGCTGGTGAAATGCTTGGTACATTGTTCACGACTGATAAAGACCGTATGACAGCACATCAACAGTGGCTTGCTGCACATTTACAAACAGCAGGTCGTCTGGTCATAGATGATGGCGCGGTTGATGCGATTAAATCTAAACATCGCAGTTTACTCCCTGTAGGGGTAAAAACTGTTGAAGGACATTTTGATCGTGGTGATGTGGTTGAATGCGTTGATAAGCAAGGCAAACGTATTGCGGTTGGACGAGTAAACTTTAGTTCTCGTTCAGCTGAAATTATTAAGGGCCTCTCTTCAGACAAGGTTTATCAAGTACTTGGAGAAGCTCGTTCGCTTGAAATGATCCATCGCGATCATATGGCGATTTATTAAGTAGTGATCTACAAAAAAAAGCTCGCTTTATGCGAGCTTTTTTTGTGGTGTTAACGATGGCAAGATTCGATCTTCGCCGACCATAAAAGGGTGGGTGGCAAGGCTCAGCATATCTAAATCTTCTGAGCTATTTCCATAAGCATAAACTTGATAATAATCCTGCAAAGAATATTGTTCATGTATTCTTAACTTCTTTTGTTCACTACTACAATCTGGCGTTGAGTAATAACCCGTCATCATGCCATTTTTTACTTGAGTTTCAGTACAAATTAATTCGATATCGAGTAATTTGCAAAGTGGAGCAAGATAGATATCGATTGAAGCCGAAACTAGTACTACCTGATCACCAAGTAACTGATGTTGTTGTAATTGTGCAAAAATTTCAGGTGAAAGAGTTGAGACGAGTTCTTGTGCATATTCTTCGCCTAATCTTTGCAGCTCAATTGCTGGGGTATTGCGAAACATGCTTCGAAAAAGTTTGGCACGCATCGCATGGGCGGGATAAAAATTAAGATAATAGGCTTGAATCCATGGCAGGATTTTCAAGCCTTGCTTAACTATGTGGCGCTTAGATAACGCATAAAAGATGAACCCTGTAAAACTGTCTTTACTACACAAGGTCCCATCAAAATCAAACAGGGCGAGATTTTTTATTGTCTTATTCGTTTCGCTCGTTGCATACATGATTCATATCGTCCGTTTACGCGGGTTGCATACCAGTTAGTATTATAGTCACGACTTAATTTAGGCCCAGAAATTACCACTTGAGGCATAATAGCATAGATAGGTTCTTTGCCTGTTTTTGCCTTATAGAGTTTAGTTAAGGCAATATAAGTTTGTGTATTCTCAAACTTTTTCTCTTTTTCTAATTTAAGATCATCGCGAAGTTGTCTTGGTGTAATTAAGACATTATTTGCAGTAAATAGTTTCATTAACTCTTTTTCTGACTGACTCTGAACTGCGAGTGGACTACCAGCTTTATCGTAAAGTAGTAAATCACCATCTAAGGTGAGCTCATTATCAGTAAGGGCATCGAGCATGCTTTGAAAAGCAGCATTACGGCTAGAATACATACCTGAGTTATAATCGGCAAAACGATAAATGGCCTTATCATAGTCTGCTGGGTATACCATCAAGCGATGAATGCCATAATATAGACCGCCATATTGCGTATAAAGATCATTTCTAAGGTCTGCAATATTCATGCTAGAACGTTTATGCGCTTTAGCATAATTAATATGAACTTGCATTGAACCCAATGTGGTGATTGGATTCATTTTTTCACCAATATCTTGCCCAACCAGTTTAGCTGCACCAGTTAACGCACTGACATGATAATGTTGAGTCATAAAATCAAAAATTTGACGATAAAGTAAGTCGAGATCTTTTTCAGTTTTGACTTTACGCATCTGACTCATATAGTTATTGTCAGGAGAGGGTTGGGTTTTCAATACTTCTTCAAAATAACCTGCGACAGTACCCCCCACTTTCTGGCCAAGTTTGTCTTCAAACTTTTCATTTAAACGGGTACTGACTTCGTCAACTGCTTTTTTGCCTAGACCTGGTACTACAGGGTTAGCAACAAAGTTAGATTCCTGATCTACAATCGCGACAATACTACAAACATTTTGTTTGGTTTTAGGAATTTTTAAGTCCTGCATAATATCGTCAATATCTTTAGCCCATGACTCCCGATCATGCACACGTGCTGGAATTAACTTTTTAATTTGCTGACTTTCTAAATCGGGCTCATCATTTTTTGACCACCAGGCTTTATCTCCACAAGCAGCTAAACTCATGCATACGGTGACTACACCGAATGATTTTAATAAAAAACGGGAAGACAACGGTTTGTTCATGGCGAGGAAAGCACCTGCAAAAAAGATGAGCTGATCAAGCGGATGAAGTATACTATGTTGATCATCAATTGTATGAATATATATGTATATTGGTCCCTATCAACTGTCAAATAATTTAATTGTTGCTCCTATGGCCGGTGTAACTGACCGTCCATTTAGAACGTTGTGCAAGTATTTTGGTGCGGGTCATGCGGTCAGTGAAATGATGACTGCTGATAAAACTTTGCGGATGACTAAAAAAAGTCTTTATCGTGCTAATTTTGACGGAGAGTTAGCTCCTATCTCTGCGCAAATCGCGGGTTCTGACCCAGAACAGTTAGCTGAGGCTGCTCGTTATCAAGTTGCAAATGGGGCACAAATTGTTGATATCAATATGGGATGCCCTGCAAAAAAAGTATGCAATAAATTAGCAGGTTCAGCATTATTACAAGATGAAGACTTGGTTGCTCGAATGCTGGATGCAGTTGTTGCAGCAGTTGACGTTCCTGTGACTTTAAAAACCCGTTTAGGATTTTTAAATGGCCAAGAAAATATTTTAAGGGTGGCAAAACGTGCAGAAGAGGCGGGGATTGCTGCGTTAGCATTGCATGGCCGCACACGTGAAGACATGTATTTAAATACAGCGCGTTATGAATTGATTAAACATGTTAAAGAGTTAATCAATATTCCAGTAATTGCCAACGGTGATATTGATAGTCCTGAAAAAGCAAAATATGTACTGGACTATACTGGCGCCGATGCAATTATGATTGGGCGGGCTGCACAAGGTCGTCCATGGATTTTCCGTGAAATTGCCCATTATTTAAAAACTGGTGAGCATTTGGCTGCTCCAAATATTGCAGAAGTCAAAGATGTACTTTTAGGGCATCTGTCTGAGTTATATCAATTTTATGGTGAATATTCTGGATGTCGTATTGCTCGTAAGCATATTGCTTGGTACACCAAAGGATTACGCTCAAGTAACGAGTTCCGACAAAATATGTATAAAGTTGAAACCACTGCTGAACAGGCATTAGTTGTCGAGAGTTATTTTAATCAATTGCTTGCAGAAGGTAATTTGATGAGCGATGTTCAGGTTGAACAGGTTAATTTATTAGCTACTCACTAAAATAAAGCAACCAGTACACAGGCTGGTTGCTTAAAATCTTCATCTATTCATTATCTAGCATTTCAACAACGAGTTGATTAACCAGATCTGATGCTCCTAATTCGCGTATCTGTGCAACATTACTTCCTGCCCAAAATGCACCAAAACCATAGTCATGGTGTTTACTCGCAAGAGCATTAAGTTGCTTCGCCAAATCGTAAGCGTATGGATACTCTGGTTGGGCAGGTCGAGTAGGTGAATCAATTTGGTTGTGCCAATGGTTGAATAAACCGCGAGCGGGGCGCCCAGAAAGGCTAGCGCTAATTTGTGTTATGGGTTCATTAAATAATGCTTTGCGATATTCAGCAGAAGCATTTGAGGTCTGGCATTGAACAAACGCTGTACCTAACTGGACTGCGGTTGCTCCCAAGCTCAACATATGTTTGGCTTGTAAGCCAGTCATGATCCCGCCTGCGGCGACAACCGGGAGTTTGCAATGCTGCACAATCAATTGTACTAAATCACTGGTTTTAATCGCAGCATCAAAAGTTTGATTGAAAATTCCGCGATGGCCACCTGCTTCAATACCTTGAGCAATAATAATATCAATACCTGCTGCTTCAATCGCTTGCGCTTCAATTAAATTGGTAGCCGAAACCATAGTCAAAATACCAGCCTCTTTTAAAGCTTTAATTTGATGCGGATGGGGAATACCAAAATGAAAGCTCACCGCTTTGGGCTTAGTTTCTAAAACAACATTTAAAAAGTCATCATTATCTAAAAAACTTGGATAGATGCAGTGCAAATCTTGAGGTGGCTGAGCACCGAATTTTTCAAAATGAGGACGTAGATATTCAATCCACTGTTTTGCTTTTTCTAGATTAAGTTCTGTAGACTGATGACAGAAAAAATTAACCTGAAATGAGTTTTCGGTGAGTGCCTGAGTTTTTAAAATTTGTTCACGTGCACTTTGTGGTGTATTTGCTCCCAAGCCTAATGATCCAAGGCCTCCTTGATTTGAAACCTCGGCCGCTAGTTCTGGTGTAGAAACCCCTGCCATGGGAGCCAGAAAAATTGGATGTTTAATTGCAAGTTGTTGTAATAGGCTCATTTTATTCACCTCACTTCTTTCACTTCACCATAACGTGAAAATAGAATGAAGAGCAAATAATATTGGCTATTTAATTTTTAAATATTCTAGAGGAGTATTTAAAAACTTTTTTATAAAGGGGTGACATTAAATAAAGAACCGATCCAGCTTGAAAAAGCCATTGCTAAAATACCCCATAACGTAATACGCAAACTCCCTTTAATTTTAGATGTACCTGCAAAATAACTGGAAAGTGCACCTAAAATCGCTAACGAAAGAATACCAGTAGCCAAAACCACAGGCATAATCAAATGATTAGGGCTTAGTAATATAGCGAGCATAGGGAAAAAAGCACCAAAAGAAAATGATGCGGCAGATGATAAGGCAGCTTGTACAGGATTAGCTGCGGTATTTTCATGAATGCCGATTTCATCACGAGCATGTGCACCCAATGCATCATGAGTTGTTAACTGTAAAGCAACCTCTTGAGCCAATTCTTTAGATAGCCCTCTAGAAATATAAATTTGAGTTAGCTCATCTAACTCTTTTTGAGGGTGCTTTGAGAGTTCTTTTGCTTCAATCGCTAAATCTGCTTTTTCAATATCTTCTTGAGATTTTACGGAAATATATTCTCCAGCAGCCATTGAGGTAGCACCAGAAATAAGGCCAGCAATACATGTAATTAATAGAGTGTGTGAGTTGGCTCCACTTGCTGCCATGCCCATAATTAAGCTAGTGACAGAAATAATTCCATCATTAGCCCCTAAGACTGAAGCTCTTAACCAGCCTGAACGGTGAATTGCATGGTGTTCTGTATGATGTGGAAAAGCCATGTGTTTTTCCTTATAAAAGTTTTATAAATACTATGAAAATTTACAAATTATTGATCAAAAAATATGTCATTATTATAGGAGATTTAGGGATAAGACAGAATAGATCAATAATAAAAAACGGAGATTAAATTATTCATTTTAAAAACATCTTTAACCTAACTTAACGATGTAACTTATTATTTTTAATTATAATATTTATTGATCATTTCAAAGACTTGTTCTCCTTAATAAGACTAATTTACTGTAGAGGTGAAAATGAAAAATAGCAAAACAAAAAACTCTATAACACATTCAATATTACTTATGGGAGCAGTGATCTCTTCTTTAACGGTAGTGAGTATGAGCTCTGTTTATGCACAAGACCAAGTAGCTTCAGACTATAAACCTGGCAATCTCATTTATGATAAATGGGACAGATTTTATAAAATAGAACAGGCTCAACCCCAAGAAGCAGAAAAAATATTAGTTGAGCTGAGTAAGCTGACCCCTACAGATATTAAAGTTTGGAAAAGCCTTACTTACTTACAAATTCGGCTCGAAAAAAGAGATGAAGCTTTACAAAGCTTACGACAAGCGAGAGCTTTAGCTCCTCATGATGACACTTTAAAATTACAAGAAGCATATTTGCTGAATCAACAAAAAAAAGATCGTGATGCATTAGTTCTATTTAAAGAATTAACTTCGTCTTCAGATCCAGCAATTGCAGCAAAAGCAACTCAGGCAGTTAAAAATTTAAGTGGAGGAGAAATTAAGCCATATTTTAGCGATATTTATTTTGCACCTTCTTATGAGTCACGTTATGACGATGTTATTTTTCCTTTAAAAGTAAGATACGGGAAAAATATTGATAATGGACGAGCTCAAGTCTATGGTTTTCTTAATTTAAACCGTGATACTAAATCTCAAGGTGGGGTACGACCTGAAATTATTGATGAGAACGCAGTCACTCTTGGGGTAGGCGCAAATTATCAACCATGGATTTCAATACCGGTTCGAGCTTATGTCGAAGTTGGTGGAAGTTATGACTTGATTGACAGAAATAGAAAAAAATTTCGTGAAAGTGTAGTTGGGGGGGTGACAGGTTATCAAGAATGGTATTCACCATTGAACTGTAATCATACACTTTGTTTAGATAATTACTTTACCGATCTTTATGGCAATGTCGCGACTTATTCGAGAGAAGATTATAACGTTATTGGGGATTTGCGCTTACGTACAGGGTTAAATCTTTATAAGGGTGAGAGTGGGACTGTACAGGCTTATGTAAAATTGCATGGTTTAGCAGATAGTAAAGATGAATATTACAATAATTTATTTGAATATGGCCCGGGTATTTCATGGCAGCCTTTTAATTATCAACCAATAAAACTTCGTGTTGAACGTTTATATGGCAACTATTTTAAAGACGTACCTGTTAATACAAAAGATCATTACAACAACACTCGTGTAGAACTTGTTTTTTATAAGGACTTCTAATAATGAAAAAAATTTTTATTTCGATTGTATTTGGTACTCGTCCAGAGCTTATAAAGCTAGCTCCGGTAATTTTATTAGCAAAACAAGATTCACGATTTCAGGTAGAAGTGATTTTCACGGGGCAACATGATGAGTTAGTGCGAGATGCTATCGATTTCTTTGGAGTTGAAATTGATCACCGACTTAAGATTATGAATGCTGGGCAAAGCCTCAATCAGCTCTTAATTCATGGCTTGACGCAACTTGAACATGTCTACACCGATGGTCAAAAAAGAGATGCGATTGTCATTCAGGGCGATACCACAACTGTCTTAGCTGCTGGGTTAGTTGCATTTTCAATGAAGATACCTGTTGCTCATGTTGAAGCGGGTTTACGTTCATATGACTTAGACCACCCATTTCCTGAAGAAGGTAACCGTCAGTTAGTCTCCCGTATTACCAAATGGCATTTTGCCCCTACAGAGCAGTCAAAACAAAATTTGTTAAATGAGCAAATTCAGCCAGCTTTAATTACGGTGACAGGTAACACTGTAGTAGATGCTGTGTATTTAGGAAGAAAAATAATCGCTGAAAAATCTGGTTTGAAAAATCAGCTTGATCCCTACGGAATCGAATTAAAACTAGATGATAAAGTTGTACTTATTACAGCTCATCGCCGTGAAAATTTTGGTGAGGGAATTCAAAATATTTGTAATGCGGTTGAATATTTAGCAAAACAGCATCCAGATTTGCATTTTATTTGGCCTGTGCATTTAAATCCAGCTGTACATGATGTTGTACATGATAAGTTTAGAAATCATGCTCAAATTCATCTTGTGAAACCTCTAGATTACCCAAGTTTATTAGCTGTTATAGACCGTTCAACCTTTATTTTAACGGACTCTGGTGGTTTACAAGAGGAAAGCCCATCATTTAATAAGCCAGTGTTAATTTTACGAGACACGACTGAACGTCCAGAAGTGGTTGAGGTGGGGGCAGGAGTACTCGTTGGAACAAACCTGCAAAAAATTATTGAAGAAGCTGAGAAACTTTTAACAGATTCAGAGCATTATCAAAAAATGGCAAATGTTGAAAATCCGTTTGGTGATGGACGTGCTGCTCAGCGAATATTAGATGAAATTGCTAAAACTTATGAATAGAGATCATTTATTCTGAAGTTCTGATTCGTTTATGGCAGTAGATGTACTGCCGTAAACGAGCCGATACCATAAACCGACAATATAAACTGACCAGCGTCCCATATAGTGGGGACCATCAAAAATGTAAATAGTTTTACCTTCATAGGCTTTAATTTGAGAAATAATTTCCCAAGGATAGGCTGCCCGGAATTGTCCATTTTTCTTGGTGCGAAAGGCTTCTAGCACAATCACCGTTTTATCTTTTCCAAGTGTTTGTTCAAGTTGGTCTAGAATACGTCTAGCTTGTTGAGGAGTTCTTACTCCCACACCTACGCCGTCTTGAAAAAAGATGCCCGCTTGTTGTGGTAACCAACTTTTAACCCAGAGATCATAATTTTCGGGTTCAGTTTCACCGCTATAAACACTAACCCAAACAGGTGAGGGTAGCTTTTCTAAAACATGACCTAATGTACTTACTCTTAGCCATGTGGGATCGGCTTCTACTGGAAAGTAGTATCCTTTTAACGATGCATCATTTTGTTCTTGAATAATTTGTGCAGATTTTTCTCCTAAAGCAACGACATTTGCACGTGCTTCATGTTCATTATACTCACCTGCTAAACCTAAAATAAGATTTTTAGCCCACGGTTGTTGTTTAATTTTCTGTATATCAATGGCATTTTCCCATTGAGGAAGATTGGAGTTTTTCCACCACGATTTAGATTCAACGACTGACCATTGAGGAACAAAGGTGTTCACACCTAAGTAATGCCAATTTCCTTTAGGGGGAGTAGTATTATTGTCAGGTTGCCAGAAAATACCTTCAATAATGGGAGGTTGTCCATGATTTTTGAACAACCCCGCATAAGCCACTACGCTACATATAATTAAAATAATAAAAGCAGTTATTTTAATTGGTATCTGTTTTCTCATTATTTCGTCGTAACCAATACCACAAGAAGATCACTATTATCATAATTGCAGAGATAATCACAACTAATAAAAAGAATGAAGACTGCTGAACTAATGGCGCTTTTTGATTACCTACAATTAATTTTTGGAGAACATAAATATTGCCGTTTTCTGAAACCAGCATTTTGGTCACATTATTTGGAATTTTATGCTGTATTTTTCCCCATAAATGCATAAAGGTGAGTGCACCGGTTTCAGAATCAGTAATCACATCAAAGCGGTTATTGTTATAACTCACAATAAAACCGTTGGCTGCCGCAGGCGCATAAATAATATTTTGATGCATTAAGATTTGCTGCTTATAAATCTCTTTATTTACTCTCACATTGACCGCTTGAGGAGCATTTGGTGAGAAACGTACCAGATTGAGAGGCATTGGTGCCTCTGTAAGCAGCATATTTTTAGCGACTTGTCCCAAAATGATGGCAATATTTAATGCCCCTGATTGGTCATCAATTGCAATCGTTGGTTTGGTTGCTAATGTCATTGAAAGCGCTGCCACACCATTTTTGAGTTTATGGGGAAGTTTTACCGTTGATTTAGCGGTATCTACCCAAAGTGAGCCATGAGCATTTGGTAAACATTGAGAATTTGCAATAACTGAGTTTTCCAGTTTTAAGCTAAAGTTTGTTGTATTTGAAATTTCCTTAGCAAAGATGTTGAACTGTCGGTTTACTGGGTCAGAAGCAAGATCCGCCGTTTTCATACTACCGGCAAGGCCACCATCAAGCCATGCTGTGATACTAGAGCCTTGTAATAAACCACTTTGAATACGAAGTGCAATTTGTCCCTGTAAAATATCAGTAGGCTGCCATACTGCTGGAAAATCAAGGAATAGGTTCTTTTCAGCATGGTTGAGTCTGAAGTCATCAATACCTAAATCTGCAAGCGTATCAATTTTTCTAAATTGAGCCCATGCTGGTGGTGAAATTGTAGTGGGAAAAATAGCACTACCTGTATTAAGCTGCTGTACGTATGCCGGATTAATTAGACCATTAATCGCAGCAGTAAGCTCTTGGGCGGTATGGTAAGTGATAGAGAGAGTAGGTACTCCATCTGCAGGTTTTGAAATTTGTACAAACGCTCCATTTTTAAGTGGAGTTGTGGATTTGATCACTTCAATAATAAAGTTTGTTTCAGGATTCAGGTTCGTTTGACCTGAATCAACCCATTCAATAGGAGTTACTGAGCTCCAAGAACTTGCCAAACGAGCTAGCATGGATGCTTCGGTAATTTCCTTACGGTTATATTTTAAAATTCCAACAAATGGGGTAGGACGTCTAGCTTGGGGGTTAAATAGAGCATCTGGTAAATCTTTTAAACG
This sequence comes from Acinetobacter sp. 1424608, assembly GCF_000588255.1. Classification (NCBI taxonomy): domain Bacteria; kingdom Pseudomonadati; phylum Pseudomonadota; class Gammaproteobacteria; order Moraxellales; family Moraxellaceae; genus Acinetobacter; species Acinetobacter sp. 1424608. Next base: position 146,868 of record NZ_JFXL01000002.1, read on the forward strand.
GTATATATTTCGAACAGGCGTAAAGTCGAGTTGAGAATTACTCAAATAGGTTAAATGGTCGATATCTTCGGTACAGAAAGTCTCTTTTGTCTGGTTGAGAGTCGTTGGTTTAGCATATTGTTGAATAATAAAATCTAAACGATGAAAGCCACTTGGACTGGCAGGAATATTGAATTTAAACTGGCCATCACCATTTAAGGTCGTGTTATAGATCAGTTTATCATCATATTTCACCAGTAATGTTGTGTCATTCTCAGTTGAATAGTCACTAGAGAACTGAATATTCTGCCATTCAGCTCCTTTTCCAACATAGAAAAAATGAGGCTCGACTGTATATTTGGTCGAGGTACTTATATCATCAAGTTTCCATGTATATGCATGAGCAGATATGGCAAGTAAAAAACTGGTGCTGGCAAGGAGCACTTGAGCTGTCTGGTAAAGATCGAAAGTCTTTTTCATTTATTTTTTCTCCTTGCTACGTTCTGTTTTGTACCATTGAAGGGAGTTGCCCTGTATTTTATTTTTTAGCATGTCAAATGCGGCTTTAAAGACAATAAATAAGAAGATTTGTGAGTAACTGACGTAAGATAAGACAGAGTAAAAATAGAGTTCCGGTTTAACTTTTTCTAAGGAAAGAGTAAACCACATTTGTGCCACATAGAGACAAAATGAAAGGCCCCACAAGAGCGTAAATGGTCCCGGAACGGAAATACCTGCGATATCAAGTAACCCAAGCGTTAAAGTAATATGACTCCAGAATAGAGCTGGTACGAAAAGGATATAGCACATAATGTTATACAGAATTTCAATCCCGATTGGGAAAGGTGTTCTAAGTGCTACAGGTAAATATTTACGTGTCACATAAAAGTTACCTTGGGTCCAACGTGAGCGCTGTTTAACAAATACACTTAACGATGGGGGATCTTGTTGCCAACCAATAGCATAGGGAACCCATTTAATTCGTTTTTGTCCAATAAAAATTCGGAAACTCATTTCTGTATCGTCAACTAACGATTTTTCATCAAAACCGCCTAAAGTCTCTAGTGCATCGCGCCAAATGACGTAGTTGGTTCCCATTAATGTTGATAACTCAAAACGTTGCCAACGCCCACCTTGGAAGATCCATTGGAAAAAGATGAATTCAATCGCAATAAAACGAGTCAAAATACTATCTTGCCAGTTACGGGTTCTTACTTTGCCATTTACAGCAACTAACTTTTTGTCTGCCAATAAAGTTTGGGCAAGTAATCGGACGCAATCGGGTTCAGGGGTACTATCGGCATCATAAACAACAATTAGCTCACCTTTGGCATGGGGAAGACCATTATTAAGCGTTCTTGATTTACCTTTACCGCCCATTCCCTTGGGAACGTTGACAATTTTTATGCATGGATAAATTTTTGCGAGGTTTTCTGCGATTTCAAGGGTGTTATCTTTGGAGCCATCATTGATCAATAAGACTTCATAAGACTCTGCCGGATAATCCTGTTGAGCAATGGCATGCAAAGTGTCTTCAATCACCACGCCTTCATTATAAGCAGGGATCAAAACACTTAAGATGGGCCATCTTTCTGGTATTGGTAAGTTTTGTAGCTCTTTTTCAGCCGTTTTAGAATACTTCCACGCTTGATAACTTAACCATGCCCAAAATGCTTGTGGAATCCAAATACCTAAAAAGCCAAATAAAAACAGGATATCAATTGGAGCCATTTTTACGGACCCTCCTAATAATAGAAGAGATGAGTACTAATAATAGAATTAATCCCACTACTAAGGAGATCCATGAAATATAGCTACCAAATGTACCCAGAAGATCTGGATAAGTTGTTGTTAAAATCAGATCAAGAGGAACTACAACAACACTTAAACCAATAAATATATAACCTATAAGACTCGTATTCACATGTTCAGGAGTACTGGCATAATCAATATTATTAAATTTCCATGAAATACCGAGTTGAGGATAACGAATATTAGATAGGGGTAAGTCGGCAGGAGGATTAATAATAATCTCATAACCTGATACATGGCCGTTAAAGTCTTTGGCCGAATAAAATAAATGCTGACCTTGTCGGATTTCTCTAGATGGTAAAGGGACGGCTGAAGAATTTAACTGGACAATATAACTTCCAGCTGGCTGTGAAATTAAATTTTCATCCCATCCTGTACTTACGAAAGCAGCCATTGGCCTTAAACCAATAGCAGTTGAAAAAGTAGCCTTTGCGGCAAAATACTGAGGTTGTTCAGTTTTAAAAAGCACGATGGGGATAGCACCTTGGCTCACGGCTTCTTTTAATAAAAAATAGTGGGGGAAACCAAATACTTCATCTGGCAAGATAATGCCGGGGCGAATTCCGTTGTGAACAAACTTTTGAAAACTTTCGGAACTAATCTGATCAAGGGTGAAGACAGGCCACCATGTATCTTGATAAGGAAAAAACATGGAAAGATCGTTAGAACTTTGCACTTCAGTTTTTATTTGTTCTGCTTTAATTTCGCAATGATAATATTGCCGATAGAACTGCTGTAGAGTGGCATCTGGATATTGGCTAGATGCAATCACAATTCCACAAATGTTAAGAAGATTAGACATTAATTCATCTCCTCAGGTGGAATTGGAATAATTTTATATTCCACCTCAAGACGCAACGTCATAATTTCTCTTAATTTTTTAATAAATTCAGGTTCTTGTTCAGTTTTTTGCTGACGAATCATAATGCTGTATATATTTTCGAGATCATCATCTGCAAACTGAAAAACAATTTCATTGGGCTGATGCTGACTCAAAATTTTGATCATTTCGTTTTGAGTAGTTTTCCAGACGTCATCACCTAGCATTTCTTTAATGAGACTACGATTAAGAATCTTGATTGAAAAGACTTCATAGTCTTGTACATTATGGTGATCAAGAAGCTTAAAAAAGCTACGCTGGAAATATTTTAAAGCGCTGATCGGGAAAATATCGCGGCGATAATTCCGATCATAGCTTTGAATATCTCGATATTTTTGAACATTAATTTCAATATTGTGGCGTACAGCACTTAAAAACAGCGGAATAAGAGGAATAATAAACAGTAAGAGAAGCTGCCGCTCAATATGAGTTTGTGCACCTAAGTCGAGTAGAAAATATACAGCAACTCCAATAAATGCGAGTAAACCAACAATTAAAGACAAGCCAACTTCTAAAAAAGCACCCGAAATTAAAAGAAGAAGAATAAAGATCCAGCTTCCTCTAAAACTAACAGGCAACCACTCATATGCAACCATTCCCATAAATAGATGTGCTGCGATAATCCATAAGACGAGTGTTCTACCTGGGTTCTTTTGTTGCATGCGAGCTATGCTACCTTTTTTGTAATGTTAATTTTTTTATACTTTTATAATGAAAGGTGTCCATTTGCGAAGTTGTTGTTGTTTCTGTCCTTTTTAAGTATCTGCTATGTTTATTTGTAGATGAAAGTCCCTTTATAGTCAAATCCCGTTTTTATTTTTTAATCAAAAATAAACAGATAAGACGCAATTCTTATCTAAATATGCTTGAAAGTTTCAATTGCTTTTAATCGTGTTTCTTTTAAATCTACAATTGGTTTTGGATAATTTAAACTCAAGTTGATTTTGCTTGAGTAGGGGTCATGAATGGATTTATTGTCCAGATGAGCCAGTTCTTTCACCCATTTACGAATATAGTCCCCATTAGGATCAAACTTTTGTGATTGGGAAATCGGGTTAAAAATTCTAAAATAAGGCACAGCATCTGTTCCTGTTGAGGCACACCATTGCCACCCCCCATTATTTGCTGCCAAATCTCCATCAATTAAATGTTGCATAAACCACAGTTCACCAATACGCCAGTCAATCAATAAGTTTTTGCATAAAAACATGGCTGTAATCATACGTACTCGATTATGCATCCAACCTGTTTGTAAAAGTTGGCGCATCCCGGCATCCACAATAGGAATACCAGTTTGTCCTGTTTGCCAAGCTTTTAGGTGCTCTGGATTATGGTTCCATTTAATTTTCTGAGTATCTTTCTTAAATGGAAGATGCTTAGAAACATACGGAAAATCAAATAAGATGTGCTGGTAGAACTCTCGCCAAATAAGTTCATCTAGCCATGTTTGTTGACCTTCATTGTCTAAGTGAAAGTTGCCGTGTTGATTACGAAAGAGTGCTTGTAAACACTGCCTTACAGATAAGATTCCAATATTTAAATAAGGAGAAAGTTTGCTTGTGCCATGCACATGAGGAAAATCTCGCTCAACTTTATAATGGGATACAGAATCTTCGACAAATTGGTCTAGTTGTTCTAATGCATATGACTCGCCAACAGGCCATAAATCTTGCTGTTCTTTAGAAATAGATGAACAAAATAGTTTTTCAATTTCTGCCAAGTCCACACTTTTTTCATCTAAAAACTCTAATGAAATTTCATTTTGCTTATGTGGTAAAGGGAAGCATTGAGGTAAACCGCTGGTATTTAGTTTTGCATAACATGCTTTTTTGAATGCACTAAAAACCTGATAGGGTTGTTGTGATTGATTGCGAATGGAACGTAAAGGGAAAATTGTACGATCATGAAATAAAAAAAGTTCTTTGCTTTCCTTATTTAAAGAATCTTGTACTGTTTTATCTCTTTTTAATTCATTTGCACCCATTTCAATATTGGCATAGACATTTTCAATATTATATTTCTTGCTGAAATCAGAAATAAACTTAGCAATATCTTCCCAATAAGGAATGACTTGGATAACAAGTGGAATATGAAGTGATGCTAATTCTTTTTGAAGCTCTTTGAGCTGCCGTAAATAAAAACTAATTTTTATTGGAGCATCGTCGTGTTGTTTCCATTGCTCTGGCGATAAGATGACTAATCCAATTGAAGGCCCTTGCTGACAGGCATGCCATAAAGCTGCATGATCATGTATTCGTAAATCTTGTCGGAACCAAATCAATTGATAAGCATTTGACATGCATAGTCCAATAATAAATTAACTTACTGAATATTATATAAAATAAACGCATAAAAAAAGCAAAGCCGAAGCTTTGCTTTTTATCATCTTGTGAAAGATGAATTAGTGGTGGTGACCACCTGCACCATGTACGTGACCGTGATCTAACTCTTCTTGAGAAGCTTCACGGATTTCTACGATTTCAACTTCAAAAGTTAAATCTTGGCCAGCAAGTGGGAAGTTAGCATCAACTACAACGTTGTCGCCTTCAACCGCTTTAACAGTAACGATTTGAACGCCGTCATCTGTTTGAGCTTGGAATTGCATACCAGGTTGAATGTTATCAACACCTTGGAACATTTGAGCTGGAACTTCTTGTACTAGGTCTGGGTTGTATTCGCCATAACCTTCAGCAGCTGGTACGTTTACAGTGAATTTATCACCAACAGTTTTACCAGTTAATGCATTTTCTAAACCTGGAATGATATTGCCTGCGCCATGCAAATAGGCAAGTGGTTCACCTTGAGATTGATCAAGTGTTTCACCCTCAGCGTTTGTTAATTTATAGTGGAATGAAACCACGTGGTTATTTGCAATTGCAGTCATGTTTTTGATCCATTCAATCAATTAAAGCGTACATCATAAAGTGAAAAATAAATTTTGTAGACTACAAAATCTCAATCTTTAACACTTTTTCTAATGCGTTTTTATCTATATAGGGATGAACTTAAAAAATTCAACTCAATACAGCTTAATTTTTGGACGTACTCGTCTTGTAAGTAAATCTTTCACTGTGAGTAGTCCAGCTTGAGTGTATCCATGAATTGTTGCTTGATGTAAACGATATAAAGATACGTACATCGTTTTAGCAATATATCCTTGTACACTGACATCCCCCAGCAATTCTCCAACGGCTTTATTACGACTTAAAGACACAAGCGAACCTTTGTCGTTAAATGTAAACATTGGCTGTGAGCGGCCATTCAGCCGAGCAGCCATTGCATCGACTAAAAAGCTTGCTTGTTGACTGGCAACTTGAGCACGTGGTCCGAGTGGGGGATTTCTTGCGTCGAGTTGACAGTATGCACAATCACCGAAAGCAAATACATTTGGATCGGAGTAAGTTTGCAGAGTTGCGTAGACCATTAAACGATTAATATTGTCACGTTCGAAATCAGTAAAACTTTCAAGAACTTTTGGCGCTTTTACGCCAGCTGCCCATACCGTAATATCACTTGTGAGTTGATTACCGTTGCTGAAATAAATGCAGTGTTTATCAACTTTTTCAACACGGTGTTGAGTTAAAATTTCGATGCCCATTTTTTGGAGCTGTTTTGCACTATGCTCAGCCGTTTTTTCACTTAAAGCAGGCAGGATTCGTTCTGATGCTTCAATCAGTGTGATTTTGACCTGTTTAGGATGTATCTTTTTCAAACCATAGCGATAAAAGTTTTTGGTTGTTTCAATCAGTTCTGCTGCAAGTTCAACACCAGTTGCACCCGCACCAATGATTCCAATATTTAACGTGCGTTGATCTGGTTGATTTTGTGCTTCGATATATAAATGCAAAAGATCTTGCTGGAAAATATCTGCTTGTTTTCGGCTATCGAGGAAATGACAGTTTTCGCGTACCCCAGGTGTGTTAAAGTCATTTGACACTGAACCAAGCGCTAAAATAAGCGTGTCATAACTCAGTTGTTGAACATGCGTGTTTTGTTCTTTGGATACTTGAGGTGGTACGACATCTATTATTTTTTGATCTTTGTGTATCGCAACAAGTGTTCCTAATACAAACTCGTAATGATGTTTTTCTGCATGGGCAAAATAATTGGTTTGTTCTTCGTGAGGGTTTAAGGAACCCGCAGCAATTTCATGAAGTAGAGGCTTCCAGATATGAGTCAAATTTTGGTCGACTAATGTAATTTTAGCTTTACCACTTTTCCCAAAAGTTTCACCGAGTTGTGTGGCAAGTTCTAAACCACCCGCACCACCACCGACAATAACAATATGATGTAAACTTTCGGCCATTTTTATCACCTAATTATTTTTCTATAAATAAAAGATGGCTAAATTATGCCATCTTTTATTTATAAAATTTATTGTGCCTCTGTGCACAATTTGATGTTTTTAGTGCGAATCTACTGGGTAAAGTTTTGCGGCACTATGGTTACTCGATGAAAAAATAGAGAACAAATTTGAGAACCACATCACGATTCTTTGGAAAATATTCGCTTCTTCAATATGCACATCATTTTCAATTTGTAAGCTGCGAATCAGCTGATTATTTTGATAAATTGAAACAGTTGCCAAGTTCATGGCTTTCATTAAAGGCGCAGTTAACTTTTGCTCATTTAACTGAATATTTACACGAGTTTGGGTTGTTTCAAGTGGAACAATAGTCTTCGGTTGCTTATTGCTATCAAGAACTTGAATTCGCTGTGTAGCGTAGTCAAATGTATTTAAATCAATTGGTGCTGGCTCAGCATATAAAGAAGTTGTGACAATGGTCGGCTGCTTAGTTTCTACTTTAAACATTTTTAAAGTTGATTTAATGACAGGTAGTTCAGCAATCAATTTTTGTTCAGGAATAACCACTTCATCACGTGTATACGCATAAGCAAGGTTCATTAATTTATCGGCAATCTCAGCACGTTTCACGGCACTTGGTGTACCTAAAACAATAACCAGTAAACGTCTTTGCGGTAAGTTGGGTGAAAATGAAGGACGTGAAGCCGTTAGAGCCAAGTTATAACCTGCTGCTTTGGTATAGCCAGTTTTTAAACCATCTACAGATGGATCATATTTCAGAGCAAGGTTAGTTGCATGGTGAAAACGTTGATTGTAGCTAAAGCTTGGCATTTTTGAATAATGTAAATATTCAGGAGTTTGGTGAATCACTGCCTGACTTAATAAGCTTAAATCATGCGCTGTCGTGTAATGATCAGGCATTGTAATCCCGGCAGGATTACTAAAATGCGTGTCTTTCATGCCTAAAGCTTGAGCTTCTTGGTTCATACGTTGTACAAAATGAGGCACATCACCAGAAATTTTTTCGGCTAAAGTCACAGCTGCATCATTTGCCGACATCACAATTAAACCAGCCAAAAGCTGATCAACTGAAATTTGCTCGCCTGCTTTAAGGTACATTTGTGATTCATCCCACTGCACCACGCTTACGACTGGTGTTGCGGTAATGACTTCGTTCAGTTTTAGCTTTCCAGCCTTAATCTCTTTTAATGCAATGTAGGCAACCATCATTTTGGTTAAAGATGCTGGCGCACGTTGTACATGACTATTATGCTCAGCAATGATTTGTCCAGATTGAGTGTCTACAATTGTCCATGCAGCGGCTTCAACACTTTCAGGAGCAATATTAAGTAGAGCAGCATTGGTAAGAGTAGTACAGAAAATACTGAACAGTGTAAAAAGAGATAGGAAGAATTTCACTAGGTGACCTTGACGTTTACTGGCAAATACGGAACACAGATGCCCAGCATGCTATGCCTTTTTTTTGTAGAAGGCTAGTGTGAATTGTTGCCAAAAAATACATCTACGCAAGTCGATACAAAAAAGTGATAATCTAATGTGAAACCGTTCTTATTTTAAATTGAAGAATTTATGTTGCATTATCAAATAGAGTTCGATGATTACAAACAACACCTTGTTCACGTAACAATTCGTTTTTTAGCGAATCCAAATCAGGAACTATGGTTACCAACGTGGATTCCAGGCAGTTATTTAATTCGTGAGTTTTCTAAGCATATTGAGGCTGTAAAGGCCTATGATGAAGCTGGACGCATGCTCAATATTAAAAAAACTGAAAAAAATCGCTGGCGGTTATTTAATACCGATCATGAGTTAATTACTGTTGAATACGATGCGTATGCTTATGATTTGTCGGTACGTGGTGCTTATGTAGATCAAACGCGTCTATATATTAACCCTGCCTGTGTGTGTCTAGGCTTGGAAGGTCAAGAGCAATCTGCTTGTGAAGTAGAAGTCTTTTTGCCTGATGAGCTGAAACACTTTCAATTAGCAACTGGTTTAGCTTCAAAAAGCTTAGTTAAGGGACGTTTTACCTTAAAAGCTGATCATTATGATCAACTCATAGATAGCCCATTTGAACTTGCGGAGCAAACACGTTTTAGCTTCGAAGCTCATGGAATTGAACATGAGTTTGCAATTTCTGGACAGCACAATACCAATGTAGAACGTTTAAAAACAGACATTGAAAAAATTTGTGCAGCCGAAATTGAAATGTTTGGTTCAGCTCCATTTAAAAACTATACCTTTATGACGATGGCTACAGGAAATAGTTATGGTGGCTTAGAGCATTGCAACAGCACAAGTTTGATTACACCACGTGATGATTTACCAAAATCGAATGAACCAACTGAACCTTCGAAAGATTATCAACGTTTCTTAGGTTTATGTAGCCACGAGTATTTTCATTCTTGGTTAGTGAAGTTTATCCGTCCAGAAAACTTTGCAAACTATAATCTTCATCAAGAAGGTTATACCTCGCTACTGTGGATCTTTGAAGGGTTTACTTCATATTATGATGATCTCATTTTATTACGTAGCGGTGTGATCTCTCAGAAGTCTTATCTAGATTTGTTGAAGTCACAGCTTGATCGTTATTTACAAAATCCGGGGCGCTTTGTTCAAACAGTAGCTGAATCAAGTTTTGATGCATGGATTAAGTTTTATCGTCCAGATGAAAATACGAATAATGCTGGTACGAGCTATTACAACAAAGGCGCATTAGTTGCCTTATGTCTAGATTTAGGCTTACGTTTACGTGGTTCCAGTCTAGATGCCTTAATGCGTCGTTTGTATGAAAACACGCAAAATGGTATTCAGGTCAATGAGCGTACTGTTTTTGATTTATGTGAAGAGTTAACTGGCGATAGTTGGGTTGAGCAGATTAATCATTTGATTAATACCACTGAAGAATTACCGCTTGATCAGTTATTTCCTGAGTTTGGTTTAAGCTATACGCTTAAAAATGATAAGACCTTGGCTTATGGCTTAAAGTTAACTGATAAGCCGGAGGGCGTATTAGTACAAAATGCTCACCGTGAAGGAGCTGGTGCAAAAGCTGGTATTTCTGCCAATGATGTCATTATTGCAATTGATGGATTAAAAGCGACCACAAAACTTATTGAGAAATATGCTAAACAAAAGGGCAGTTATCCAGTTTTGGCTTTCCGCCGTGATGAGTTATTGTCGTTTGAAGTTACAAGTGACAGCATAAACTTAACTGAAGTTGAACTTATTATTGAAGATCAAAGCAAAGCTGACAAATGGTTAAAAGCCTAAATAACCGTTAATTAATTTATAAAAAACCGATGTTTCGTGCATCGGTTTTTGTTTTTTTCTAACTTCAAAACATAGAAAGAGTCTTTATCTTTGAGTTTGTTTTGAATGAAAAGTATAATAATTGTCAGAACTCTGAAAGATATCTCATGTAATTTAAGACTGTTCTATACCTAAAAAGTTGGTAAAAGCACATTTATTACCATAAGTTAGGTATAAGATTATTATCGATAGATTTAAATTATGTATTATTTCGCTGCGAAATGTCGTTATCACTGGATATTTCGTTGACTGAAAGCCAATGAGAGCCGATACTCTCAGGGTTTTATTTAAGCATATCGGTTCGTAGGCACTGGGCCAAAAGCTCGGTCCTCAAAACTCAATTCAACGGAAGGGGCTATATATGGCTGGTGAAAAGTCAACCATCATTTACACACTGACTGACGAGGCGCCATTATTGGCGACTTATTCGCTACTGCCGATCATTGAGACCTTTACTAAGCCAGCTGGTATCGAGATTGTTAAAAGTGACATCTCTGTAGCTGCACGTGTGCTCGCAGAATTCGCTGACTACCTAAGTGAAGAGCAAAAGGTATCCGACAACCTTGCTGAGCTAGGTCGTCTTACACAAGATCCAGATACTAACATTATCAAACTCCCAAATATTAGTGCCTCTGTTGCGCAATTGACAGCATGTATTAAAGAACTTCAATCTAAAGGTTATGCAATTCCTGACTATCCGGAAAACCCAGCGACTGAAGAAGAAAAAACAATCAAAGCTCGTTATGGCAAATGCCTAGGTTCAGCAGTAAACCCTGTTCTTCGTGAAGGTAACTCTGACCGTCGTGCTCCTGCTGCCGTTAAAAATTACGCTAAGAAACACCCTCACTCAATGAGCGAGTGGAAACAATGGTCGCAAACTCACGTTTCACATATGGAAGAAGGTGACTTCTACCACGGTGAAAAGTCAATGACACTTGACCGTCCACGCAACGTAAAAATGGAACTTATTACAAACAGTGGTAAGAGCATTGTTCTTAAGCCAAAAGTTGCGCTTCAAGAAGGCGAAATCATTGACTCAATGTTCATGAGCAAGAAAGCACTTTGTGATTTCTATGAAAAAGAACTTGATGATTGTAAAGAAGCAGGAATTTTATTCTCTTTACACGTTAAAGCGACAATGATGAAAGTTTCACACCCGATTGTTTTCGGTCACTGTGTGAAAATTTACTATAAAGAAGCTTTCGAAAAACACGGTAAGTTGTTTGATGAATTAGGTATTAACGTAAATAACGGTATGGCTGGGTTATACGAGAAAATCGAAACTCTTCCAACATCATTACGTGAAGAAATCATCGAAGACTTACATGCTTGCCAAGAACACCGTCCTGCACTTGCGATGGTTGACTCAGCAAAAAGTATCACTAACTTCCATTCGCCTAACGACATTATTGTAGATGCTTCTATGCCTGCAATGATCCGTGCTGGTGGTAAAATGTGGGGTGCTGATGGTAAGCAATACGATGCTAAAGCAGTAATGCCAGAATCAACATTTGCCCGTATTTACCAAGAAATGATCAATTTCTGTAAATGGCATGGTAACTTCGATCCGAAGACTATGGGTACAGTGCCAAACGTTGGTTTGATGGCTCAAAAAGCTGAAGAATACGGTTCTCACGATAAGACTTTTGAAATTCCTGAAGCAGGTATCGCAAACATTACCGATCTTGACACTGGTGAAGTGTTATTGACTCAAAATGTTGAAGAAGGTGATATCTGGCGTATGTGTCAGGTGAAAGACGCTCCGATTCGTGACTGGGTAAAACTTGCAGTGACTCGTGCACGTAACTCAGGCATGCCTGCGATCTTCTGGCTTGACCCATATCGTCCACACGAAAATGAATTGATCAAGAAAGTACAGAAGTACTTAAAAGATCACGATACGACTGGTCTTGATATCCAGATCATGTCTCAAGTACGTGCAATGCGTTACACACTTGAGCGTGTAGTTCGTGGTCTCGATACAATTTCTGTAACTGGTAACATTTTACGTGACTACTTAACTGACTTGTTCCCAATTATGGAACTTGGTACTTCTGCGAAAATGTTGTCTATCGTTCCGCTTATGGCGGGTGGTGGTATGTACGAGACTGGTGCAGGTGGTTCAGCACCTAAACACGTACAACAACTTGTTGAAGAAAACCACTTACGTTGGGATTCGCTTGGTGAGTTCCTTGCGCTTGCAGTTTCTTTAGAAGAAATGGGTATTAAAGAAAATAATGCTCGTGCGAAGTTACTTGCGAAAACACTTGATGAAGCGACTGGTAAATTACTCGATAATGACAAGTCTCCATCACGCCGTACAGGCGAGCTTGACAACCGTGGCAGCCATTTCTACTTATCACTTTACTGGGCAGAAGCACTTGCGGCTCAAGACGAAGATGCTGAGTTGAAAGCTAAATTTGCTCCACTTGCAAAAGCATTAGCTGAAAACGAACAGAAGATCGTTGCTGAGCTTGCTCAAGTACAAGGTAAAGCAGCTGACATCGGTGGTTACTATGCAGTTGATCCTGCGAAAGTAAGCGCTGTAATGCGTCCAAGTGCTACATTTAATGCGGCGCTTTCAACTGTTCAAGCTTAATAACTAATTCGTTAGTAAATAGCTGAAAAGCCGGTGCATATGCGCCGGCTTTTTTATTTTTATAAATAATAGCTATTAAAAAAGCCCACTTATGTGAGCTTTTAAAAATTAAATGTTTTTATCGACCATTACGGCTACGACCACGAGGTGCTTTAGTATTTGGACGAGTTGTACCGTTAGTTTTACGACGTGGCTTTTCACTTTCATCCATTTGCCAGATACGTTTTGTACCAGACTTTTTAACAGAACCATCTTTATTCTTACGAACCATTGGTTTGCCACCTGTACCCCCAGGTTTTTTCACATACGAGCGTGAACGATAAGGTTGTTCAGCCGGAACATCTTTAAAGTCTGGGTAGAGTAGAGGTTCGATTTCTTTGGTCTCGCCCGGCTGTAATCCTAATTGGACTAAATCAATTGAACCGATTTTAGTACGAATGAGACGTAAAGTCGGGAAACCTACCGCAGAGGTCATGCGACGAACTTGGCGGTTACGACCTTCACAAATAGAGATTTCAATCCAAGATGTTGGAATACTGGCACGGTAACGTACAGGAGGGTCTCGGTCCCATAACCATTCAGGTTCACTTACCTTAATCGCTTTAGCTGGTAAAGTCATACCATCATTAAGCTCTACACCTTTGCGCAGTTGCTCAAGCGCTTCTTCGGTTACATCGCCATCAACTTGAACTAAATACGTTTTGTATTTTTTATTCGCAGGGTTAGTAATGAACTGATTCAAACCACCATGATCGGTTAAAAAAACTAAACCCTCAGAGTCCATATCAAGACGGCCTGCTATGCGTAAAGTCGGGTCATCTATAAAGTCAGACACCGTCATATGCGCTTCGTCTTTACGAAACTGGGAGAGCACGTCATAAGGTTTGTTGAGAATGACGATTTTCATAAAAAATGACTTCTTCTTTCAAATAAGAGGTAAAAACATTGAGCAATATTTAAGTGTGAAATTTGCTTATTTCCCACATAAATCTCAAAAAGGATTAAATTCGATTAAGCTATTATGCGTGAATAAAAGTTGAAAGTATTGTTTATCGATAATTATTTTTGTTTGGTTAGTTAAATATTATAAAAGGGAGAATCTACACAATGGGTTATCAGAAGATCGTTGTTCCTGCCGACGGTGATAAAATTACAGTAAAAGCAGACCTGTCACTGAATGTACCGAATCATCCAATTATTCCTTTTATTGAGGGTGATGGTATTGGTGTAGATATTACACCGACAATGAAAAAAGTTGTTGATGGGGCAATTTTAAAAGCCTATGGCGGCAAACGTTCCATTGAGTGGATGGAAGTATATTGTGGTGAAAAGGCAAATAAAATTTATGGCACTTATATGCCAGAAGAAACTTTTGAAGCCCTGCGTGAATTTGTCGTTTCAATTAAAGGCCCCCTAACTACTCCAGTTGGTGGTGGTATTCGCTCACTTAATGTGGCGCTACGTCAAGAATTAGATTTGTACGTATGTGTACGTCCTGTGCGTTGGTTCCAAGGCGTCCCTTCACCTGTTCAGCATCCTGAATTAACCGACATGGTTATTTTTCGTGAAAATTCGGAAGATATTTATGCAGGTATTGAATGGAAAGCCGATTCGGAAGAAGCTAAAAAAGTTATTAAATTCCTTCAAGAAGAAATGGGGGTCACAAAAATTCGTTTTCCTGAAGGATGTGGTATTGGTATTAAACCCGTTTCCAAAGAAGGATCACAACGTTTAGTTCGTAAGGCCATCCAGTTTGCCATAGATAATGACAAACCATCGGTGACTCTTGTTCACAAGGGCAATATTATGAAATATACCGAAGGTGCATTTAAAGAATGGGGATACGAGTTAGCACTAGATCGTTTCGGCGGTGAACTCATAGATGGTGGCCCTTGGGTTAAAATTAAGAACCCTAAAAATGGTAAAGACATTATTATTAAAGATGTAATTGCAGATGCTTTCTTACAGCAAATTTTGATGCGTCCTGCTGACTACTCTGTGATTGCAACCCTTAATTTAAATGGTGACTATATTTCCGATGCATTAGCAGCAGAAGTAGGGGGGATTGGAATTGCACCCGGTGCAAATATTGGCGGCGCTATTGCAGTTTATGAAGCAACACATGGAACAGCACCTAAATATGCTGGGCAAGATAAAGTAAACCCGGGTTCAATTATTCTATCTGCTGAAATGATGCTTCGAGACATGGGATGGACTGAAGCGGCTGATCTGATCATTAAAGGAATTTCAGGAGCGATTGCAGCTAAAACGGTAACTTACGATTTTGAGCGTTTAATGCCGGGCGCAACCTTATTGCGTTGCTCTGAATTTGGTGATGCCATAATTCAACATATGGAAGATTAAACTTAAATAAAAAGGCCCTCGAACGAGGGTTTTTTTATGTATATAAGTATTTATACATTTTTATGCTATTAAAAATTAAAGCTAAGAGTGGGCAGTGTATCCCCATAATAAACAAGCCAATACTGTAAAACTTAGCAATATTAAACCTTGTCCGTGATGAGTAGCATACAGAGGTACATTACCAATGCTATGCGTCATTTTATAGTTCAAAACAGGCCTGATACAAAAGAAAAAAAGAGGTAATGATAAAATCACTGTATTACTAATTTTAATGCTATAGCGGAAATAGTAACTAAATAGCCCTATCGTAGCCGCATATAGCAGCGTTTTGAAAAGCACTTCACCACTGGTATATATATCTATGCCAATATAAAAATTAAACTTCCATATAAGAAGGCTAACTGTAGCAATTATTGTAATAATGCCGACAACAACCGCATTTGCTGGGTTTGATACATTGTACATTTTTAAAGTTTTTAATTGGTATAAATTAATTTGAATAAAATATATATTATAAAAAAGTATAGTACATTGACTATTTTTAACTTTATAAAACTCCTCAAAAAATCTGATTTAGACATTTTGCGACTCACGCGAGTTTGAACTAGTCTCTTTAAATACCCATAAGGCAAAAGAGAATATAATGACTATTAGTAGACCTAAACTTTGACCATGACCCGAAAGATAAAACGGAACATCTGGGATGGTTTGAAGGGCTTTATAATCAAGAATTGGTTCTAGCCAAAAGTACGCGAATGGAACAGCAATTAAAAATTGTGTTGTAAACTCAATATGATCGCGTGTTAAAAAGCCAAGAATAGCTGCTGTGGCAATATAGATAATGATCTTTACAGAGACCTCATAGGATGTTGTGATATCCAGTGCAAAAATGGTCCGGCATTTAAATGCCAGTAATGAAACACAGATAAAAGCAAACATCGCCAAGAGCTTTAAAAGCTCATCAATATAATTGTTATTGCTCATGTCTTACTCTATTTTAAGTATTAAAAATTATAAATTTTTATCGAATATAGATCAGAAAATAACACTCTACATTGACATAATATGACATTTTTTGTCAGTTGAGCTTACTGAGTAGGCGTATGGACATAGGTGTTATGCAGTTAGCTCTACTGATCTACTCATTAATTTTAATTTTGACAAACTACGATTACTCAATGAAAAGCCCCTTATGTATAGGGGCTTTTTTTATTGCATAAATTCCGGATGTTTCTGGGGCTTAGAGCTACCAATTTTCTTTTGATAGCTTTGGTCTAAAGCCTGAATAATAAGTACAAAGACAATTAAAAAGAGAGGAAAGTACAAAGTTTTCATAGTTTGGTTTCTCCGAGAGAATTTGGTATGGAAGAATGTGTACGAATTAAAAGGCTCAATGCAAATAACAAAACAATGCCTCCCATTAAAAACAAATGGGCATAAGACCAATGCAAGTGGTGTAAAGTACTAATAACAACGCCACCTAATAGCTGAGTGCTGGCAAACCCAATGGTGGCAAGGCTCCAGATTTTTTGATAACGCTGCTCATAAATCTGTAGCAGACTATAAGAGCTAATAAATACAGTGGCTGGTGTAAGTAGACCTGTAAGAAAGGACGATAAGGCGAGTAAAGCAGTAGCATGGGAAAAGAATGGTAAAGCAACTGCCAAGCAGTAGACACCGTATAGCCATTTTATGGCTTTTAAATAACCAGTAAAGCGGCTTAAAAAATAAGCCACAAAGGCGCCAATACAGCTTCCTGACCCATAAAGAACCCAAAATAAATTTCGTTGTTGCAAGGGAAAGTGTAGGGTTCCCGATAAGTAGTCCATCCAGAACAAAGAGTGGGGAATATAAGCAAAAGCACTGCACATATAAGCAATAATAATGACAATCCCCAAACGTGAGTGTGTGAAGTTTTGAGGAGCTTGTGTTGTGACTTGTACGGCCTGAGTAGACTGATATTTTAATAAACGGAAAAGAACGAAACTGCCAATAATAGAGAGTACTGCAAAAATGCTCCATACATATTGAACAGACATGTTTTTGAGTGCAGGAATAATGAGAGTAGCAGACAGCACCCCCACACCAATACCGCTAAACCCTAAAAAATTAACTTTAAGTCTTTGGCTAATTGCAATATTTTTCATAGCAAAGCTAGGTGCTAAAATCATGAGTAGGCCACCTGCGACACCTGAAATGGTGCGCCAGAGAACAAACCAAGCCAAAGGCATGTGTATAAAAGAACAGCAGATTAGGCTTAAGCTGCCTAAAACCGCCGAAGTTATAATCAAAGCGGGGATAGATTTTTCTTTAATGCTAAACAGTGCCAATAATGCGCCAACCAGATAGCCCAATAAATTTGCGCTGCCTAAGTAGCTTGCAAAATCATGAGTCCATCCATATTGCACAATCATAATAGGCATGAGTGCGGTATAGGAAAATCTAAAAATACCAATTCCTAGGCAAGTCGCTAAAAAGACAAGCAGGCTCATTCGATAGAATGTAAACATGAGAAATCTCTCAATTTTTTTATTATTAAAAGCGAGTTTATTTATCATTAGAAATGATTTAATATGATATTAATTATCTTGTTTTGAGATAGTGGCATGTTGCTTAAGTCTTTAGAGTTTTTTTTAGCGGTTGCAGAGAGTGGAAGTTTTTCATTGGCTGCACAAAAAATGTGTACGGTTCAATCCAATATCACGAGCCACGTGAAAAAGCTTGAAGAAGAGTTAGGTGTGATTTTATTAAATCGTCATAACCCCGTTACATTAACCAATGCAGGACACCAGCTACATGGTTATGCTGTGCAAATGATCGTACTGCATAATAAAGCGAAGACAATCTTCCGAGAAGGTGATATTGACCCGAATGAAACTATTCGTTTGGGCAGTATGGAAACGACAGCAGCAATACGACTTCCTCAATTGCTTAATGAATGTATGCAGCAACATCCGAATCTGCCGCTTGAACTTCAAACTCACCCGACAGGATATTTGTTAAATGCTGTGCAACAAGGAGAAGTCGATTGTGCTTTTGTCGCTTCTAAATATGTGATTCCAGAGCTATATAGTTTTCCGGTGTGGCAAGAACAACTGGTTTTGGTTTGCCCAAAACAACAAATTGATTTTCCCGACATTGCCACCCTCGCAAAGACTCGTTTTATTGCATTTCGACAAGGATGTTCCTATCGGCATGCAATTGAGTTGTTTTTAAATGATCACAGTGTGCCACCTTCGCAAATTATGGAAATGGGCAGTCTGGATGGCATTGTAAGCTGTGTGGAATTAGGTGTCGGTTTTGCTTTATTGCCAAAGTCATATCTGAATAAAGTAGCCGATAAAGTCTCATTAAGTTGTTTTGAAATTAACACTGAATCTGCACATTTCACTACTTATTTGGTCGCTCAGCCTCCTGAAACATGGGGCAGTAATCTAAAGCAGTTTATTTGTTTTATTGAGCAACAATTTATACAGAAATGCGCTTAATTTTTATACATAAATATCTAACGTAACTTATGTTTTAAAAGTGATATATATGTATTTAAAAGTCATTTTATATTCTCATTCAGATCGGTAATGATCTGCATGCTAGAAAATTGTTGAAAAGGGTAGTTTATATAGGCCGGCTATGGTCAAATATGCCCCCTTAAAAGATGACACAAGCAATAATTTGGAGTTTGGGAATGAATATACCCTTAATCATCAATATTGTGGTTTTTGTCGGGTTAATATTTTTACTCGCCCAAACACGTAAAACGGACTGGAGCTTATCTAAAAAAGTTCTAGCTGGCTTAATTTTAGGTGTAGTGTTTGGTTTAGGACTACATTTGATTTATGGCGGTGGCCATCCGATTCTTGCTGAATCTATTAGTTGGTTTAATATTGTTGGTAACGGCTATGTAAAACTTTTACAAATGGTCGTGATGCCTTTGGTCTTTGTTTCGATTTTAGGTGCGGTAGCGAAGCTACACCAAGCTTCTTCTTTAGGAAAAATCAGCTTCTACACCATCGGGACTTTGTTATTTACCACACTCATCGCTGCGCTGGTGGGGGTATTTGTGACGAACTTGTTTGGTTTAACTGCCAAAGGTTTGGTACAAGGGGCGGCTGAAACAGCTCGACTTACTGCAATTCAGACTGACTATGTGGGTAAAGTAACAGACTTAAGTGTACCGCAATTTATTCTTTCTTTTATTCCGAGTAACCCTTTTGCTGAGTTAACGGGTGCAAATCCGACTTCAATTATTAGCGTGGTTATCTTTGCTGTCTTTTTAGGAATAGCAGCACTCAACCTTATGAAAGATGACGCAGAAAAAGGTCAACGTATTCTGACGGCTATTCAGACATTACAGTCTTGGGTAATGAAGCTTGTTCGTTTAGTGATGACGCTTACACCATATGGTGTTTTTGCCCTAATGACGAAAGTTGTGGCAAGTTCAAATGTCGCAGATATCTTGAACCTAGGTGGTTTCTTGGTGGCGTCTTATTTAGGTTTGGCGATTATGTTCGTCGTGCATGCCATTATTTTGACTCTGACTGGTGTTTCTCCACTTAAGTTCTTCAAGAAAGTTGCTCCGGTTCTAACATTCGCATTTACGAGTCGTTCAAGTGCTGCAAGTATTCCACTGAGCATTGAAGCGCAAACTCGTCGTTTGGGCGTGCCTGAGTCTATTGCAAGTTTCTCTGCTTCTTTTGGTGCCACTATTGGACAAAATGGTTGTGCGGGTTTATATCCAGCCATGCTCGCAGTCATGGTTGCGCCAACTATGGGTATTAACACCCTAGACCCAATGTGGATTGCTTCGTTAGTGGGTATTGTGACTTTAAGTTCAATTGGCGTAGCCGGTGTTGGTGGTGGTGCAACTTTCGCAGCATTGATCGTACTTCCTGCTATGGGCTTACCTGTAACATTGGTTGCTCTTCTTATTTCAATTGAACCACTCATTGATATGGGACGTACTGCGTTAAACGTAAATGGTTCGATGACTGCTGGTGTAGTTACAAGCCAATTTATGGGGCAGACCGACAAAGCTATAATGAATAGCGAAGATGAAATTGAATTAACTCAACATCATTAAGAGTTAATATTAAACGGCTCTTCACTCTGGATGAGCCGTTTTTTATATGTGTAACTTGCGACTGTGATGTTAATTTTTAAAAAACTGTATCTGTTTTTCTTTTAAATAATTTTCGAAAATGAGCCTATTAAGAAAGAGAGCACTAACATGAAAATGTATCAAGTCGATGCTTTTACCAAAGAGTTATTTCGTGGAAATCCGGCTGCTGTGATTGTTGAAAAAGAATGGCCAGATGCAGATTTAATGCAAAAGATAGCACTTGAAAATAACTTATCCGAGACTGCTTTTGTAAAAATTATAGACTCTGAAAATTATGAAATACGTTGGTTTACTCCAACGGTTGAGGTGGATTTTTGCGGGCATGCGACTCTTGCGAGTGCTTTCATATTATTTAAAGATTTTACTGAGAAAAAGACTCTTAATTTTCATGTACGAAACTTAGGTTTGTTTGTAGTTCATCAAGATGAAGACGGCAAAATCAGAATGGATTTCCCAATTCGTAAAGCTCAGCAAGTTGAAGATTATCCGGCTATTTTACGTCAAGCATTAACAAAACCGTTTAAAGCGGTTTATCAAAATGTTCAAGCCTACATTGTTGAATATGAGTCAGTGCAAGATGTGTTAGATGAGCAACCCGACATGAACTTACTTAAAGCCTTAGGTAAGCGGACTGCAATTACAACTACAGCAATGGATGTTGCAATCACCTCAAAAGCTGACGATCAATATGACTGTGTTTCTCGTTATTTTGCACCTGTCGCAGGCATTGATGAAGACCCGGTTACTGGTTCAATTCATACCGCAATAGCGCCACTATGGACAGAGAAACTCGCTAAAAATAATATTGTGGCCTATCAGGCTTCTAGCCGTGGAGGCGTTTTGTATTGTAATGTCTTAAATCAGGAACGTATTGAAATTTCGGGATATGGCAAACTTTATATGCAAGCCGAAATTTTTCCTTAAAATATAAGGCCGTTTAAATAAACGGCTTTTTTTTCAAATCTTTACTATGAAAGTCAGCTCAAATTTCCTACTATAGTCACACAACTATTGATTTTTTATTATTCAAATTAATTGGTATTTATATGTTTATGCAGTTTAAACAACTGACTCTCTCCCTATGTATTTTTGGTTTAAGTGCTGCCTCTTTTGCACAAACAACATTAGTAAAAAGTAAGCAAAATGTTGAGGAATATAAATTAGATAATGGTTTTCGGGTAGTGCTTGCGCCGAATGACAAAGAAAATAAAATCTTTATTAATACCATTTATTTAACGGGTTCTTTAAATGATCCACAGGGTAAAAGTGGTTTAGCACATTTACTCGAACATTTAGCATTTAAAGGCACGCAAAATGTAAAAGGTGAAGAATTCCAACGCCGTTTAGATCAATATACGTTAATGACGAATGCGAGCACGGATTACTATTCAACCAAATACACCAATATTGTCCGTCCAGAAAAAACAGCACTCGATCAAGTGCTGTACCTTGAATCTGAGCGCATGGACAAATTAGTTCTACAAGAAAAATTTGTGCCTTCTGAAATTGAAATCGTAAAGCGTGAACGTGAAGTCCGTATGGATCAGCCTTTTGCTGTCTTGATGGATCAAATGTGGAAGTCGGCTTATGGTAATCAATATCTAGGTCGATTACCGATTGGTGATTTACCTGAGCTTAAGTCAATTAAAATGCCTGAGTTGAACCAGTTCTATCGCAGTTGGTATGCGCCTAATAATGCGGTCATGGTGATTTCAGGCAAGTTTGATAAAACTGATGTTTTAAAAACGATAGACCAATATTTTAGCCCAATTCCTGCAAGAGCTGTGCCTAAGCCTGTTCAAGTGCCTGTGTTAGATTCTACAAAACTCAAAAACCGTGAGTTTGTGGTGAAAAAGGGTAGTGATTTGGCCAAATTCCATATCTATATGGATGGTAAAAACACAAAAATTCAACCGGAACTGGCTTTCGCACCTATGTTGTATACCATGCAGCCAAGTGGTCATTTGTACCAAAATATGGTTGAAACAGGTGTTAGTACAGACGTTCAGGCATCAACATGGCTAGATCAAGATTTTAACGTCGTATTTTTAGGTGCTATTTATTCACCAAAAAATGACCCTAAAAAAGTTGAAAGCGCTTTGCTCTCTGGAATTGAAAAGGGTAAACCTTTTACAGAGACTGAGCTAAATCGTGTAAAAAGCTTAATGAAAACGCAAGGTGAGTTAGTCAATAAAGATGCCGTTGCTTTGGGTTCCCGTTTAAGTGATTACACTGTAGCGGATGGGCAATGGGACCAATATTTCAAAGATTTAGATTCAATTGATAAAGTGAAGCTCAATGAGGTAAATCAAACTTTAAAACAGTTCCTTGTTGCAGGTCATCGTATTGATGGCGATATTTTGCCAACACCAGAAGACCAAAAGAAAGCATTACAACTCGACGCAAAAGATAAGCCTAAAACATTAGATCAAACAGATGTTAAAGTAGAGCCTTTAAAAGATCCGAAAGTTTATCAACAAGAAGTTGCCGAGTTTTTAAAAACGTCTAAGCAATATGCCGAAAGTAATGAGAAAAAAATCCTTCGCGGAAAGCTTAAAAATGGAATGAAGTATGCTTTATTCCCTGTAGAAACCCGTGATGATCGTACCTATGCCACCATTACTATGGATTTTGGTACAGAGAAATCTTTATTCGATAAAGGTACGGTTGTTGATTTAACTTCATATTTATTGCTTCGCGGTTCTGATAAATATAGCTTGCAAGATATTGCCGATAAATCGATTGATGCAGGTGGCGCAGCTTATGCGAGTGCCGATGGCAATGGCATGACCATTAATATTCAATCTAAAACTGAAAAGTTCGATGAGTTTTTCAAGTTTGTTCTAGAGGTCATGAAAAATCCTAAATTTGAACAATCTCAATTTGATTTAATTAAATCTCAAAGCTTATCTAGTCTTGATCGCCCTTATACAGAACCGGATGTGGTAGCAGGTCTAACATTATCTCGCTTGGTAGAAGAATACCAGCCGGGTGATTTGCGTTATCACTTTGAACCGGAGCTGGCTAAAAAACAATTAAAGAATGTGACTCAAGAACAAGTCAAAGAGCTTTATCAGCATTTCTTTGCCATGAATCATGCGCAAATTGCGATTACAGGTGCATTTGATGCCCAAAAAATGAAAAAGCTATTGAATCAAGAGTTCGGAAGCTGGAATAGCAAACAACCGTATGAAAAAATCTTGATTCAGCACGTTGATTTCCCTGCTCAGCAAGTACATGTCTTATCTGAGCAGCGAGAGTTTGGTAGTTATCAAAGTGTACTGGCCTTACCAGTTGGGAAAAACCATCCTGACGCTTCTGCATTAATTTTAATGAATTACATTTTGGGTGAATCTCAAATTTCTTCACGTTTGGCTCAAGAGCTTCGTGAAAAAAATGCATTAGTTTATGGTTTTGGAACAGGACTGCAACTTGATCAGGACACCAATGTGGGTGCATTAAGTATTAGTGCAAACTATACGGCTGGGCGTTCGGCACAAGTTTCTGCTTCAGTTCATAAGGTATTAAATGACTTATTAACCAATGGTATTACCGAGCAAGAGCTTGCAGCAGCTAAAGCAGATCTCATGAAAAAACGTGTTACTGCATTAGAGGATGAGCGTAATATTCACGGTATGTTAAATATTGAGCTTGAGTCAGGTAAAACATTACTGGATCGTGTTAAGCATGATCAAGATTTAACAAAGCTAACTGTTGCTGATGTAAATGCAGTCATTAAAAAATATATTAAACTTTCCAATCTCGTTGAAGTGATGGCTGACCAATATGGTCAACCGCAAAAGCAATAAATGACTTGCCAAATAAAAAGCCACATGAAGTGGCTTTTTATTTGGGTATTTAAAATTTATTAATGATCATGGTCATGCTTGTGAGTATGAAAATCTTCATTCTTACGGAAACGTAAATAGTTTTCGAACTGTTCACAGTACTCATCAAAGTTATCTTCAAGCATCATTTGAAATTGTTGAAGCAGATAAGACATCACTTGTTCTTTTGCATCACGCATTTCATTGCCATCTTTAAAATTATTGGCAGCGACCCATGTATTAAAACGGGCAGTTGCAAATAACATCGCAGCACTCACTTGACCGCGAAGCTCAGCTGGATCAGGTTTTTGGCCTTTAGGCGGGCGACAAAAATCATTCGCTTGTTTAATGAATTCATCCGCACGCTCAAAGAAAACAGCATTTAACGCTTCTTCTTCAGTAATATCTGTTGCATTAATCTTTTGAGACATGACTTATTCCCGCAAAAATAGAGCTGCTTATTATAGGCAAAGCCTTGCGGAAACAAAACCTTTGCCTTAGTCTGTAAATAGCCTAAGTATTGGGAGTTATAATATGCAAGATGCAATTGCCGTTCAAAGTCTAAAAACAGATATTGCTTTATTACGTCAGCATGTTTTTCCGCCCCAATATTTGGAGCATGTCGAAGGGCTGCCAATTTATTATGGTTTGCAAGAAGAAGTCTTAGCCTATTATCAACAATGGAAAGATTTAATAGAAAGGGCACAAGAGCTTTTTCAACCTTTTATGGAAGATGAGTTACCAGATGCCATTCATTTACCAAGCCATCTAAATTTACCTTTATTCTTTTTTCATGTGGACCGAATTCGTATTAATAAAACACGTGCTAAAGAATCGAAAACTTTCCGTGGTGTGGCGAGTCTTATTGAAAAATGTGGGCAGTTTGAAACAGATCAGATATTTACCATGCAAGAATGGTTGCAGAGTGACGACACAGCAGCCTTAGTTGCACACCGTGAATTTATCGATTTAAGAACTTATGTATTCCAGCATGGTCAAAGTGAATATACGCGTTCACGTTTTTATACCAATGGGATTGTGTTGGGTGTTGAGCCTCACTTTAAACTTGTTGACGCTCGTGATAAGCCAAGAAAACAGCGTAGTGATAGCTATAGCGACCCATTAGCAGATAATGGTGTATGGAAAGTATTTGGTAAATACCGCTAAAAAGTCGCGACATATTTGCCGCGACTTTAAAATTCTTACCAAAATATTTTTGCCTGTTTAAATTTTTGCAAAGCTTCGGCAGACTGATTTTGTAAATAAGGCTGTTTGGCCTTAATCCATCCTAATGCAAACCAAAAATGTGGGTCATGTTCAGTTGCTTTATTAAATAGATCTTCGGCAATAAACAAGTCGTTATAAAGTCCTAAAGTATTTTGCACAGGTTGTAATTTTTTTAAAAACTGCTGAACATTTTTACGTGGATATAAGCTTGATATAAATTCGATACAGTAACGTAATTGCTTCGCTTTTTTACGTATTTTGTGCTGTTCAGTGACTTCAAGTTCTATGAAATGATCGGCATGACTTATGACTTGGTGATGTAACTTGTCTAAGCTTTTTTCTATCTGTTTTTTCAATTTTCCTTTAGCGTTTTGGTTATCTTCTTCTGAATAAACAAATGCCAGTAATGCGAGCACGAGCTTAACGGTTTCTGCAGATTTAAACAGTGTGGTTAGGTCTTTTAATGGCTGCTCAGAAATAGGTAGCAAAAGTTCAGGTGAACCATGCTGCACAATCATCGGTAAAATTTCAGTACGAATGGCATCTTCGTCTCGCGTGTCTCCAAGCTTGCGGAAAAGCTCGGCAATTTGTTCTTCCCACCCAGGGTTTAACTCGTCTGACCATGTTGCAAAATGATGAAGTGCGCTGCGTAAACGGCGTAAGCTCACGCGTGCTTGATGAATGTGTTCAGCGTCGGCAACACCATCAGCAATTGCAGCCATATTCGGCAAGAACTGTCCCAAACAGTTTTCTACAATTTTTTTGAGCGCCTGTTCTGCTGAAACGTCTTTATCTAAGTTCAGATTTTTTGCGTGAACAGCCGGTGAAGCAGCTTGCCCCAACGCAAGTAAATTACCTCGCTCGGCTTTACTTCTAACATCGAGCCAAAGTTCATAACGATTAATCCATTGCTGAGCAAATTGAATAAGTGTTTTAACTGCACCTTGTTTAAGTTCGAACTCAACTTCGCAAATTTTGCTTTGTGCTGTTGCTGTTTTTACGACGCCGTCATCAAGACAGACTTCAATTGCTGTGTCATCTGCTTCAAAAACATGATAAGTACGTTGTACATCAGTCTCAAACTGTAAGCTTAGCTTTTCGACTTCAGAGCCTAAAGCTTGAGTAATCAAATCTGTGACGGCTTTATTGTCTTTATATAACTCAAGGTTTAGTTCAGGTTCTTGTTCGCATTTTCCTAAAAAAACTTCTTCTTCAACCCGATGTAAATGACTTTGGCCGGCAGCCTTAAATGTTTGTACCCACAGGTCATTTTCTTTACGTAAGCGTAAGGCCATACCATTTTTTGCAAGTAGGCGATCTGGGGTATCGTAATACTTAGCCTGTAAATGAATATGCTGCGCTTTATGCTTTTTTAAATACTGCTGAACAGTTTTTTTCTTCGATTCAGGTAACTGAAACTTAAGCTCAACTTCAACCATAATGGATCTCCCTGAATCAGGTATTTAAACTATCTTGAATAAGTATAATAGCTTAGCGCTAAAAATAATGTTTTTGATAGAGAAAGTTACAATCAAACATATGACGCTACACTTTTATTTAGGTGTACAATCAGGTGATGTTTTGATCAAATAAAAATCAGGAAGATGATCGTGAATGCACCAGTAAACTTTAGCCATGAAACTCAGCCAGAGTTTGAGTTACCGATTAAAAACTATCAGGAATTTTATCGTTTTTATTTAACTGAACACCGTAACATCATGAGCAGACGTTTGCATGTGGTGGGTAGTAGCATTGGTCTATACTTTTTTTCAAAAGCGATTCGTAAGAAACAAGCCAAATATGTGCTCTATGGTTTGGTAGCGGGTTACGCAAATGCATGGGTTGGACATTTTGTGTTTGAAAAAAATAAGCCTGCCAGTTTTAAACAACCGCTTTATAGCTTTATTTCTGATTGGCGAATGCTCTCTGATGTTGCGACTGGCCGATTAAGTTTGATTGATCGTAAGCACGATAAAATTCCGAGTTAATTTTTATTTCAATTCTTAATATACCGATTGGTACTGGTAAGCCTATATCAATCGGTACTTATGATGACTTATAAATCCGTTATACTAGCGAAGTTTTTAAAAAGCGAGAGTAGAGTATGCGCGGTTTATATCTCATTACCAATGATGACCCAATCCAATTATTATTAGAAAAATTAGACGCCGCACTCGCAACCCGTCAAATCGCAATTTTACAGTACCGCCGTAAAAAAATAGACAAAGCCGAACAGCCTGCTGAAGTTGAACAGATTAAACAGTTATGTGAAAAATATCAGGTTCCTTTTGTCATTAATGATGACCTAAAACTGGCTGCTCAGTTTAATTTAGGTGTGCATTTAGGGCAAAGCGATGGTGAAATTACCGATGCAAAATCGCAGTTACCAGAAGGTGTCATTATTGGTCGTACTTGCCTAAACTCATTAGAACTTGCCCAAAAAGCAATTGCCGATGGCGCAACTTATGTTGCCTTTGGTGCGGTTTATGCAACTGCCACCAAACCGGAAGCTGGCAATGTAGGTATTGAAGTCATTAAGCAAGCAGCAGCTCAATACGATTTACCTATTTGTGCAATTGGGGGTTTGACTGTTGAAAACTCAAAACCTGTGATTGAGGCCGGAGCTGACCTCTGTGCAGTCATTAGTGATATATTAGGTCGATCAACTGCTGAAATTCCTGCCCGTGTACAAGCGTGGGCACAATTATTTTCTTAAGCTTTCAAAATTATTTTTTAGATATTTAAGACGAGCATTTCCATGAGTTTATCTCCAAAGCAAGAACAGTTATTTAAACAAGCCAGTAAACATATTCCTGGTGGTGTGAACTCTCCAGTACGGGCCTTTAATGGCGTTGGAGGAACACCAGTTTTCATTGAGAAAGCCAAAGGTGCGTATTTGTGGGATGTAGATGGCAAGCGCTATGTAGATTATGTGGGCTCTTGGGGACCAATGATTTTGGGCCATGCTCATCCAGATATTATTAAGGCTGTGCAAACAGCAGCAGAAGATGGTTTAAGTTTTGGTGCGCCAACCGTACACGAAACAACGTTGGCAGATATTATTTGTGAAATCATGCCATCTATTGAATTGGTACGTATGACCAACTCTGGTACAGAAGCAACTATGACTGCTATTCGTTTAGCACGTGGGTATACTGGCCGTGACAAAATCGTGAAGTTTGAAGGTTGTTACCACGGACACTCTGACTCATTGTTAGTAAAAGCAGGTTCTGGTTTATTAACTAAAGGTGAGGGCGAGCCAACATCAAAAGGTGTACCAGCTGACTTTGCTAAACACACTTTAACACTGCCATATAACGATATTGCAGCATTAAAAGAATGCTTTGCAAAATTTGGTCATGAAATTGCCGGCGTCATTATTGAGCCTGTCGCAGGTAACATGAATATGGTGAAACCAATTGATGGTTTCTTACAAGCGATTCGTGATGTGTGTGATGAATACAAATCTGTATTTATTATTGATGAAGTGATGACAGGTTTCCGCGTTGCATTGGGCGGTGCTCAGTCAGTTTATAACGTTAAACCTGACTTAACGACTTTAGGTAAAATTATTGGTGCTGGCTTACCAGTTGGTGCATTTGGCGGTAAGCGTGAAATCATGGAGTGCATCGCACCTTTAGGGGGTGTATACCAAGCGGGGACTTTATCTGGTAATCCACTTGCTATGCGCGCAGGTATTGAAATGTTTAAACATTTACGTCAGCCTGACTTTTACAGCAAGTTATCGGCTCAACTTGAAAAGTTACTTGCAGGCTTACAAGCAGCAGCAGATGAAGCTGGTATTCCATTTAAAACTCAGCAAGCGGGCGCAATGTTTGGCCTTTACTTTACCGATCAAGAAGACATCACAAGCTTTGACTCTATGTTGGCATGTGATATTGAAGCTTTCAAAAAGTTCTTCCATGGTATGTTAAAACGTGGCGTAAACTTGGCGCCGTCTGCATTTGAAGCAGGCTTTATTTCATCTGCTCATTCTGATGAAGATATCGAGTTTACCATTAAAGCCGCAAAAGAAACCTTCGCCGAAATGAAGTAAGCAAAAAGGCCCGTTTAAAACGGGCTTTTTAATTTGAGCTATTTTATATTTGTAGAGAACAATGTTTTATCCCTTACCTCGAAAAATTCAGTTAGCCGCAAGTACTTCAAATTGGCCTATTGAATCTAGGCAAAGCATATTGCTCCTAGTCAGGCTAGATGATCTTGAAAATATATCTGTTTGGGCGCATCAGCCATTAGCCGATCATTTAGAAATGCTAAGCAAAAGAGCGCAAGCACTCGAAATTCCGGTCATGATGATTCAGTCATCTCAACTTCAACAGACCATGTTACAGCTTGGGCAGCACTTGTCATCAAACACTCAGGCACAGGTAATTATGGCGGGGAATTTATCACCGCTATTTAAGCAAGTCATGCAGCTTGTTTTATCCATTACCGATTATGTCGCTGTTGTAAATGATGCAATCTTGGCGAGTAGTTTAGAGCAGCATATACAATGGATTGAAAAAATCAGTTTTGACCATATTCAACATATAAACACGCAAACTTTAATGCGCTTATGGTCTTTAAGTGCACCGTCATCACAGGTGTTGTCTGATAAAGGAATTTTATTGGCAGTTGCTGAACAGGTAGGGCGGCATCCAATGGAAATTCATCCCGAAATAGATTTAAGAAACTATGGTTTAGATGCTTCGGGAGTCAATTATTTGGTGGAATTATGGCGTGCTAATGGTGCGAGCCTAACTATTGATGAGCTGATGCAAACTCCTACATTGCAACATATTATGCAGTTATTGAAGCGCTAACCGGCTTTAGCCGTAATGTGATTCATAATATTTGAAAATTCTGTCGTTAATTTACCCGAACGGCATTGTAATTCGGACGTAAGCTTTTTATTATTGCCCGCTTGTTTTTCATCTTGCCTTGGGAATACAACTTTGAGTGATTTTCTAAGTGAACATCTGATCTATCGTGATGATGATTTTATGGTGATTCATAAACCTTCGGACATCTTGAGTGTCCCTGGTAAGGGTGATTTACATGACAGCGTTTTGACAAGACTGGTGGCAATTGAACCACGAACTTTGCTCATTCACCGCCTTGACCGTGATACTTCGGGTATTTTGGTTTTTGGGTTATCTAAGCGTGGACAGAGTGCGATTGCACGCCAATTTCAAGACCGTCAAACTTCGAAAATATATGAAGCGCTAGTTGCTGGTCATTTAGAGGGTGAAGGGACAGTTGATATCCCTGTCGTCTATGACCCGAGTCGACCACCTTTACATATTGTCGATGCTTCTCATAACAAACCTGCTTTAACACATTGGCAGGCAATTGAACATTTCCAGATTCAAGGGCAACCGGTTACGCGTGTCAAATTAACACCGATTACCGGTCGTTCTCATCAACTCCGTGTACACATGCAATATCTGGGACACCCGATTGTAGGTGATACATTGTATGCAACACCGGAACAATTACTTGTTCCTCGTCTGTGCTTGCATGCTAAACAGTTAAGCTTTAATCATCCTGTCACAGGGGAATCATTAACTTTTAACTGTCCTGTACCGTTTTAATGTAAAAACTTTCGATGAGTAATTTTTGTAGCAAAACAATTTAATTAGTTTTTGCTGCAAAATTTTGCTTTAAAGACTACATAAAAAGATGCAAAAATAAGCTACTTTGCATCGTACAATATGTAGTGCGAACTTGAGAAAAAGGTGGAAAAATTGCAGCAGTATGCTATTGGTCAACGTTGGCTATCAGATACAGAGACTGAGCTCGGTTTAGGTGTTCTTATTGATGTAGATGAAAGATCTGTCAGCATTTTATTCCCCAAGAGCGATGAAACGCGTGTTTATGCACGCAACAATGCACCGCTTTCTCGTATCATCTTTAATGTAAATGATGAAGTTCAAGACCAAGAAGGCAATAAGTGGAATGTCGAGTCTATTGAAGACCGTCATGGTGTTTTGCGTTACAACGTGGTTCGTACTTTAGAAAATGGCGAGCAAGAACGTAAAGCGCTAAACGAAACACGTATTGGTGCACAAATTCAATTATCAAAACCTTTAGATCGTTTGCTCGCAAGCCAGATTGATTATAAAGAGTGGTATGACCTACGCATTGAAGCAATGCTGATGCAGGCGCAAATGCAAACCAGTCCATTACGCGGCTTGGTTGGGGCGCGTGTAGGTTTAATTCCGCATCAGCTCTATATTGCACATGAAGTCGGTAAACGTTTCGCACCGCGTGTTTTACTTGCTGATGAAGTAGGTTTAGGTAAAACAATTGAAGCTGGTTTAATTATCCACCAACAGCTTAAAACCGGCCGTTCTGAACGTATCCTGATTTTAGTCCCTGATTCTCTTCAGTATCAGTGGATGATTGAAATGCGTCGCCGTTTCAATTTGCAATTTTCTCTGTTTGATTTAACCCGTACCGCATCTATTAAAGAACATGATCCAGAACTTAACCCGTTCTTAACTGAGCAATGCATTATTGCCAGCGTCGACTTGATGGTGGACCATGACGATTTGCGTGAGCAAGCATTAGAAGCTGGTTTCGATTTACTCGTCGTCGACGAAGCACATCACTTGATGTGGAGCGAAGAAGAGGGTGGTAACGATCGTTACGACTTGGTTGAAGAGCTTGCTGAAAATACGGCAGGGGGATTGTTGCTTTCTGCAACGCCTGAACAGCTGGGTGTAGAAAGCCACTTTGCGCGCTTACGTTTGTTAGATCCACAGCGCTTTAGTAGTTTAGAGCGTTTCTTGGATGAAGAAGCTCAATATCAGCAAACTGCGCAAGTTGCAGAAGTGCTTATGTCGGATGAACCTTTAACTCAAGAGCATTTAACTGCTTTAGAAGGTTTGTTAGGTCATTCAATTGAAGACCAACCTGAGCAACGTTTCAGAGCGATTCATGAGTTGTTAGACCGTCACGGTACAGGTCGTATTTTATTCCGTAATACGCGTGAAGCGATTCAAGGCTTCCCTGGCCGTGATTGCCAACCTGCGCCTTTACCTGCGCCAGCAGATTGGTCAAAAGACGGTAAATTACGTGAGCAAATGTGGCCAGAAGAAGCACAAATTGATGGCTCATGGATGCAAAATGATCCGCGTGTACCGTGGTTAATGGAAATTCTACGTAAAGAACTTAAACATAAAAAAGTTCTTTTAATTGCACGTAGTGGTCCTGTAGTTGAATCTTTAGAAAGCGCACTTCGTTTGCATGCAGGTATTCGTACTGCAATGTTCCATGAAGGCATGAGTTTACTTGAGCGTGACCAAGCAGCTGCTTACTTTGCAGAAGAAAGCTATGGTGCTCAAATTTTACTGTGTTCTGAAATTGGTTCAGAAGGTCGTAACTTCCAGTTTGCGAGTGATCTCATTTTATTTGATTTGCCTGCAAACCCAGATGTTTTAGAACAACGTATTGGTCGTTTAGACCGTATTGGTCAAGAAAACCGTATTCAAATTCATGTACCTTACTTAATGGGCACCGCTCAAGAGCGTATGTTCCTTTGGTACAATGAAGCATTAAATATTTTTAGCAATATTTCTCCGACAGCTCAAACGCTGCAAGAAAACTTTATTGTTGAATTAAAAGACTGCTTACTTTCAGATCAAGGCCAAACATTCGAAGACTTACTCGAAGAAGTCAATGTTCAACGTCAAGCTTTAGAAACAGAGTTACAAGCTGGTCGAGATCGCTTGCTTGAATACAACTCATGTCGTCCTATCGTTGCACAAGAAATTGTTCAAGCCTTAGAAGACTACGATGACAACACAACATTACCTATGTTTGTGAAGCGTTTTATGTCTTCAACCAATATCGATTTTGATGAGCAAAGTAACGGTACTGTTATTATTCGTCCGACAGACCAGATGCAAGTTCAAGGTTTGGCACTAGACGAAGAGGGCATGACAGCTACCTTCTACCGTGATCAAGCACAAATGCGTGAAGACGCTCAATACCTGACTTTAGAGCATCCGTTCATTGAAAGTGTAATGGAAATGATCCGTACACAATCCTTCGGTAGTACTAATGTTGCTGTTCTTAAGTCAAATGCATTAAAGCAAGGTTCTGTATTACTTGAAGTTTGGTTTAAAGTTGATGTAGTTGCACCAAAATCTTTGAACTTGCCATCAAGCTTGCCAAAACAGCTCATTCGCGTGTTGTTAAGTGAAAATGGTCAGGACTTGTCTGAAAAGATCGATCCAACCATTTTAAAACCATATTTGCACCATTTAGATGGCAATAGCTGCCGCCAAGTGGTTAAAGCTCGCCGTGAAGTAATTGAAGAGCGTTATAGACAAGCACTTGATATTGCTAAAGTAGGCTTGCCACAGTTACAACAGCAGGCAAAAGAGCATTATGGTAGTAAATGGCAATACGAGATTGACCGCTTAACTTATTTAAAACAGTTCAACCCAAGTATTCGTCAAGACGAAATTGAGCGCTTAAAGAAGTTGCAAAAAGAAGGCTTGAGTTTACTCGATGGCTTAACTGTAACTCCGGAAGCGATTCAAGTACTTGTGGTGGTTAAACCATAAGTAAGCAATCATAAAAAAGCGCCGTTACGGCGCTTTTTTATTGAGTAAAATTTAATTAAATCATTCTGGCATCTTTTAATTCTAGTTTTAAATACGCATAAAAGATTGGTGCTGCAATCAATCCACCTAAACCAAAAATTGACTCAAAAATTAACATTGCCAATAAAATTTCCCATGCATTGGCATTAATTTTATGTCCAATAATTTTCGCATTAATAAAATATTCTAACTTATGTACTAATACGAGATAGAGCAGAGCAACGCCTGCTAGACCGAGTGAAACCGTCAATGCAGCAATAAAAGTGAGCGTATTTGAAATTAAGTTGCCTAAAATTGGAATGAGACCAAACAAAAAAG
Organism: Acinetobacter sp. 1424608; assembly: GCF_000588255.1. Classification (NCBI taxonomy): domain Bacteria; kingdom Pseudomonadati; phylum Pseudomonadota; class Gammaproteobacteria; order Moraxellales; family Moraxellaceae; genus Acinetobacter; species Acinetobacter sp. 1424608. The sequence goes on from NZ_JFXL01000002.1 coordinate 181,247, forward strand.
TAAGAATGGTTAAGGTTTTGGCGAAAGGGAGGTGAACACCCCAAATCGGCAATATTACAAACGCAAATAATATAAACAGCAGCGTATTAATTGCTGAAATTTTAATTTGAGCAAAAACGACGTTTCTAAAAGAAATTGATAACTTTTGAATACGTTGGATGAGTAAAGACTTAAATATAGGCTGTGGTGTTCGACGGTGAAAGCCATGAATAGCCACCAAAATACCAATAATAAGGCCCATAATCATCGTTACGAAGTTATGTAAGATATCGGAACTGGCATTTTTTAATGTAGTTACGTTATCTTTCATAAACGCAAAAATTTCATCTTTTAGTTCTGTAACGCTGTCTGGAATATAACCTGGAAGATATTTGCCAATTTCGGTTTGTAAGTGTAATAGCGTTTGATCGACTTTATTGTTGATATTATGGATACCTACACCTTTTAAGTCATAAACCACAAAGCTAATTAAACTTGTAATGAAAAAGGCGATGAGTGAAACCGTGATAATACTGAGTAAAATACTAATAAAAATGCGGGCTCTTTGACCATCAATATAACGTTCAACAATAGAGCTTAAACTAATAATAATTTCATAAATGAGAAAGCCAGCAAAAAAGCTTGCTAAGAGATGCAAGGGGATAACCGAAAGCAAAAAAATGCCCATCAGAATATAACTTGCAATCAGGCTTTGACGATTACTCAAACTTTGCATGTGAATCCCTAAATATCGTGGGGAAATATGGGTATGTATTGCTAGAATAATAATTACTTATACTCTTGCATGTTGGTTGCTTCAATCTACGAATTATATTTTTATCAAGAAACTGGTATATCTGTATAAAAAATGGCTTGTAAAATCACAAACCATTTTATGTTGAATTTATCGTATTTTTGCTTCGTCTAGATGACGGGCACCTTCTAAAATCATTCTTATCATAATCATGGTTTGTTCTGCGACTTCTGCACGTTGATGAACCGGAAGATCAATCACCTTAGCACCCATATGAAATACAAGTTGCGTAATTGCTTTTGCAACGAGTTCTGGATGGTATAGATGGTTGTTGTTTAATCGCTCTAGACGGATTAAATCTTCTTGTAGTTCTTGCTGGAAGAAGTTGAGCTGGCGGTCTACAGCAGCTTTATAAGAAGCTGAACCTGTAAAGCCTTCGCGTAACAACAGACTTAAATTACCTTCATCTGCATCAAGCTGTTGAAGAAAAATCTCTACAGAACTACGAATAATACTGTCTTGAAAAGATGCCCGTAGACGAGCTTGACGAATAATCTTACGTAAAACGATACCTGCACGGTCAATGAGTGAAATGGCTAATTCATCAATATCTTTAAAGTGGCGATAAAAGCTGTTTGGTGCGATACCAGCTTCTCTCGCAACTTCACGTAAGCTGAGTGAGGCGATACTTTTTTGTGGACCAATCAGGTTAAGTGCAGCCTGAAAAAGTTCCTCTTTAGTAATCGTCGCTTTTCTTCCAACAGAACGCGTTACTGTTTTTATTTCAATGACATCTTGTGAAGAGCTTGTGTCATTTTGGCTCTGAGAAAGTGAGGTTTGGGTCATGCTTTTCAATATATTCTTAAACTCTCTGGATTATAGCGTTAGACAGGGAACTTGTGAAATTGTAATTAAAAGTACGGGTGTATATACAAATATATATACATGTGTATAATAATTAAAAAAGAGCGACAGAGCCCTCAGTTATGCAAGCAATCGAAAAGAGAAATTCTCTATTCAATTCATTAACACAAGCCGTATTTGATAAAGATATGGCGAGTTTCTGGCTACAAAAAATAAATCCCTTATGGTCTGTACAGCACGGACTCGTTCAAATTGTAAAAAAAGAATTCGTAGCTCATGACACTGTGAGCCTTACTTTAAAATGCAACCGTTTGGTCAAAATGGGAGCAGCAGGTCAGCATCATCCAGTGATTGTTGAAATTGCGGGCCGCCGTTATGAACGTACTTATAGCTTGACACAAATCGATGCAGAGCACTTACGTTTAACCGTTAAAAAAGTTGCTGATGGTGTTGTTAGTAATTGGTTCATTGCTGAAAGTAAGATTGGTGATATTTTTGAGCTTGGTCAACCTTATGGTGATATGCAACAAAATATCCAGACACCAAAATTAATTATGTTAGCTGCTGGTAGTGGTATTACACCAATGTTGAGCTTAATCACAGCAATTAAGCAAAGCCAGCAATTAGAAAAAGTGCAGGTTCAGCTTTTATATTGGGTAAAACAGCGTTCTGATGCTGCTTTTACAGAGTATTTCGAGCAAGTGGCTGAACAAAACCCAAATTTCAGCTATCAGGTGTTTTACACACAAGAAACACCAAATGATGAGCGCTTAAATGCCCAACATCTTGCTTTGGTTGATGATATTGAAAACAGCACGGTCTACGCATGTGGTCCATCTGGCTTTGTTTCAACTGTCGAAGAGCTTTTTGAAAAAGCACCAGCCGTGCTTACTGAAGCGTTTAGTTTAAGCAATGCAAGTTCTGCAGATGATGTCGGTTATGTGAATGTCACATTAACTCAGTCTAATAAAGTGATTGCAATTCCTAAGGGACAATCGATTTTGGTGAGCCTTGAGCATGAAGGTGTTAAGCCAACACACGGTTGCCGTATGGGAATTTGTAATAAATGTGTTTGTAGTAAAACGCAAGGTTCTACACGTAACCTACTAAACGGTAGTCAAAATACGGAACCAAGCCAGTTACTTAAAATTTGTGTGAATTCAGCACAATCCGATCTAGTTATTGATCTTTAAGAGAGACCTCTTATGAATATGCCAGTGAAAGTCGAATATTTTAAAAATCCTAAAAATCGCGATTTGACTCCAGCAGAACTTGAAGCATTTGCAAAAGAGCTTGACCAGATCAAACAAGAAGTATTGGATGATTTGGGTGAAAAAGATGCAAAATATATCCGTCGTGTTTATGCTGCCGTTCGCTATAGCAGTCTTTTAGGACGAGCATGCTTATTTGCAGGTTGGTTCCCACCAGCATGGATTTTGGGTACAGGTCTATTAGGTTTCTCTAAAATTATGGAGAACATGGAGCTTGGCCATAATGTTATGCATGGTCAATATGACTGGATGAATGATCCAAAATTTAATGGCCAAACTTATGAGTGGGACACGGTAGGTACATCTGATAACTGGCGCCAAACTCATAACTATAAACATCATACTTATACCAATATTAAAGGTATTGATGATGATATTGGTTATGGCTTACTCCGTTTATTCCCTGAGCAACGTTGGAAACCAGGGTTTTTACTGCAACCGATTTATAGTATTCCATTTTGCTTATTGTTCCAGTGGGGCGTAGCAATTCAGAATCTTGAAATTGGGCGTGTGCTTTATAAACGTAAGACCAAGGCACAATTTTTAGAAGAGTTAAAACCAGTGAATAAAAAAATTGGTAAGCAACTTTTTAAAGACTATGTTTTCTTCCCTCTCATTGCAGGGCCAGCAGCTTTACCAGTATTTACGGGTAACTTAGTCGCTAATGGTCTTCGTAATATCTGGACATTCAGTATTATTTTCTGTGGTCACTTCACAAAAGATGCAGAAGTATTTCCAAAATCTGTTTTACAAGAAGAAAGCCGTGGACACTGGTATATGCGCCAAATTCGTGGTTCTTCTAACTTAACAGGTTCTGAGGCATTTCATATTTTGTCTGGTCACTTAAGTCATCAAATCGAACATCACTTATTCCCAGATATTCCTGCTCGTCGTTATCGTCAAATGGCTCCAAAAGTTGAAGCAGTTTGTAAAAAATATGGTTTGAACTATAACAATGCCAGCTTTGTTAAACAGTTCGGTCAAGTGGTCGGGCGTATTGCAAAATATGCTTTCCCATTTAAAAAATAATATGAAAAAGCCCTGAGAGTTCAGGGCTTTTTTTATTTCTTTTTAGAAATCCACATCGTAATAGTGGCATGGAATACCTTGTCTTTGTGAGTGTCGTAAACATCTACATTAACTAAATATTCTCCAGCCTTTTCCCAATCATAATTCGCGTGTACAGGCGCTGCTACAGCAATAAGATCCGTTTCTGCCTTTTTTAAATATTCAACAGTCATGCCTTTTGGAATCCAGCGATGAGTAGAAGGGACAGTAACTTCTGTCATAGTTCCACCTGCGAGTTCTGCCATATTACACATGGCAATTGCATGTACTGTTCCAATATGGTTAAGCACAGAACGCTTCTTTTTGATGGAAATTTCGCAATAATTCGGTTTTAACTCAATAAAAAGAGGGGAAATACTGCCGAAATAAGGTGCTTTTAGGCACAGCATGCGAGAGAAAGTCCACTTTCCTTTAGGGAAAGCAGTGACTTTATTCCAGAGTTCTAATGTTGTTGCCATAATTAATTTTCCTTTAATTTGAAAATACAGAATATTATTCTGTTAAAGAATATAGTTCTGTTTACAAATATGCGTCAAGTCATTCAAAATATCTCCGATGACTGGTCAGAGAATACAAAATGGTGTCTGCTCAAAATTTATTAGAACGTTTGTATCCCGGAAGAAGGGCTGCGTTAAAACGACAAATATTGTTAGATGCTTTAGATTGTTTTTTAGAGCATGGCATTGAAGCGACTAGCATTGAAATGATTCGTGCCAAATCAGAAACGAGTGTTGGAGCGGTTTATCACCATTTTAAAAATAAAGAGGGAGTCGTCGCGGCTTTATTTTTTTCAGCTTTAGATGATCAGACAGCATTAAGAGATGAATATTTAAAACAGGCCAAAACATTACAAGAGGTGGTATTTGGTTTAATTCATAGTTATGTAGACTGGGTAAGTGAACAACCCGAATTTGCAAAATTCTTAATTACTGCTCATTTCAATATTATGCAAGGGGAAGAACAGCAACAACTTGCTCAAAAAAATAAAAGTAGAAACAAAAAGATATTCAGCTTGATTGCAGATTTTGAAGAATTTAAAGCTTTCCATATGATTCCACATGAACTTTTGCTGTCACTGGTCATTGGTTCTACAGAAAGTTATTGTCGTGCGTGGTTATCACAACGTGTAAAGTCTGACCCTAAAATCTATAAAGACTTGTTAGCCAAAGCAGCATGGAGTTCATTGCAAGATTTATGTTTAGAACAATAATGTGGAGTATAAAAAAACCGCATTAAGAATGCGGTTTTTTAGTTTGAAAAATAATTATTTAAACTGGATTGAACCATTTGCATTTACGGTAATTTTAGACTCCCCAGCAGCCATATCTTGAGCTGGGGCTGCAGCTTCGGCCAACGCAAATTTAGCCATACTTGCACGCATTACAGGCTGAGGAAAATAGTTATTCGTGTTTAGGTTTAGATTAACTAACGTGTATTGGCTCTTATTCCAAGCTTGAGTCAACATTTGAGCACGTTGCTGAAAGCTTTTTGACGCTTCAACCATTAACTCGTTTTCAACTTTTTTACGTTGCTCATCTGAAACACTAAAATTAATGGATTGAGTTTGAAAGCTTTGTTGTAACTCATTAATTAATTGGCTTGCTGCTTTAAAATCTTTACTTTCTAAACGGATTTCTGCACGGCCACGCCATTCTTTTAATTTGTTACTGTCATTGTCATAAATTGGATAAGTGCTTTGAGCACCGGTTTCCACTTTTACCTGTGGATATTTGCGTGAAGTCGCCAGTGCTTGATTCATTAACTGGTTAATTTGATTTGAAAGTTCAGCAGGCTGCTTGTTACTTTTTTCAATATATAACGTTGCATGCATTTCATCGTTAGATACCTGACGAGAAGCTTCTGCTTGAACATTTACAATATTGTAGTGAAGTGCATTATCATCTTGGGCAAAAACCATAGGGCTGAGTACCGTACCAAGGAGAAGAGTAGATATTGCTAAAGTACGCATAAATTTATCCTTTAAAAATTAATATAAATTTAATTTTTTTCATTAAGAAATGTTAAACATAAGTTATGCATAACTTTTGCAGATTTTGTGGGGTATTTGTAATATTTAAATCAAGTTTTTTAATTTTTGGCGCAGACAAAAGCTTTAAAAAATAAAAACTTAAAAAGAAAGTATTTCAATGTAACTTAAAAAATCAAACTAATATAAAAAAAGAATATTTTCTTTAGGTTGTCACATAGTATGATGATAATTCATCATAACTATTGGGATAATACATTTTTTCAATAAGATTAGATGAGTAAAGTACACAAAAGACGTTTTTTTTCTTGCAAAATTAGGTATCATCGCGCTCCTAGTTACAAGATATAAAATATGTGTCTTCGCTAGTTCTATAAAGCACCGAGTCAAAGGACCAAAAGTCACCAGACTTATTTCTTTCTACCCTTATCAGAGATGGTAATCCGATATGAGCGTTACTTCTGTCACCCCTGCCACTAATGCTACTAACGAATATTATTTGACTCGCCAAAGTCAAATGGAATCGAATGTTCGTAGCTATCCACGTAAATTACCGTTAGCGATAGCGAAAGCACAAGGTTGCTGGGTTACTGATGTTGAAGGTACACAGTACCTTGATTGTTTAGCTGGGGCAGGTACATTGGCTTTAGGTCATAATCATCCTGCGGTGATTCAAAGTATTCAAGACACATTGGCAAGTGGTTTGCCATTGCATACTTTAGACTTAACCACACCTTTAAAAGATGCGTTTACTGAAGCGTTGTTAGCATATTTACCAGGTGGTAAAGAAGAGTATTGCTTACAGTTCTGTGGTCCTGCTGGTGCAGATGCGACTGAAGCAGCAATTAAACTTGCTAAGACTTACACTGGTCGTAGTTCAGTAATCAGTTTCTCTGGTGGTTATCATGGTATGACCCATGGTTCACTGGCAATGACTGGTAATTTAAGTGCGAAAAATGCAGTTAATGGTTTAATGCCAGGCGTACAATTCATGCCATATCCGCATGAATATCGCTGCCCACTTGGTTTAGGTGGTGAAGCTGGTGTTGATGCTTTAACTTACTATTTTGAAAACTTTATTGAAGATGTTGAAAGCGGTGTAACTAAGCCGGCTGCTGTCATTCTTGAAGCAATTCAGGGTGAAGGCGGTGTTGTTACAGCTCCAGTAAAATGGTTGCAAAAAATCCGTGAAGTAACTGAAAAGCACAACATCGTTTTAATTTTAGACGAAGTTCAAGCTGGCTTTGCACGTTCAGGCAAAATGTTTGCATTTGAACATGCAGGTATTGAACCTGATGTTGTCGTAATGTCTAAAGCAGTAGGTGGTGGTTTACCACTTGCAGTATTAGGTATTAAACGTAAATTTGATGCTTGGCAGCCTGCTGGTCATACGGGTACTTTCCGTGGTAACCAACTTGCTATGGGTACTGGTCTTGTCGTATTAAAAACGATTAGCGAACAAAATCTTGCTCAAAATGCGCAAGAGCGTGGTGACTTCTTACAAGCTGAATTGAAAAAATTAGCTACTGAATTCCCATGTATCGGTAACGTACGTGGCCGCGGTTTAATGATCGGCGTTGAAATCGTTGACGAGCGTAAACCTGCTGACCGTATCGGTTCTCATCCTGCTGATTCTCAGTTAGCGGCTGCGATCCAAACTGCTTGCTTTAACAACAAGTTATTGCTTGAAAAAGGCGGTCGTAACGGTACAGTAATTCGTTTACTTTGCCCACTCATCATTACTCAAGAAGAGTGTGTTGAAGTAATTGCCCGCTTCAAGAAAGCAGTTGCAGAAGCATTGGTTGCAGTACGAGGCGCTTAAATATGGTGGATTTTGCAGAACATCGTAAAGCGTTACTCTGCAATGATGCACAATCCATTGCTGACTATGAGTCAGCAATGGGCGAAGCGGTAAAAGCCGTTTCAGCATGGTTGCAAAATGAAAAAATGTACACAGGCGGTAGCATTAAAGAATTGCGTTCAGCAATTTCTTTCCAACCTTCAAAAGAAGGTATGGGTGTACAACAATCTCTTCAACGTATGATTGAGCTTTTCTTAAATAAAAGCTTGAAAGTACACCATCCACATTCATTAGCGCATTTACACTGCCCAACTATGGTGATGAGCCAGATCGCGGAAGTGTTAATCAATGCAACTAACCAGTCTATGGACTCATGGGATCAAAGCCCGGCAGGTTCATTAATGGAAGTTCAGCTGATTGATTGGTTGCGTCAAAAAGTAGGTTATGGTTCTGGTCAGGCAGGTGTTTTCACTTCTGGCGGTACTCAATCTAACTTGATGGGTGTGTTGCTTGCTCGTGACTGGTGCATTGCGAAAAACTGGAAAGACGAAAATGGTAATCCATGGTCTGTACAGCGTGATGGTATTCCAGCTGAAGCAATGAAAAACGTCAAAGTCATTTGTTCTGAAAATGCGCATTTCTCTGTGCAAAAGAACATGGCAATGATGGGCATGGGCTTCCAGTCAGTTGTAACTGTACCTGTGAATGAAAATGCTCAGATGGATGTTGATGCTCTCGAAAAAACGATGGCGCATCTTCAAGCCGAAGGTAAAGTTGTTGCTTGTGTTGTTGCGACAGCAGGTACAACCGATGCTGGTGCAATTGATCCATTGAAGAAAATTCGTGAAATCACAACGAAATATGGTTCATGGATGCACATCGATGCTGCATGGGGCGGTGCACTGATCTTGTCAAATGACTATCGTGCAATGCTTGATGGTATTGAGTTGTCTGACTCGATCACCCTCGACTTCCATAAGCATTATTTCCAAAGCATTAGCTGTGGTGCGTTCTTGTTAAAAGACGAAGCGAACTATCGTTTCATGCACTATGAAGCTGAGTACTTGAACTCTGCTTATGACGAAGAACATGGTGTACCTAACCTTGTGTCTAAGTCATTACAAACGACTCGTCGTTTTGATGCATTAAAATTGTGGATGACAATTGAATCACTTGGTGAAGACCTATATGGTTCAATGATTGACCATGGTGTAAAACTGACTCGTGAAGTTGCAGATTACATCAAGGCAACTGACGGTTTAGAGCTTTTAGTTGAACCACAATTTGCTTCGGTATTGTTCCGTGTTGTACCAGAAGGTTATCCAGTTGAGTTTATCGATAGCTTAAATCAAAACGTAGCAGACGAATTGTTTGCACGTGGTGAAGCAAATATCGGTGTAACAAAAGTTGGTAATGTACAGTCATTGAAAATGACTACATTAAGCCCTGTTGTAACATTTGAAAATGTTAAAAACCTTTTAGCTCAAGTATTGGCTGAAGCTGACCGCATTAAAGATGCGATTGCTTCTGGTAATTACGTACCACCAATCGACTAATTGAGTTGATACTAAAAAAGCTCGGTTTATTGCCGGGCTTTTTTATTACATATTATTTTTATTAAAAGTGTGCATCGGAAAAGACTAATATGCACAAAATATGCATATTTTCAAAAAACAAAAATAATTATGCATGATTTATGGGGAGCAAATTTCTTATTGTATTGGTAGGTTCCAGATATTTTGGGTTGTATTGATATATCAATATCGCACTTACTTTAAATAATCCCGCTTTAACTGAAAAAAGTAAGTGGCTGTAATTACAATTAAGACAAGGAAGAAGAAATGCAACAAGCGAATATGCTCAATGAATTTAAACTCATTATTGGCGGTCAACGTTGTTCAGGTGAACAAGGTGAACTAGAAATTCTTAACCCTGCTACTGGCTTAACTGCTGCACGTTGTGCAAAAGCATCAGTTGCGCAGGTGAACCAAGCAGTGAGTGCAGCTAAACAGGCATCTAAAGCTTGGCAACAAATCTCGCATGATGAACGTAAATCAATCCTAAATAAAATTGCAGATGGCATTGAAAAGCACGCTGAAATGCTCGCAGAGCTGGTTGTTCTTGAACAAGGTAAACCACTGGCACTTGCACAAATGGAAGTGCAGGGTGCAATTGGCTGGACGCGTTATGCGGCTTCTATGGATTTACCGGTAGAAGTAATTGAAGACAGTGAAACTAAGCGTATTGAGCGCCATCGCCAACCCTTAGGTGTAGTGGCTTCTATCACCCCTTGGAACTGGCCACTCATGATTGCAGTTTGGCACATCATGCCTGCATTGCGTGCGGGTAATGTTGTGATTAGCAAACCTTCTGAATACACACCACTATCGACTTTACGTTTATGTGAAATCATTCAGCAAGAAGTTCCGGCTGGTGTAATCTCAATTGTGGTTGGAGCTGGTGAGATTGGCGAAGCATTATCTTCTCATCCAGATGTGCAAAAAGTTGTCTTTACTGGCTCAACTCGAACTGGTCAGCACATTATGGCTGGGGGAGCTCAACAGCTAAAACACTTAACTTTAGAGTTGGGTGGCAATGATGCTGGTATTGTATTGCCAGATGCAAATATCGATGAAATTGCAGCTAAGATTTTTAATATGGCGTTCTTAAACGCTGGTCAAACATGTGCGGCATTGAAGCGTTTATATGTACATGAAAGCCAATATGAGGCTTTATCTCAAAAGTTAGCTGATATTGCCAACGCTCAAGTGGTGGGAGATGGTATGGCATCTTCTACAACATTTGGTCCAGTACAAAACCAAATGCAATATAACAAGGTGAAAGCTCTTATTGCTGAAGCGATTGAACAAGGTGCAAAAGCACTTTCTGGACAACAACAGCTACCAGAGCAAGGCTACTTTATTGCGCCAACTATTTTGACTGAAGTTTCTGACTCTTGTCGCGTGGTGCAAGAGGAGCAGTTTGGTCCAGTGTTGCCTGTTTTAAAATATACCGATATCAACGATGCAATTGCCCGTGCCAATGACAGTGAGTTTGGCTTAGGCGGTTCAATTTGGTCTTCTGATCTTAAAGCCGCACAGACCTATGCTACGCAGCTTCAATGCGGAACGGTTTGGATTAATACCCATGCAGAAGTGTTGCCTCATGCACCTTTTGGTGGCTGGAAAATGTCTGGCTTAGGCGCTGAATTTGGTTTGGAAGGTTTGCTTGAAAATACGATTGGGCAAACGGTCCATATTAGTAAAATCTAAATATTAATTTTAAGGCGGATTTAGTATCCGCCTTTTTATTTTCACTTTTAAGAGTGAAAAGCTGAGTTATTTTATTGAGAGTGATGATAGCTCATGCTTTTAGGCTTGATTAAAAAATGATTCTGTTCTTTAATTTTTTTCAGAACAATGTAAGACTTTATATGGCCTATAAAATTGTAAGAAAGTAATCTTTCAGTCACAAATTGAGAAAGCTGCTCTAAATTTTCAGCAACGACTTTTAAAATAAAATCAGCATCACCACTAATTGAAAAAGCATCCTGAATGTTATCTTCAGCGTCAATCAGCTCTTGAAAAGCTTGTTGTGATTTGGCTTCGTGTGTTCTTAAATTTATGTGAATCATTGCTGTAACTTCAAGCCCTAGCGCCTGTTGCTGGATGCGTGCCGTGTAGCCAAGAATCACGCCCTTTTGCTCAAGCAATTGACGTCGTCTTGAACATTGAGAAGCAGATAAACCGATTAAATCTCCAATTTCCTGATTGGTGAGTCGTCCATTCTTTTGTAGTGCCTGAATGATTTGCCAGTCGAACTTATCCATTGCATAAAATCCTTTTATGATACACAAATCATGTATTTTTATTAAAATGCGTTTTCATTATGCACGAAATCTAAAAGATAGATGAAATATTATTTTTCTATGGAATAAAAATTGGTCTCAAAGGATATAGAGCAATGTTCATAGAAATTGGTGAATTTTTAAATCTTCGTCTAAAACAAATGGGTATCCAACATCTTTTTGGTGTACCTGGTGATTTTAACCTCTCATATCTAGAACAAGTTGAAGCAGACCCACAGCTCGAATTTATTGGAAATTGTAATGAATTAAATGCTGCCTATGCAGCAGACGGTTATGCACGAATTAACGGTTTTTCTGCCTTGGCTACGACTTATGGTGTAGGTGACTTAAGTGCCATTAATGGTATTGCTGGTGCCTATGCAGAAAATGTACCTCTTATTCATATCTCAGGTATTCCACCTTTACATGCAGTTCAAAAGGGCACTTTAATTCACCACACGCTTGTCGATGGTAACTATGACAATATTATGAACTGTATGAAAGAGTTCACAGTTGCCCAAACTCGTTTAACTCCTGCAAATGCAGCTTCTGAAATTGATCGTGTGTTACGTCAGTGTTTCCTTGAACGCCGTCCTGTACACATCCAACTACCTGGTGATATTACCCACGTTAAAATTGAAGTGTGTGAGCGTCCGCTCGACTTAAGTTATCCAGCTGTTGAGCCTGAATTATTGCAAAGTGTGGTGAGCAAACTTTGTGACATTATTGAGAATGCTCAAAGTCCAGCGCTTTTAATTGATAATGAAGCTTCAGTTTTTGGCGTAACTTCACTTTTAAATGATTTATCTCAAAAATGCTCAATTCCATTTGCAGGTATGAATACTGCAAAAAATATTATGGATGAAGGTTCACCTCGTTATATCGGAACTTATGTTGGTGGGGCAAGCCAACCGCATGTGAAAAATATCATTGAACAATCTGACTGTTTAATTGGTATTGGCGCGCGCTTTACCGATGTAGGCTCAGCTGTATTTACTCATCAAATTGACATCAAGAATTACATCGAAATTAAATCTTATGGCTTAAATATTTTTGGTCAGGATTTTCCGGGTATTGAAATTGGACAATTACTTGTCGAGCTAAATAAAAAAGTTGCGCCACGTAAATCGTCAGTACCTCTTCTTGAAAAACAACCTCAGAAAGTAATTGAAGCTCCAGCGCAACAGAAGCTTAGCCAAGATGTGCTTTGGAACTACATTTCAGGGTTCTTAAAAGAAGATGATGTAATTATTGGTGAGGTAGGGACCTCAAACTCTGCTTTGTCAGGTATAAAGTTGCCTGCTACCGCTAAATATATTGCACAGCCGCTTTGGGGTTCTATTGGTTACACCTTACCGGCTTTGCTTGGTAGTTTGTTGGCTGCCCCTGAACGCCGTCAAATTTTGTTTATTGGTGACGGTTCGTTCCAGCTTACGGTACAAGAGCTTTCTACGATTATCCGTCATGGTTTAAAACCTATTATTTTCTTGCTGAACAATGGCGGCTATACCATTGAGCGCTTAATTATGGGTGAAAACGCTGCCTATAACGACGTGCAAAACTGGAAATACACTGAAATTCCAGCGGTATTTAACGGTAAGAAAGGCCATACAACTTATGTGGTTGAAACCGCAGGGCAGTTAAAGAGTGTTCTAGACAACGTTCAGCAAAATGACCAGTTAACTTTTATTGAATTAAAACTACCAGCAATGGATGCCCCGGTGAGTTTGAAAAAATTTGCTTCTGTGATTGCACGTTTTGATTACGGCGATCGTGGCTACGAAATTTTAAAGGAGCGTTCCCAACCTATTAAATGTAAGGATGCAAGCTCGTTTTAAATAGAAGATAGGACACGTCTTCTCAAAATTAAATGGACTCATATTAAAGCAATTTATGTCCGAAGGTCGGTTTCTGATCTTCGGATGTGGTGCTGAATAAAGGTGTACAGGAAGTGACACCAACATTGGAGATAATGTTATGGATGCAAACAATAAGCACGAGTTAAAACAAGGCTTATCCAATCGACATATTCAACTCATCGCACTCGGAGGGGCGATCGGAACTGGGTTATTCTTAGGTCTTTCTCAAACAATTAAATTGGCTGGTCCTTCAATTTTATTAGGATATGCAATTGCAGGAGTGATTGCCTTTTTAATTATGCGTCATTTAGGTGAAATGGTTGTTGAAGAACCGGTAAGTGGTTCTTTTAGTTATTTTGCGAACAAATACTGGGGCAAAATGGCTGGTTTTATGTCTGGTTGGAACTACTGGGTGTTGTATGTACTGGTAAGTATGGCCGAACTGAGTGCAATTGGCACGTTTATACAGTTCTGGTGGCCTGAAATTCCAACATGGATGACTGCATTATTTTTCTTTATTTTAATTAACGGCATTAACTTGGTAAATGTCCGCTTTTTTGGGGAATCCGAGTTCTTATTTTCCTGCATTAAAATTGTTGCGATTTTAAGTATGATTGGCTTCGGTGCTTATCTTTTACTTTCAGGCTCAGCAGGTCCGCAAGCAGGTGTTGCAAATTTATGGCAACACGGTGGTTTCTTTCCGCATGGTATTCATGGCTTTATTATGGCTTTGGCTGTCATTATGTTTGCATTTGGTGGTTTAGAGCTTATTGGTATTGCAGCGGCAGAAACCAAAAAACCTGAAACAACAATTCCAAAAGCAGTGAACCAGATTGTGTACCGCATCTTGATTTTTTATATCGGTGCAATTGGTATTCTTTTATGTCTTTATCCTTGGAATATGGTGGCAGAAGGCGGTAGTCCATTTGTCTTAATTTTCCAGTCACTCAATAGTAATAGTGTTGCCAATGTTCTGAACTTTGTGGTTTTGATTGCTGCTATTTCGGTTTATAACAGTTGTATTTATTGTAATAGCCGTATGTTGCATGGTTTAGCAGAGCAGGGTAATGCGCCAGCAATTTTGAAAAAAGTAAATAGCCGTGGTATTCCAGTTCCGGCGGCAGTTGTGTCTGCATCAATCACAGCAGTCTGTGTGGTGGTGAACTATTTAATTCCTGGCCAAGCTTTTCAGCTCTTTATGATGTTGGTTGTGGCTGCGCTTGTTATTAATTGGCTTATGATTTCAGTCACGCATTTGAAATTTACCAAAGCAATGAAATTGCAAAAGCGTCAAACCAAATTCCAAAGCATTATGAGCCCATGGAGTAATTATTTAACTATTAGCTTTGTATGTTTCATTCTCATTATTATGGCAATGACTCCAGATATGAGACTGGCTGTGATTTTGGGGCCGATCTGGCTTGCTGTTTTAGCCATTATGTATTTCTTGAAGTACCGTAAAAAAATGGTCCCAATGCCAGAAGTACAATCAAACTGATAAGCTTAATTTACGGTGATATTGCGGTTATCTGACAAAAAGCAGGTAACCGTTTATCTTTTTGTCATAATATTTTCATCTTTGAACGAAATAATTTTTTAAAAACAAATATGTCATCTAAAAATTTGAGAAATGTGTCAAAAATTAAATTTGTAATAACAATTTATTAAATTCTTTAAGTTTTTATAATTTAAGAATAATTGTAAATTTGGTAATTGGGATGATTGTCATATTTAATATAAAAATTAGGTTCTCTAAGCCTTATAAAATAAGTTTAAATGCTTGATATAAAATAAAATTAAAAATGTGACAATGAACATTATAAAAATCATTAAAGCGTCATAATACTGTAACTTATTTGTCATATTTTCTATTCACAATGCAGCTATCGAAGAGCGTACAAGCACTAAACAAAAAGTGACGTACAACCTATTGCATTAATGAGAGAGAACAGAATGCGCTTAAATCCACGTCAAATCGCAATTGCGTTAGCAGTAACTGGGGCCGCTGTAACAACGACTGCAAATGCAGCTCGTGATACGATTCAAATTGCTGGTTCTTCAACTGTATTACCGTTTGCCAGCGTTGTAGCTGAAGAGTTTGGTAATACATTCCCTCAATTTAAAACTCCTGTTGTAGGTTCTGGTGGTTCTTCTGCTGGTTTAAAACAGTTCTGTCAAGGCGTTGGTGACAACACGATCGACGTTGCAAACGCTTCTCGTAAAATTAAAAGCACTGAAATTGAAGCTTGTAATAAAGCTGGTGTAAAACAAATTCAAGAAATCAAAATTGGTTATGACGGTATTGTATTCGCGTCTAGCTCACACAAAGCAGCTTATAAATTAAAACCTTACCATGTGTTTGCTGCTTTAGCTGCACAGTTGCCTTCAAAAGGTAAATTGGTTCCAAACCCATATACAAACTGGAATCAAATCGACAAATCACTTCCTAATGAACCTATTACACTTGTAATTCCTGCGTCTAACCACGGTACGCGTGAAGTTTTCCAAGAGAAAATGGTTGATGCTGGTTGTGAATCATACGAATACTTCAAAAACTTAGATAAAGATGCTCAGAAGAAAGCATGTTCGACTTTCCGTAAAGACGGTCGTGTCATTGAAATTGCTGGTGACTATACAGAAACTTTAGCTCGCTTAAAAACTTCTCCAAGTGCAGTAGGCGTGTTTGGTTTAAGTTTCTATGACATGAACCGTGACAAGTTACGTGTAGCATCAGTAAACAACGTACTTCCTTCTGAGAAAACTGTGTTAAATGGTACATATCCTGTATCTCGCCCATTATTCTTCTATGTGAAAGGCGAACACTTAAAATCAGTTAAAGGTTTACCACAGTATGTAGAATACTTCCTAAGCAAAAAAGCGACTGGTAAAGGTTCTAAAGCTGAGCGTGATGGCTTAATCGCGATGTCTGATGCAGAGCGCGCTAAAGTCCTAGCTGACTTTAAAGCAGGTAAAACTGTTAAATAATTTGTTTTGAATAGGGGCTGGTGATCCCAAGTGATCATCAGCCTTTTTGTCTAACACGTTTTTCCCAAATTATGACAATTGAGAAAACAGTGGAGAATACATGAATCTGCTACTTATCGGTGTGTTGTTAGCCCTTGTGGCAATTGCATATCAACTTGGGCTGAGAAAAAGCCGTAACCTAGCAGGTAAGGGAAGCAACTCAGCGACATTACATTCTCGTCCTGGTTATTATGGCGCACTGGTTGGACTTTGGTGCGGTATCCCTGCTTTTTTAATTTTGATAATTTGGAACTTGGTTGAACCAAATATTTTAAATCATATTATCTTTAATAATATTCCAGCTTCTGTGTCAGCTTCTCTTGATGAAGCAGCAAGAAGTGTACTTGTTGATCGAGTTCAAGCGATTGCTTCTGGTTTTGGGGTAAGTGATCATCCAGCTGCTTATGAGTTGGCTGCTGCTCAGCAATATGCAAAATTTCAAACCATTGGCTCTTTTGCCAAATTTGCTGTTGTTGTTTGTGCTGCATTATTAGGTCTAGTCTGGGCAAAGAAAAAAATTAGCCAAGAATATCGTGCACGTAACCAAGTGGAACGTGCGATTAATGTTGGTTTGATCTTATGTTCTGGCGTGGCAATTTTGACCACAATCGGCATTGTAATGTCGATGTTTGGCGAAGCAATGCACTTTTTCCATTTTGTAAGTCCAATCGACTTTTTCTTTGGTACAGAATGGAACCCTGGCTTTAGTACTTCAGGCAATGCCGAAGGTAGCTATGGGTTATTACCATTGCTATGGGGTACGCTCATGGTCAGTGGTATTGCCTTATTGGTTGCAGTACCGGTTGGCTTAATGATTGCCATTTATTTAGCTGAATATGCGTCACCATGGTTGCGCTCATGGGCAAAACCAACGATTGAAGTTTTAGCGGGTATTCCAACAATTGTTTATGGTGTTTTTGCCATGATGATTATTGGTCCATTTTTTAAAGCTGTTGGTGCTCATGTTGGTATTGAAATTAATGCAACCAGTGCTTTGACTGCTGGTTTCGTAATGGGAATCATGATTATCCCGTTCGTTTCATCTTTATCTGATGACATTATTACTCAAGTACCTCGTGCACTTCGTGATGGTTCACTTGGACTTGGCGCAACTAAATCAGAAACAATTCGCCAAGTGGTTTTACCAGCAGCTTTACCGGGTATTACAGGGGCATTTTTATTGGCTGTATCGCGTGCCGTGGGGGAAACCATGATTGTGGTTTTGGCAGCGGGGAACAGTCCACTTCTACATGCAAATCCGTTTGAAGCTGTTTCGACAGTTACCGTAACCATCGTAAAACAGTTAACTGGCGATACCGATTTTGCAAGCCCACAGGCCTTGGTGGCATTTGCATTGGGTTTAACACTCTTTGTAATCACCTTGGGATTAAACATTGTTGCACTGTACATTGTGCGTAAATACCGTGAGCAATACGAATGAGTACATCAAATACATCGTCTCCTATGGATCAGAACGTATTTGATCCACAAGCTGCTGCTCAAGCACGTGATCGCCGTAAAAAAGTGATTGAAAAGTCATTGGCTAAACGTCACCGTAAAGAAAAAGCTTTCCGTATTGCTGGTTTATCAGCAGTGGTTATTGGCCTTGCATTCGTAGCGCTACTGTTTGGTAGTATTTTGGCAAAAGGTTTACCAGCTTTTTGGCAAACCAGTATGAATGTACCAGTTTACTTCGATCCTAAAGTGATTGATGCTGGTCCGTTGCCAGTACGTGCACAAGGTGAAACACCTGCTCATTACCAAGAACGTTATGTCGATTGGCAAACAAAAATGGGTATGGTGGATTGGGACAGCCTCATCGTAAATGGAATAGTTGCTAAAGACCCTTCACTTGAGTCACAACGTGATTCTTTACGTAGCCTTTACGCAAGCTCGGAAGCTTATCGTTTACGTGACATGGTATTTGCTGATCCATCACTTATTGGTAAAAAAGAGAATCTTACTTTCTTGGGTGATGCTAACGTAGATGTCTGGTTAAAAGGTAACATTGACCGTTCATTACCAGATGACCAGCAGCAGCTCGATCCGGAAATCCGTAAGCTCGCAGATGATTTGAAAGCAAAAGGTATTCTTGAAAATACGTTTAATACTAACTTATTTAAGAATCCGGATTCTCGTAGCTCACCAGCAATTAGTGGTCTTGCAGGCGCATTCATGGGTTCATTATTCATGATGTTGATTGTGATCATTATCTCGATCCCAATTGGTGTTGCCAGCGCTATCTATCTTGAAGAGTTTGCTCCAAAGAATTTTATTACCGACATCATTGAGGTCAACATTAATAACCTTGCTGCTGTTCCTTCAATTGTATTCGGTTTACTTGGTGCTGCAATTTTCATTGGCTGGATGCATTTACCATTATCAGCTCCATTTGTCGGTGGTTTGGTATTAAGTTTAATGACATTACCGACAGTCATTATTACAACACGTGCTTCTTTAAAAGCTGTACCTCCATCAATTCGACAAGCTGCTCTTGGTTTAGGGGCATCTAAAGTACAAACCGTTTTCCACCATGTTTTACCTTTGGCTATGCCGGGCATCATGACAGGTTCAATTATTGGTGTGGCACATGCGCTTGGTGAAACTGCACCGTTACTTTTAATCGGAATGAGTGCATTCGTTGCAAGTATTCCAACCACTCCATTTGATCAAGCAACTGCTTTACCTGTTCAAGTTTACTTATGGCAAGGTAATGAGTTGCGTAACTTCTTCGAAGGCCGTACAGCTGCTGCGATTATCGTACTCCTTGCATTAATGATTGGTTTAAACAGCCTTGCAATTTGGTTACGTAAAAAGTTCGAAGTGCGTTGGTAATAGAGGATAAATAATGAATACTATCGATATTACGAATTCCTTAGAAAAGGATAAGTTAGTGAATACTGAACAATCTCCACTTACAGATACACAACTGCATCATGGCACTTCGTATGTTTCGCATTTTGAGCCACATACTTCAAAAAAGCCAAACTCAACCGAAATCAAGATTAGTGCACAAGATGCCCATGTTTATTATGGTGACTTCGAAGCTATTAAAGGCATTGATTTAGATATCTATCAAAATGAAGTGATTGCATTTATCGGGCCGTCAGGTTGTGGTAAATCGACTTTCCTGCGTACCTTAAACCGTATGAATGACACAATTGATGGTTGTCGTGTAACAGGTAAGATCACTTTAGATGACAAAAATATCTATGATCCGAATCTGGATGTAGTGTTACTACGTGCTCAAGTGGGCATGGTATTCCAAAAGCCAAACCCATTCCCTAAGTCTATTTTTGATAACGTTGCATATGGACCAAAGTTACATGGTTTAGCACGTGATAAATACGACCTAGAAGAAATTGTTGAAAATAGCTTGCGTAAAGCTGGTCTATGGGAAGAAGTTAAAGACCGTTTAAATCAGCCAGGTACAGGCTTATCTGGTGGTCAGCAACAACGTTTATGTATTGCGCGTACAATTGCGGTAAGTCCTGAAGTCATCTTGATGGATGAACCATGTTCTGCACTTGACCCAATTGCAACAGCAAAAGTGGAAGAACTGATTTCAGAACTTTCTGACCAATATACGATTGTGATTGTAACGCACTCAATGCAACAGGCGGCGCGTGTTTCAGACCGTACTGCTTACTTCCATTTAGGTGATCTAATCGAAGTAAACTCTACAGAGAAAGTATTTACTCAACCTGACCATCAATTGACAGAAGCGTACATTACTGGTCGTTTTGGTTAATTTATAGTTATAAAAGAAAAAGAGCCTCGTGCTCTTTTTTTTTATTTAATAAATGAAAATGAATCTATTTTGCAAAATCGCTATTGAATTTTAATCAAAAGAACCACATCTTAAGGCTATAAAGACAAACTTATGAGCATAGAATTTTATGTTATTCCATTTGCCTAAACTCCCTGCGGAAATACGTGTTAGTCATTTAAATGCACGTGTAAATGAACAGAGAAAAAAAATTGCACAAACGACAGCAAGCCGTTTAGAGCTTTTACAATTGGCTCAGCAACTTGCGAAAGAAGCTAAAATCCGCCGTAAGAACAATCAGAAAATTTTTGTTTTAGATTTTAAAGGTGATATTCAAGCATCTGCGGTTGAAAACCTCCGTGAAGAAATCACACTTATTTTAGCTACCGCTAAAGCTGGACGTGACCGCGTAGTGGTACGTCTTGAAAGTCCAGGTGGTATGGTTCATGGTTATGGACTAGCAGCAGCTCAGTTAGTTCGTTTACGTGATGCAGGCTTTCATTTAACGATTTGTGTCGATAAAGTCGCTGCAAGTGGCGGTTATATGATGGCTTGTATTGCAAATGAAATTATTTCTGCACCATTTGCTGTTGTGGGTTCGATTGGTGTCGTTGCTCAAGTTCCAAATTTCAATCGTCTTTTAAAAGAGCATAACGTAGACTTTGAACTTTACACAGCAGGGCAATATAAGCGTACTGTGACTATGTTCGGTGAAAATACACCTGAAGGTAAAGCGAAATTTGAAGAAGAGCTACAACAGACGCATATCCTGTTTAAGCACTTTGTAGAAAAGTATCGTCCACAGCTTAATGTAGATAAAGTTGCTACAGGTGAGCACTGGTATGGACAAGATGCGCTTGATTTAAACCTTGTAGATAAATTACAAACTTCCGATGAATACCTATTAGCGTTGTTACCTCAGCATGACGTCTATGTGATTAACACACGCAAAAAGGCGACTTTGGGTGAAAAGTTAGGTTTACAAGCAGCACAAATGGCAGATAGCTTGATTCCAGCAGTAATGCATAAAGTTGCAGATACGTTGGCAAAAGCGAATTCAACTTTAGTGCAAATGCGCGATAACAAATTTTAATTAAGATATGTTTTTAACTAAAGAGTACCTTTATAGGTGCTCTTTTTTTATGGAATTGATTAAACCAAATTTGATTAATATTTATTTAAGTTTTAATTGCCAAAGTTAATATTATTTTTAAATTTTTGAGTTTTGTGATGTCAAAAACGTTATCGCATATTGATATTCTTATAAGAGTTTTGCACATCATTATTATGGTTTCGTTCGTTGGTGCTTATTTTACAGGGGATAACGAGGACTTACATCAGGTGCATATGATGTTTGGTTATATTCTCCTGATTGGTATTACCGCACGAGTTATTTGGCACTTTTTAAGTCCACGTGTTTCAAGTACTGCGCCATTTGGCTTAAAGAAGCGGAGCAGTATGGCATTTAATGCAATTAAAAAGTCCTTTAGCCATACAAATTCAGTCAATCTTTTTTCGAAAAATACAATTCAATTGTTCAGTATCGGGCTATTTCAAGCTTCGATTGTATTTATTTTCATACTCATTCCTGTTGTTGTAGCACTTGGATACGGAACAGAACACTTTACTTATGCTTTGAGAGACTTACATTCATTTTTCGCAAACTTATTTTTAGCTTTAGTTATATTGCATCTTTCAACGCTTATTTTAAATAGCATTCTTGCTAAACGCTTTCAGGGTTGGACGATGCTTAAAATAACATGGGCAGATAAAAAAATAACTAAATTTATGACATTATTCATTTTATTTCTTGTGGGAGTTTTTAGCTTTGTTTATTTAAGAATGTAATATATAAGTTTTATATAAACTCTATTCAAAGTTATTTTTTAATGAAAATTCAAAAAATATTGTTGATAAATATACTTATTGAATTGTGATAGATAAGTGATTTTGATATTTTAGGCAACAATAAAATAGCTTTTAGATGTTTCATTTAAAAAGTTACACATTTAAAAATATAACTGAAATTCGGGATAGGAAATAATGACAAGAATAATTGTGGCATCCAAAGAGGGTTTGGACGTTCTGCAAGATGGTCAACTCAATAAAGTAATTTTAAATCAGCCTACTATTATTCAGATTGGTGTAAGCCAAAAAGATATTGCATCCATGGAAAAACAGGGTGGGCGCTTAGTTATCCATTTAAAAAATGGAGAGACTATTGTCTTAGAAAATTTCTTTAATGAAGCAACAAATACAACAGAGCATTCACTTGTTTTTCCGACTGAACATGGAAAATTTGTTGAAGCGCAATTCGATGCTCAAGGTAAAGTGATCGATTATAAAGGCTTAAATCATGTTACAGATTTAGGCTATGCCAGTACGAGTCCAGCAGCTGCAACTATGGCGGTTGATAGTGATCCAAGTTTTACGATGGGGAATGTACTCAAAGCAGGCTTAGCAGTTTTAGCTGCGGAAGGATTATATCTTTGGGCTTTTAAGAAAGATGATAAGGATGACTCATCAAGTGCACCTGATTTAATCGCACCTGCTGCTCCTACAGCTACGCTTGCTGATGATACCGTGACAGTGACTGGTAAAACTGAAGCAAATGCAAAAATCTATCTTAAAGATGCTGCAGGCAATACAGTCGCATCGGGTGTTGCAGATGCAAGTGGTAACTACACTGTTAAATTAGATAAGCCGCTCGTGAATGGGGACAAATTAAACGTTATTGCCCAAGATGCGGCTGGAAATAGTTCTAAAGCGACTGTTGTGACAGGTACAAAAGATACAATACCTCCAGATGTTCCGCAGGCCCAATTGAGCGATGATGGTTCATTGTTGACTGGTAAGGCAGAGGCAAATGCCAAAATTACAGTTTATGACGCCACTGGCAAAGTATTAGGTTCTGTTTTTGCAAATAAAGATGGTATTTATTCTTTAAAGCTTCCTCCGCCGTTAACCAGTGAAGCGGGCGGTAAAGTTGTTGCTGAAGACGCTGCTGGTAATAAATCTGAAGAAGTTAAAATTATTGCGGGTAAAGACACCGTGCCACCAGCTTCTCCTTTTGTTGAAGTCAACAAAGAAGGGTCAGTAATACATGGTAAAACTGAAGCAAATGCGAAAGTTCAAATAAAAGATGCCGATGGTAAAGTGATTGGAAGTGGGACCGCCGATGCTCAAGGTGACTTTCAAATTACACTTTCACCTGCTTTAACAGAATCCCAAAAAGGTACAGTGGTTGTTGAAGATGCAGCCGGTAATATGTCTAAACCCGTTGAAATTAAGCCGGGCTTTGACTCGATTGCACCAGATAAACCAACGGCTCAAATTAATGCAGATGGAACTTCGGTAACTGGTACAGCGGAAGCCAATGCCAAAATTGAAATTAAAGATGCAACTGGTAAAGTGATTGGTACTGGAACGGCAGATGCGAATGGAAAATTTACGATTACTATTTCGCCTGCATTAACTGATAACAACCATGGTGCTGTTTCAGCGATCGATGGTGCTGGAAATAGATCTGAAAGTCTCGACATTGTGGGGACAAAAGACACCATACCCCCGACAAAACCTATCTTAAATAGTGTAGAAGATGATGTAGGTGACATAAAAGGTGCTATTGCAGCAGGTTCTGAAACTGACGATGCTAGGCCAAAACTTACAGGTTCAGGTGAAGCGAATGCGACACTTACGATTTATGATAATGGTGTTGCAATTGGGGTGGTGACTGTAACGGCTGGTAGATCTTGGTCATTTACTTTTGATAAGGATTTAACTCTTGGTAAGCACAGCATTACTTTAACCCAAACTGATGCAGCAGGGCTGACCAGTGAAGCAAGCTCTCCATTTACTTTTTATGTGGTTGCACCGAAAGTCGCGAGTCTGGCTGATGCTTCAGTCAATACTTTAAGTACAGAAACACCATCTTTAGCAGATAGTGTTGGGTTACACACTTTAAAGGTTACGCAAAGTACGACAACTGAGCCTACGAATCAGCAGAAAACTGTTCCTGTAGATGATTTGCTAAAAAGCTCTTCTTTAAACGATTCAGATCCTGTCTCAAAACTTCTATCATCGACAGCATTGAAAACAACGCAGATACCTGAGCAAACTGATGTAAATACTTCAATTGATCAAACAACAAATCTTGATCAAATTTTACCAAATACGAGTTCTTCACCTTTGCAAAATATTTTAGAACAGACTTATCCAGTTGTTTAAAAGACTCTATGTAAAATATAAAAGCGCTCAATGAGCGCTTTTTATTTATGGCTAATTTTTGATTTTCGGTGTTGTTATAAGAGTAATAACTCCATAAACAATTGATCCAATTGTGGCGAGTAACATGTCTTTATGAGCATCCCACATGTCGCCTTGTTGCCCATTATAATTTTCCGCTTGTTCAGGTGATAAGCCAATAGCAATTGCCCATTCGATCAGTTCATAAAAAACACTCGATGCCATCACGAATTGAACTACAAGTAAAAATAGGGAAAACGGACGTGCAGTCGGCAACCAAACTTGAAAAACGCGATAAATAAGAGGGTAGAGCAAAGCGCCATATGAAAAGTGTACAAGTCGATCATACATATTGCGAGACCAACCCATGTATCCATCTAAATTAAAATGAAAGATGTGCTGAATCCAGTCATTGTATGGAACGTATGAATAAAGATAATGAGCACCAATTACGTGGATTAAAAGAAACAGTAAATAAAAACAAAAACTTAAAAAATCGAGACCAATTTTTTTAAAAATAATAAAAAGTAGAATCAGCATCAAAACAGTTCCAGCCTGATGAAGTAAATAAGCTTCAAACTCAAGAGGCTGTATACCTGAAATGATAATGGCAATAAAAAGCAGACTAAGCGCAATATAATGTTTAAGCTTAAATTTTTTTTCGATCATTTTCTAAATAAGATTTCTTTTGATGAATATGAGTGTAATAAAAAAGCGAAGCCTAAGCTTCGCTTTTATCAAATTTTTTTAATTAGATTTTGCTAATTAAATCGTTAATTTGTTTTGCTTGTTCAGCTGCATTACCTGTGTAAGTTGCAGGTGTAAGCTCAGCTAAACGAGCACGCTCTTCGCTTGGTACTTGAGCAAGTTCATTACCATTTACGAAATCAACCATCATGTCGCGAGTCATTGCTTGACCACGAGTTAAAGCTTTTAACTTCTCATATGGTTTTTCAACGTTATAACGACGCATAACTGTTTGAATTGGCTCTGCAAGAACTTCTTGAGCTTGGTCAAGATCTTCATTCAAGCGGTTTGCATTCAATTCAAGTTTGCCAATACCTTTTAAGCAAGCATCAAAAGCAATTAAGCTTTGAGCAAAACCAACACCCATGTTACGAAGTACAGTTGAGTCAGTTAAGTCACGCTGCCAGCGAGAAATTGGTAATTTTTCGCCTAAGTGAGCCAACACAGCATTTGCAATGCCTAAGTTACCTTCAGAGTTTTCAAAGTCAATCGGGTTAACTTTGTGCGGCATAGTTGAAGAACCAACTTCACCTTCTTTAAGTTTTTGTTTGAAGTAACCTAAAGAGATATAACCCCATACGTCACGGTTAAAGTCGATCAAAATTGTATTGTAACGACGTAACGCATCAAATAATTCAGCCATGTAGTCATGTGGCTCAATTTGAGTTGTGTATGGGTTAAATGTTAAACCTAAAGATTCAACAAAAGCTTGTGAATGGGCTGGCCAATCAACATCTGGGTAAGCAGAAAGGTGAGCATTGTAGTTACCTACTGCACCATTGATTTTGCCGAGTAACTCAACATTTTCAAATTGCTTGATTTGGCGAGCTAAACGATATGCAACGTTCGCCATTTCTTTACCCAAAGTTGTTGGGCTAGCAGTTTGTCCATGTGTACGAGACAACATCGGTTGTTCAGCATGAGTCGTTGCTAAAGCAGAAATTGCATTTAAAATTTGCTTCATGCTTGATACTAAAACTTCACGACCGTTTTTAAGCATAAGTGCATGAGACAAGTTGTTGATGTCCTCTGATGTACAAGCAAAGTGAATGAACTCACCCGCATTTTGTAATTCAGCAATACCAGCAATTTTCTCTTTCAAGAAATATTCAACGGCTTTTACGTCATGGTTAGTTGTACGTTCAATTTCTTTAATGCGATTCGCATCTTCTTCAGAGAAGTTGCTTACGATTGCATCTAGAGCTGCATTTGTTTCAGCTGAGAAAGGAGCAACTTCAATAATTTCTGGACGGTTAGAAAGCGCTTGTAACCAACGCACTTCTACAGTGACACGAGCATGAATTAAACCAAACTCAGAAAGAAAAGGGCGTAGCGCATCACATTTGCTGGCATAACGTCCATCTAATGGTGATAGTGCGGTTAAAGCGTTCATAACGATTCCTTAATGCTGGAATAAACATAAAACAAAAATAATCTCGTTACAGCCTTAGATAACTTGGTACTGTAAGCGAGCAAGAGCTTGAATATCCTGTAGCAATTTACGTTTGCTAAAAATCATGTTCCATGAACTACCGCCGAGTTGTCGCCATAAATGAGCCATTTGTAGCCCTGTAAACAGACAAGCACGAATACGGTTGGTATGGTTGGTATCTTTAAATGCCTCAGCATTACCACGAACAAGAATGCGTGGATTAATTTGCCCGGCAGTATCAACATAGGTTTGTGCCAAATTGGCTAAAATGCTGGGGTGTAAATAGTTATTATCGAAAAAAGAAAGCTGTTTTAAAATCTTCTGCTGTGCTTTTTCAATAATGGCCACATATTCAGGATTGCTATAGACCTTCTTTTCTAGCTGCAAAAGTGACATCGCGTAAGACATAGGAAGTTTTGCACTACGCATTTTAGGCAAACGAGATTTGGGCGCATTGGTAAAAGGCTGGGTAATACAATTCTCAAGAGTTTTAAGACCTAGAGAAATATCAGCCAATTGATTAAAAAAATCTAATGTCTGAACGGTATTATTATTTGTTGTAGGGCGAATATTTAAACTCGCCTTTATTAATAGCTCAAAATAGAAGTTACCACTTTCACCAATACTTTGTTGACCTGTCATAGCGGTCATATGCGTAAGCTGGGTCGCTTGAAATACCCCCGCCAAGGCAAGGGCACGGTTTTGGCGAACATTCAAGGCTTGTGATTGTTGAAAGGGTAACTCCACCATGCCATTCATTCCCTTAAATAAAATTTGGTGTAGGGGCATTTGTATGGTGAATCACACCCCCGCCTAGGCAAACTTCATCTGAATAAAATACAACACTTTGACCTGGTGTAACTGCGCGTTGAGGTTCATCAAATTCAACACGAACACCATGCTCACTATTTTCATCAATAAACACTGTGCAAGCTTGATCAGGCTGGCGATAGCGTGTTTTAGCGGTACAACGTAATCCTTCAGCCGGAATATGTTGTTCACCAGCTACCCAGTCAATAGACTCACTCCAAAGCTGCGTACTTTGCATAAGTGGATGTTCATGTCCTTGGCCTACAACTAAACGGTTATTGGCAACGTCTTTATGAAGTACAAACCATGCACCTTCAGCTGCACCTTTCATACCGCCCAGACCAATACCACCACGCTGACCGAGCGTATAGTACATCAGACCGTGATGTTCACCAACTTCTTTACCATTATCCAGCACAATTTTACCTGGTTGAGCGGGTAAATATTGTTTAAGGAAGTCATTAAAACGGCGTTCACCGATAAAACATATACCAGTTGAATCTTTTTTCTTCGCAGTTGCTAAGTCCAGCTCTTCGGCAATTCTACGAACTTCCGGTTTTTCAATTTCGCCAACAGGGAAGAGCGTTTTATTAATTTCGCGGCCATGTACTGCATGCAAGAAATAAGTTTGATCTTTATTATTATCTAAACCACGTAATAAAGGCGCATATGCTTCACCTTTAGAGTTATATGCAGTTTCAGCACGACGAGCATAGTGACCTGTTGCAATAAAGTCAGCACCTAAAGTCATGGCATGGTCTAAAAATGCGCGGAACTTAATTTCTTTATTACATAAGATGTCTGGGTTTGGGGTACGACCAGCTGCATATTCAGCCAAGAAGTGTTCGAATACACGATCCCAATATTCCATCGCAAAGTTTGCAGTGTGAAGTTTAATACCGATTTTATCTGCTACTGCTTGAGCATCGGCTAAATCTTCCATTGCTGTACAGTATTCCGTGCCGTCATCTTCCTCCCAGTTTTTCATGAAGAGACCTTCAACTTGATAACCCTGTTGAAGTAAGAGTGCCGCAGAAACAGATGAATCTACGCCACCAGACATACCGACGATGACACGTTGTTGCATAGGACTAGGCATCCAAATGAGAAGTTAATGAGGGAGAGAAAGGGTGCTCATAAATAAGAGCTAAAGGATAATGGTGTCCTTTTATGGCATCTTCAATCGCTTTAATGACCAGAGGACTACGAGCGCGGGCAGATTCTTGAAGCTCATCTAGAGTCATCCAGACAGCAGAAACAATACCTGTATCAAGTTTTGGGTCGCTTTCGACATGAGTGACATGTGCTAAAAAGCAGAAGCGATAGTAAGTACGGTCCGGAAACATAGGTGGGGTATATGTATAAATACCAAGTAAGGCATCTATATCAACATGATGACCCGTTTCTTCAAGTGTTTCACGAATAGCCGCTTCTATTAGCGTTTCACCACATTCCACATGACCAGCAGGTTGATTAAACACAGTGTGTACAAAACCTTCGCTATGTTCTTCGACAAAAAGATAGCGTCCATCTTTTTCTACGACTGTAGCGACAGTGACATGAGGAGTCCATGCGGCCATAAAAAAGCACCATGAATTTAAAAGTCGTATGATACGAAATTTAGGGGTTTTTGGCTACGGTGATCTTACAAACGATAGAGAACTATAAAAGCTCTATCGTTTGAAAAATTGAGTATGTACTAATTGGTTTGGTTATCTTTATGGTTATTTTGCACTTTTACATAATGTCTTGCTGAATAAGGTAAAAATGCCAATTCTTTTTCGGTTAATGGGCGTACTTGTTGTACAGGGCTTCCAACATAAAGATAACCACTTTTTAAGACTTTACGAGGTGGCACTAAACTTCCTGCACCAATCATCACATCATCTTCAATAACAACATCATCTAAAATGACGGTATTGATCCCGACTAGTACGCGGTTACCAATAGTACAGCCATGTAAAGTCACATGGTGACCCACCGTCACATCTTCACCAATAATAAGAGGCGAACCATTAGGCTTAGCATCATTTTTATGGCTGACATGTAACATACAATGGTCTTGTACATTACTATTTTTACCAATTTGAATACTATTTACATCTCCGCGAATGACTGCAAAAGGCCATACCGAAACATTTTCGGCCAATTTAACATCACCGACAACCACGGACATTTCATCAATGTAACAACTTGGATCAATTTGTGGATGATGATCTAAATAAGGACGGATGTTTTTTGTCATGAGAAGCATCAAAATAAAATTTAATAGAAGTATAAAATAAAAAAGCACTCAAGCTAATAGCATGAGTGCTTAATCGAACTATTCTAAAATTAGAATAAGTTACTAAAGAATTGTTTGATATGGTCGATCATGCGTGCAAAGAAGCCTGCTTCTTCAACTGGTTTTAATGCAACAAGAGGTTTTTCAGCAATAACTTTGCCATCTAAACTTGCAACAAGTTTACCTACCACTTGGCCTTTTTGAAGAGGGGCATTTAAATTTGGTTGAACAACCAATTGAGTTTTTATACCACCTGCTTTGCCTTTTGGCATAGTGACATTGAAGTTCTCTGCTAAACCAATTTGAACTTCATTTTCTTTACCGAACCATACTTTAGCTTTGGCAAGAACTTGGTTTGCAGGTTGAACATTTGCAGTTTCAAAGTTCGCAAAGCCCCAAGACAACAACGCGCGTGTTTGGTTAGCACGTTCATTAACGCTGTCAGTACCAAAAATAACTGAGATTAAGCGCATTGGGCCACGTTTACTTGAAGTTGTTAAGCAGTAACCAGCTTCATCTGTGTGGCCTGTTTTTAAACCGTCAACACTTGGGTCAGTATAAAGTAACGCATTACGGTTACCTTGCTTGATACCGTTAAATGTAAATTCTTTCTCAGAGTAAATTGGGTAGTATCTTGAGCTGTCTTTAATAATATGTTGAGCTAGAACAGCCATATCTTTTGCAGTTGAATAATGACCTTCTGCAGGTAAGCCCGTAGAGTTCATAAACTGGGTATTTGTCATACCAATACGTTTTGCTTCCTGATTCATGAGGTGAGCAAAAGTACCTTCATTTCCAGCAATATGTTCAGCCATTGCTTTTGACGCATCATTACCAGACTGAATGATAATACCTCGAAGCATTTCTAAAACTGTTGCAGTACCATTTAATGGTACATACATACATGATTCAGCGCTGCTTCCTTTACACCAAGCAGATTCGTTCATACGAACCTTTTCATTCTCGGTAAGCTCACCTTTTAATAGTTTTTGTTCAATGATGTAACTTGTCATCATTTTAGTCATAGAAGCTGGCGCAAGCTTTTCATTTTCATTTTTAGAAGCGAGAATCTGTCCTGTCTCGTAATCCATTAATACATAAGACTTATTATTTAATTCTGGCGGAGCTGATAAGACAGTTGCTGCATAAGAAAAACTTGGTAAGAGGAGGAGTGCAGCAATAGCGCTTTTTCGAGTCATTCTAGGTAATTCCAATATCTTGTGTGAAGCAGAAGAACCTAGCATTTTAGGACAAAGCAAAGCCGACTTCTATGGGGGAAGTCGGCTTTTTCAAACAGTATTGTAACTAGAGAGTTTTTAACTAATTTAGTTTTGCGATTGATAAGCTTTTACGTCTTGACAAACTAACTTGTTTTGCTCGTTACCAGCAGCTTTCGCATCATTACGTGCTTCTTTTAAGACTTTCTTGAAACTTTTGTCTTTGCTACGTTTTTCTAAAGCTGCAACTGGGTCTGCTTCATTTGGTAAATAATCTTTTACAAGGCGCTCATAACCTTGGGCAAATTCAGCATCTTTTTTGCCAATTAAACTTGGACAAATTTCAGAAAGTACTTGAATTGCTGCTAATTCTTCGGGTGTAGTCCCTTTGGTCGGCGTAACTTCAACAACATTTTCATTTTCAGTTTTCTTTTCAGCTGTTTTTTTCTTGTCAGCAGCATAACCCACTGTTGCCATTGTCATGAGTAAAACAACAGAAAGTGATTGAACTAAGCTTTTTTTCATAAACATGGATAACCTGAAACAAAAATTTGAAATATGCCGATAGCTTAAACAATTTAAACGCTAAAAAAATGGAAAAAATGTATTGTTATGTAGGTTTTCTGCTTTACATAAACAGAAAACCCTTCAAAGAAAAGCGTATTGAGTCAAATAAGCTTAATCTTTGTAATTTACCACTTCTTGACAAAGTTCGTGTTGCTCATGGTGGTCCATTTCTTTTGCCGCTTGGCGAGCTTCACTTAAAAGTGTCTTGTATTCCGCATCATTTTGTAGGGCAGAAAAGGTAATTGACTTATTGGAATAACCACCAAGGTACATTGCAATAATCTTTTTAGTATTCGTTTCAAGATTTTTATTTGCGCCAACAAAACTAGGGCAAATTTCTTGTAAAACTTGAGTAGATGCAATGTCATCTTTAATTAAGCTATCAGCTTCTTGTGTCGAGATACCCTCATCAGCAAAAACCGTTTGCGTACACAATGTGATACTGATCCCCAATACTTGAAAAAAAGGAGCGAAAGTTTTCATTTTTTCACAATTTTATAATGCTATGGAGGCATAAATATATATAATTCAACAAATAATTCAATTGAGAAAACCTTCGGGTTTATTTGTCGAGAAAGATTTTTTGTGAATATTCTAATTGCGAATGATGACGGTGTATTTGCACCAGGTATACAGGCTTTAGCTGAAGCGTTAAAACCATTAGGCCGTGTTGTAGTAGTTGCTCCAGAAAGTGAAAGAAGTGGATTTTCGAGCGCGTTAACGTTAGATCGCCCTTTACGTCCTATTCAAATTGCTGAAGATGTATGGGCTGTAAATGGAACGCCAGCCGATTGCGTCTATTTATCTATGAATGGATTGTTTGATTTCGAATTTGACTTGGTAGTTAGTGGAATCAACAGTGGTGCAAACTTAGGTGATGATGTTCTGTATTCGGGAACAGTCGGCGCTGCATTTGAAGGACGCTTAATGAAACAGCCTGCAATTGCGGTTTCTTTAGCGGGTTCTGATGTGCGTTCATATAACCATAAAGATGATTATGCGCAAGCAGCCAAATGGGTACATGACTTTATTGCCAAAGGTTTACCTGCGCTACCACCTCGACATATTTTTAATATTAATATTCCGGATGTACCTCAGTTGAAAGGTACACAAATTACCTATCAAGGACGCCGTGCTCAGTCTAAACCCATCACAAGTCATGTCGACCCAAGAGGAAGACAGGTTTACTGGATTGGTCTGGCAGGTGAAGCAGTTACGGATCCGCAGCGTATTGCTAGCCAGATTCAATCTGACTTTTTTGCGGTTGCAAACGGTTTTGTGAGTGTGACCCCAATTCAGATGGATGCAACAAACTATGCGGTTTTAGAGGATTTGCAGGCAAGCTTGGGTCAATAATTTGGCCCGAATGTTATAACTTTGTGAATATAGAAAAAGAGGAACATGTTTCCTCTTACTTTTTTGGTACTCTTAGCCGAAATGATTTGTAGCATTTAGTGAGGGAGATCGATGCATTTAACTGGGCAACAAAGCAGATCGCATATTCAAAGAGACAATATAATGAAAATTATGATGTTGTCTGTAGCTGTAGGTTTTACTGTTGCAATGGCAGGATGTGCTTCTAAACCACAAATTAATAATAGTTCTCGCTATTCAATGGCTCCTAACTATTACACCGTTCGTTCAGGTGATACTTTAAGTGGCATTGCAATGCGTTATGGTTTGGACTATCTCAGTATTGCAGAGATGAATGATATTGCTCCGCCATATCGTATTTATGTTAATCAATCATTACGATTGAAAAAATCTTCTTCACCAAAAACCGTGTCGACACAAGTCATGGCGCAACAAGAGCCAATTAAGCGCCAAACAATTGCATTACCGACAACCACAACTCCGCCAACAACAACGGTTACTACACCGCCGCCAAGAACAGTTGCACCAACAACCAATACTAGCGTAGGGGCTTCAATTCCAAGTTCAAGCTTGCGTTGGGTGAAACCAAATAATGGTCCGGTTATCCAAGGATTTAATTTGGCGAATAATGTCAAAGGAATTCGTTACGGTGGTAACCAAGGTGATCCTATTTATGCGGCAGCTGACGGTCAAGTTGTATACGCAGCCGATGGTTTAAAAGAATATGGTAATCTCGTTTTAATCAAACATATTGATGGCTATATCAGTGCCTATGCCCACAATAGCAAGATGATGGTGAAGAGTGGAGACAATGTAACCGCAGGCCAAAAGATTGCTGAAATGGGGTCTTCAGGGGCTTCTCGTGTCATGCTTGAGTTCCAAATTCGCCTTGACGGTAAACCAATCAATCCGGCAAATCTTTTACCAAATTAGCTAATGCAATAAATATAGGTTTCCTCGTATAATGTAATTGGTTGCTTTCATTACAACAATAAGCATTTTTTATAAATTTAGAATTAGATTTGAGGAAACCTATGTTAGATCAGCTTCGTGCGATGGGTGTTTTTGCTTGTGTGGTTGAAAAAAGTTCATTTAGTGGTGCGGCACGTGAATTAGGCATTACAACAAGTGCTGTCAGTCAGCAAATACGTTCTCTTGAAAATGAAATGGATGTAATTTTATTACACCGTTCTACTCGAAAACTTAGTTTGACAGAGGCTGGACAGGCTTTTTTCTCAAGTTGCCAAGAAATGTTGGCAGCAGCAGAAAGAGGCAAAATCAGAATCAATGAATTGCGAGATGACTTGATTGGTGATTTGCGTATTGCAACAACCCCAGACTTAGCAGTTCAGCACATTATTCCTGCTTTATCTCACTGGATGTCTGCCCATCGCGGTTTATCTGTTCATTTTGAAGTGGGGCATCGTTATATCGACTTAATTGAAGAGCGAATTGATATTGCAGTACGTATGAGCTCTACGCCAGTAGAAGAGAGTAGTTCTGTAGTTCCTATGGCTTTTGTCGATCAGATTTTGGTAGCCTCTCCCAGCTATCTCAATCAATCAAGCCCGATTTTGCATCCCAATGATTTAAACAACCATGAGTTGCTTTCTATCAATGCAATGAACGAATCACGCACTTTTAACTTCCAGCATGCTAAAACAGGTGAAAAATTAAATATTGAGATGGTAAGCCGTTTGCAAAGTAATAATTTGCAAGTTGCTAAAGCCTTATGTCAGCAAGGACATGGTATTGCTAGAATTTTATATTTAGATGCTCAAAAAGAATTGAAGGCTGGTTCTTTAATTGAAATTCTTCCAGATTGGAAACTTCCAGCTTTCACTTTATATGCAGAGATCGCCAAACACGATCAACAGCCAATGAAGATTCAGCGTTGTGTTGAAGCGCTTAAACAGTATTTTAGTCAATTGGCTGGCGGAAGGGCCATGCAAATTGTTCGCTAATTTTACCTTATTCATAAAAAGGGGCTTGTGATTACAAGCCCTTTTTTTACTTAGTGCTATTTTTGCTTCAGAGTCGCAACTTCTTCTTGAGTCTCTTGTGGAAGATCATCAGCTGTGAGCTCTTCATGCTTTTTGATTTTTTTCTTGTTTTTCTTTTTCTTCTTTGGTTCCTCTTCAATTTCTGCACCATCTTCAATGGCTTGCCAATATTCAAGTTGCTCCATTACAGCCGCATAAATAGAGTGCTTACTGTACTTGCCTTTTTTATCAAGTGTACCGACTGGACGAGCCATTAAAATTTCAAGTGCTTGGTCAATCGTATCAATCGCATGAATATGGAACTGACCAACTTTTACTGCATCAATTACATCTTGGCGTAACATCAAATGTTGCATGTTTTGACGTGGGATAATGACACCCTGTTTGCCAGTTAAACCTTGTAATTTACAAGCATCATAGAAGCCTTCAATTTTTGCATTTACACCACCAATTGGTTGAACTTGGCCTAACTGATTCATAGAACCGGTAATTGCCCATGATTGATCAATTGGTATTTGGCTAATTGCAGAAATTAATGCAGAAAGCTCGGCAACCGTTGCACTGTCACCGTCGACTTGCCCATAGCTTTGTTCAAATGCAAGCGCGGCAGAGAAGTGTAAAATCTGTTCACGGCCAAAGTGAGCTTTCAAGAAGCTAGACATGAGCAACACACCTTTGGCATGGAGTGAACCACCTAGTTCTACACTACGTTCAATATCAAGAATATCACCACCGCCTTGATAAACTGAGGCAGTCAAACGTGAAGGTAAACCAAACTCAACATCTGCATAGTGAATAACGGAGAGGGCATTGATTTGGCCTAAACGGTGGCCCGAAGTTTCGATTAACTGAGTTCCACGCGACAGATCTTGCCAGTAAAGCTCTCTTAAATAGCCTAAGCGATATTGTCTATGTTGTAGTGCAAGGTTAATGTGCTGGTCAGTTACAATCTTTTCATTGGCTTTAAATGCATGATGATGTGCTTCGCGAATGAGATCACCCAAAGTTGAAGCATGTAATGATAGTGAACTTTGGTCTTCCGCCTGACGGCTTGAGTCGGTAAGTAAAGCTGCTAAAGCACTACGATCAAATGGAAGTAGTTTATCTGCTTGTACATAGTCAGCAATTAGCTGCATGTAAGCTTGTTCATTTTCGTCATTACGTTGTAATGTATCGGTAAAATCTGCACGAATTTTAAATACACTACCAAGCTCTGGTTCTACTTCTAAAATTTCATAATAAATCTCAGGTTCTGCCATAAGAACCACTTTAATATCAAGTGGAACAGCAGCAGGTTCTATCGAGATAGAACCTGTTAACGTCAACATATGTTCAAGAGAAGAGAGTTTGAGTTGACCTGATTTTAAGGCACGTTTTAAACCCTGCCATGCATAAGGCTGTTCGAGTAATTGCTCGGCTTCAAGCATTAAAAAACCACCATTCGCTTGATGTAGAGCACCTGGGCGAATGAGTGTGAAATCTGTGGTAATTGTACCGTTGTGCGTAAGCTGTTCTACATGACCAAGCAAGTTGTAGTGGGTTGGGAAATCTTCAAAAATAACCGGTGCGCCGCTGTTTGGTTTATTTGGAACAATTACATTTGCTTGATAACGTGCTGGTACACGATTGAACATAGCAGGAGCAAAGTCATCTTCTTCTTGCTCTAAAATGAGCTCAACATTGTCAATTACATCTTGTGCATATTGTTTTAAATAATCTTCAAGCCCTTTAACTTGACCATACTTATTCAAAATTAAATCTATTCGTGGCATAACCACTTGAGTCGCGATGTCTCGATTCAAAACAGAGACTTTGTCTCGTGCATCGTCTTCTAAATCGCCTAAATGCAAACCAAGACGCTCAAGCTTTTTATCCATATAGCGAATATTCGCCGCGATTTCAGCACGCTGTTTACTATTTAAAGCATCAATTTCTGCTTGGGTCAGTTCTTGAACCTGATCATTTTTTACTTGGACAGGCACAAAACCATGCTTCTCATTTCGAGAAATTAATTTTAAATCGAGCTCTTCGCCTTCTTTTGTTAACTCAACAAGCGCTTCTTGCTGCTCATCTCCAGTTTCCTGACGAATTCGCTCAATACGGTTATGATAAGTCTCAGCACTAAAACGGCGTTCAAGCTGTTTTAAAATAATTTGCCAAGTTTGATGAAGAGTATGTTGAAACTTGGTTCCTTGCCCGGCAGGGAAGCGTAGCGCAATTGGCTGACGCGCTTGCTTAAAGTTATAAACATATACCCAATCATCTGGAGTAGGCATTGTTTTCGCATGTTGTTGTAGTAAACGCTTAATCATGGTGCGTTTACCCAAACCTGCCGTTCCTACTGCAAAAATGTTATAACCAGAGTAGGGTAAAGAAATACCGGCTTCTACTGAAGCTTTGGCACGATCTTGTCCTAAAAAGTTATTAAGCGGTTTTATACGTTTTGTTGAGGCTGGAATATTTTCAAAATTTGGAATATGCGTAAGTTGTTCGGGTTTTAAGGCTGTTTTATCCAAAGTCATTTTTATATCAGGTTGCTCAAAAGCTGAAGGAAATGCATTTATTGTGACGTTTGTGGTGTTTGTTTTAGCGAGTGATAAAGTTGAAGTTGTCACTTGATCAAGTTTTTGTGTCACTGTTGATATCCAGCAAAAGAAAACGAAGGTTGAAGATTAAAGGTATACAGGTTTAGCATAAAATATCAAGCAAACTTGCTGCTTTTATCACCAAAACAAAACTTGATTGCAGAAAGAATCTTGAAAGCAATTGTAAGAAGCGATTGAATAGACGCATTTATAATTTATGGAAAATAAAAAACGAATGATTTCTGAATCGAAAGGGTGGAAAAGTTCTTTTAAAGCTTTCTTGGATCGCCGTGCAATCATTATGTTGTTTTTGGGTTTTTCATCGGGAATTCCAATTTTTCTAATTTTTTCAACTCTATCATTTTGGTTGACTGAGGCTGGAATTAACCGAAGTACTATTACAATGTTCTCTTGGGCAGCTTTGGCTTATTCATTTAAGTTTATTTGGGCGCCGCTAATAGACAAGTTACCCTTGCCATATCTAACCAGAAGAATGGGCCTAAGACGTAGTTGGTTGTTGGTATCACAACTTTTGGTAATTTGTGCAATTTGTATGATGGCATTTACAAATCCATTACCCAACACATCTGATTTCGGTTCATTCTCAAATTTAACGATTATGGCAGGGGCTGCTATTTTTCTTGGCTTCTCTTCAGCAACACAAGATATTATTGTGGATGCTTACCGTATCGAATTAACTGAAGACCCAAATATACAAACTGTTTTAGCTTCAACCTATAATGCAGGGTATCGCACTGCTACAATTATTACTCAATTAGGTGCACTATTATTTGCTGCCTCTTTGGGAACAGCAGTTGGTAATTATATTTATGAAGCATGGCGAACCACCTATTTATTAATGGCTGGTTTGATGATTATAGGAATTATTACAACTTTACTCATCCATGAACCTGTAGTTAAGCGCCTACAACATCATTATCATGCAAAAGATTATGTCCAGTTATTTGCGGTTTTTGTTATTTCAACCATAGTTTTTGGAATTAGTTTTTATCAAATCGGTTTAATTTTTGATTCATTTTCTATCGAAGATGCTTTTTTAACTTTTATACTTTTAGTTATTAAGTTTTTAATTAGTATCTCAATTGCTGTTATTGTTATTCTGGGTTTAATTAAATTTGGTTTAATTAATAAAAAAATTGTTGTAGAAACATGGTTATCACCTTTACTAGACTTTTTTAAGCGATATGGATTAAAAGTAGCTTTAGCAATTTTATTATTAATAGGTTTCTATCGTATTTCAGATGTCGTTGCTGGGGTAATGGCTAATCTGTTTTATTTAGATTTAAATTTTGATAAAGAAGAAATTGCTTGGTTTAATAAGTTTTTTGCGATTTTCTTTGTAATATTAGGTGGATTTCTCGGAGGGATGTTAGCTCAGCGTTATAACGTCATGAAAATGATGTTGTTAGGAGCAATTTTAGCGAGCACAACTAATTTAATTTTTGTTGGTTTAGTCAAATCTGGTGCTTCTATGCAAGAGGTTCAGGTTAATATTGGTGATCAGGTATATACCGCAAACCCTGATGAAGTTGGGAACTGGTCTTTAAAATTTCCAAGTAATACTTTAACAACCCAAGCAGAAGTTTCTATTGCTTCGCAACCTAAAGGGTATATTGAACCTTTAAAAATAACTATTCCACTAAAACTATACAAAAATGAGCCAAAACCGGAGATTTATATCCAAGCTATAGGGGGTGATAATCTTGTATATAAAGATGAGTTGGCAAAAGATATAATCCTCCATGGCACTTTGCTAAATTTGCCGAAAAATAGTCAAATAAAATCTGTAAATATTTTATTAAATCCACAAGTTAAAGTAGAAGGTAAAATTAAGAATAGTGACTGGAATGCAGTTATTTCAGGGACAGAACTTGCTAAGCTTGATGCAATAAGTGTGCAGGCAAATTATGAGGTTAATGGGCAAACGAAGACTTTAGTTCAGACTCATACTTATCAAAAAAATTTATCAGAAATCCAACCTGAATATCGTATGAGTTTATCAGATATCCCAGCGATTCCGATTGATAAGAATATTGATATCGAATTGAAAGGAAAAGTAGTTGTACCTTACAGTAAGACATGGCTTGTTATGGGAATCATATTTGATAATCTAGCTTCGGGTCTGGCAGGAGCTGTTTTTATTGCATTTCTTTCAAGTCTAACAAGTGTATCTTTTACAGCTATGCAATACGCTATTTTTAGTTCATTAATGTTATTACTGCCTAAAACTATTGGCGGATACTCAGGTACAATAGTAAATCATATAGGCTATTCTGGCTTTTTTACGGTTACGTTCTTGATGGGATTACCAATTTTACTACTTGTAATTTGGGTAAGTAAGTTATTGGCTAAACAAGCATCGGAATGAAGGTTTTCTGGAGATAAATATATGCGAATGCTTCATACAATGTTGCGAGTAGGCAATTTAGAACAATCTTTAAAGTTCTATACCGAAGTATTAGGGATGAAGTTACTTCGTAAGCGTGATTATGAAGAAGGTCGTTTTACACTAGCATTTGTTGGTTATGGCGATGAAGAAAATAATACCGTGCTTGAACTTACGCATAACTGGGATACATCAAGTTATGATTTAGGCAATGCCTATGGTCACATTGCGATTGGTGTCGAAGACGCTTACAAAGCATGTGAAGAAATCAAAGCACGTGGTGGTAAAGTTGTGCGTGAAGCAGGCCCAATGAAGGGTGGTGTAACAGTGATTGCGTTTGTTGAAGATCCAGATGGCTATAAAATCGAACTCATTCAGCAAGATGCAAACGCTAGAAATAATTAAGTAATTGACTCAGGCGCTTTAAGATTTAGGTCTTAAAAGCCTAGCTTTATTTTTATAGCCCAGTATGATGAAGGCTTGACCAAATGGTCAATTTATCAACTGGGTTTTTATTTGTCTAAAATAATCATAGGATGTGAACATGCTGAAGTTCTTGGCACTTGATCGATTTACAATTTTGTTAGTTGGTATGGTGCTACTAGCAACATTTTTTCCAGTCAGTGGTCAAGCTGCGCAGTATTTCAATACACTAACTACAGTCGCGATTGCAATTTTATTTTTCCTGCACGGTGCTAAGTTATCTCGTGAGGCAGTCATTGAAGGTATTTTGCATTGGAAAATGCACTTGCTGGTATTTGCAATTACGTTCTTTATTTTTCCTGCCCTTGGTTTATTGGCTAAACCTATTCTTTTACCTTTATTGGGACAGCAGCTCTATTGGGGCTTTCTGTTTATGTGTTTCTTGCCCTCTACGGTTCAGTCCTCTATTGCATTTACTTCAGTGGCAAAAGGAAATGTAGCAGGGGCGGTATGTAGTGCATCTTTTTCAAACTTGGTTGGCATGTTCATTACACCAGTTTTAGTGAGTTTCTTTATTTTAGGACAAAGTCAGCATGGCTTTGATCCAACATCATCTATTATAGAAATTACGCTGTTGTTATTGGTACCATTTGTTTTAGGGCAATTGCTTCGTCCTTATGTTTTTCCATATATGGCAAAAGTACCAAGTATTGTAAAAGCGTTCGATCAAGGCTCAATTTTGATGGTGGTGTATGGCGCATTTAGTGGGGCGGTGGTTGCTGGACTTTGGCATCAAGTAAACTGGAAAACCTTACTTCTTTTGGCGCTCGCTTGCTCTGTATTACTGACTATTATTATGTTGCTTGCCCTGTATTTACCGCGTGCTTTTGGTTTTAGTCGTGCCGATCAGATTACTGTTTTCTTTTGCGGTTCAAAAAAGACCTTGGCAAGTGGTGTACCAATGGCACAAATCTTATTTATTGGTCAGCCTTTAGGAATGATTGTATTGCCAATTATGATATTTCACCAAATACAGTTAATGGTGTGTGGAGTAATCGCAAATTACTGGGCTAAATCCCAAGATTAAT
Source organism: Acinetobacter sp. 1424608 (assembly GCF_000588255.1). Classification (NCBI taxonomy): domain Bacteria; kingdom Pseudomonadati; phylum Pseudomonadota; class Gammaproteobacteria; order Moraxellales; family Moraxellaceae; genus Acinetobacter; species Acinetobacter sp. 1424608. Next base: position 222,652 of record NZ_JFXL01000002.1, read on the forward strand.
TCGCAAAAAAAAATTATATGGCGTATAATACTGTCCACTTGTTGTGCTTAGCTCTAACCCTAGAGGTTTCGGTGGGCCAAAAGAATGGTCTGTTGTGGTGTTGATCTGCTTGTAAAAAGCTTTCCTCAATTTAATTGAGAGTGATCAATTGCGATGACAGCTTAAGCCTTTCTTCAATTAGGAGTAATCGACGATGCGCGCCGATATTCACCCAAAATATGAAAAATTAGTTGCAACTTGCTCATGCGGTAACGTAATCGAAACTCGTTCTGCTTTAGGTAAAGAAACTATTTACCTTGACGTATGTTCAGCTTGCCACCCTTTCTACACTGGTAAACAAAAGAATGTAGACACTGGTGGTCGTATCGACAAATTCAAACAACGTTTTGCGGGTATGTCTCGCTCTATCAAGCGTTAATACTTCAAAACGAAACAAAAAAACGGGCTTATGCCCGTTTTTTTGTTTTTAGCGTACAAGACCATTACTGGTCTTGCACATCTGTTAAACGATCAAGCTTCTTCTGAAAATAATCACCTTGTAAGAAACGTGTTTCCACATTCCATGCATTAGCAAACAGATTCATGTCATTTAAGTTAGCTAATAAAATTCCAATTGGTTTTACAGTCAAATAGTTCAATACTTTTTCTTGCAAGCTATTGAGTCCTTGGTCTGAGCTTAATAGATCAGTTTTGCTAGACTGCAGTTTTACAAGCTGGATATCAAGCTGCTGTAAAATTGAATCGCTATATATAGAAGAAGCAAATTCTCGGATTGAAACTTCTGCACCATGTTGACGTAAACGACCAATCAGCGGTTGAACTGTTGGAAGGTAGTGATGAAGAGCTTGTTCCGAAAATTGCAAAATCAAAGGACATTCAAGTTTACTACCAATGATAGTAAGCAGTTTGGAAATCAGCTCAGGGAAGGTTTTATCTTTCAGCAAAATATCAATATTAAGGTTAATAATGAGCCTTGCTTTAGGATACTGAGCAATGAAATTATGAAGCTGTTTACAGGCTTCTACTAATATCCAGCGATCTAGTTGAATTGATAGTTCAGCATCTTCTTTTAATTCAGCTAAGTCATTTAAATCATGCCATTGTTCGTCTGCAATAAAGCCACTCGTCACTTCATAGTTATGAGTTTCTTCATCATGTTTATCGTAAATTTGCTGATACTTAAGATGTATCTCACCTTTAGCTAATTTTTGTTTCAACTGCTGTAGCAAAGAAGACTGCGAAGTCACCTCAAAGTGCTCAATCGTTAAATCAAGAGGAACAGCTTCAATGCTCGGCGAAACTGGTTTTTCTACAATAGGCGTTATTTCAAGCTTAGGGGTAACTTGAGGTAGGTTCTGCTTTTCAGCTTCATTAAGTAATGAACTAAATGTAGTTTCAGTTAATGGTTGGTTAAGCGGAGCATAGCCAAGTTTTAACTGTACCGAAAAGTTTTGCTCATTCACTTTTAACAAGTGTTCTTTCTGCAAAGTTTGTAAACTCGTCAACTGAGAATTTAAAACCGTACTATTTTCAGCTTGTAAAATCCCGACATAACTGCCCAAGTCGACTTGGAAAATTGGCATCTGAGCATGGTCTTTTAAAAAACCATGTAGCTGATTGAAATAAAGTCCTAAAGTTTGCCAACCTTGTTGAAAAAGTCGTTCTGGACACTGTGCAAGTCTAAATAGAACTAGAGCATTTGCTTGGGCAGGGTGGGTCGATAAATGACGATTAATCTGTGGCCAAGCTGCACTTAATCCAGTCGTTTTCTCTGTTAGTGCTGTATTTGCTAGTGTTTTTAAATCAACTTGATAGTCGATGGTCAGTTGTACAGCATCTTCTTCTTGGCTCGGAATAAATTCCAGTTTTAAAGCATTATTACCAGAAATAGCTTGATGCTGACTTTGAATTTCGAAACGTGCTTGATCAAACTGGCCTAAAGAAATTTTCTTAAAACGTTGTTTAAAAATATTTAAATCGTTAGGTTGTAAGACATCTAAAATCGGCAAACCAATAATATCTTCTTCTTGCTGGAAACCAAAAAGATTCAAATATTCGGTATTTGCCTTAATATGTATACCTTCTTGAAAAATAGCGACCGCTTTATGGCTGCTATCGACCAGTGTTTGCGTATGTGTATGAATGGTATCAAGCTCAGCCAAAAGGCGCTGTTCTTTCTGTAAAAGGCGGCTATATGAAAGCGCTCGAACAAGCGTAATATAGAAATAGTCCAAAGGTTCTAATGGAACTACATCATAAATACCTTTTTGAATATAGTTTTGATATTGCGATGATTGGTAGTCATCTGGTTGTAAAAGTAAAATTGGAAGCTGCGGCTGTTCTGAGGCTTGAACAAGGGAGAGAGTTTGTTCAATTTTCAGATCGTACGCACGGCCAAAAATAATGACATCCCACGATGTATTTAACTGCTTTTCAAAACTTTTTAAATCATCAAGTAATAAGGCATTAACTTGATAATCATTCCCCGATAATAAAGTTAAAATTTGGTTATAACGTAACTGGTTATCATCAATAATGAGTAAACGTATTTCAGTACGTTTTAACTTTTTAGATAGTAAAGAGTTTCTCACTTTAATGCTTCCCATAAATCTTGGTTATTCGCGTTACTATTCTTTTTCAGCATGAACTGATCAAGCAGATGTTGTTGTTGCTCATTCAAAAGTTCAAATTGAAATTGAATAAAACTTTGAGTAATGAGTTGTGCTTTGAGTAGATACACTTTGATTTCTTCTGTCCCCAATCGTAAATGAATTGTTTGTTGCTCTCTAAAAATTTGAGACCCCGGTAAAATAAGCGTGTTTTGTATTTCTTCTAGGTTTTGAGTTTGTAGTAATAGTGCAGGGTGGTAATTACGAGTATGGCGCTCTGCCTGAATATGTACGGCACAAGGGAACATGGCTTGCGAAAGAATTTCTAAACCCAGCTCCAGACTTTTTTCAGTCGATTGTTTAATCCAGCGAATCACACCGCCACGCCACTGACCATGCAGCGTTTCTTTGACTAAAATATATTCGCCAGTTCTTAAGTTTTTAGGGGCTTCACCAGACCATTTAATACGGTAGCCATTAACACTAATATCAAGCACTGTAGTTTGGTAAATCGTCTTGCTCTCACGACTCAAGCGCTGATACGAGCTGGTCTGTTGCTCTTTTTTTTCTAAGTTTGATAAAACTTTCGATTCACTTTGTAGATTATAGTTATTGTTAAGCTGTAGCGTTTCTTCAAAGTTTTTTGCTTTAGATAAATAAAAATGAGCAGTACTTAAGCCAAAACAGATTTGCAATGCAGCATTGTATTCATAACGTTCATGACGGCGCTGTGCTGTGGTACCCAAAATGGTTTGAACGTGGAATTTTAGTGCTGGACTCAAATAAATCTTTTCATTTTTAGACATGTATTGAGCATTTTTATGCATGGTGGCAGTTACATGCTCAAGCAAGGCTTGTGTACTAATGAAAATGCTTGGGTTGAAATTTGAGCTTTGCTTTTTGTTATATACAGGCGGATGGTCTTTAGTCGGATCGACTACATATTTAGTTAAAGCAGAGTCTTTAGGCAAGATTTGAATCATGCGTGCCCAGTCAAAACTACATTGAAACAAAGCCTGAATTTCTGATTGACGAATCTGATTGGTATTAAAAATATCTAATAAAATCAGCTGAGCATATGCCTGTGTAATATTGGCTAGCGGATGCTGTACACCTTGAATATGATTAATATTGGTTAAATGATATTTATACTGAACAGCTGTTTCGTAAAGCTGGTGAGCAATTAACCATTGACCTTTTACAGGTTCGCTGTAGAGCATATGCTGTTGGTATAAAAGGTTGGTGAGTTGCTGCAATGCATGGAATGTCGCCAAAATACGCGCAGTTTGTAAGTTTTTCTTTTGTTTAAAAGAAAATAAAGAAAACTTTTGTCTTTGTAGCTGCTCGTGGCTGGTCTGTGCAATATTTAAATAAATGCTGGCAAAATAACAACGCAGCAGCATTGCCAGCTCAATAATATGCTCGTTACGGTCGGTACTAATCACCCCTTGGTTAAAGAAGTTTTTTTCTAAGCTTGCCAAAACATTATTAATAGTTGGGTGAAGCGTTTGAATTAAGTCAAAGCGAAGCGTTTCACTGCAATTTAATTCATTTAACTCCAAAATTGCGGTAAATAGCGCTTTTGAAGTATCACCCAATTGCATAATAGAAAGGGTAGTGACCCATTCATTAAGATCTTTAATGTTGGCTTCACAAAAGCTTAACCGTTCACGGGTACGTGAGGTTTGATTGTGAAAAATGTCCGAAAGTGCATTATTCATCATCACTTATTATATAACTCAAAAAGTTGTAGCCCCAAAAAGCGGTGTTTTATTCTTTTCGCCCGCAATTTCCCTGACGAGTTTAGGAACCAGATATCCAGGTAGGCTCGCTAACACGTCTTGATATATCGCATCTATTTCAGATGGCATTAAATCAAAATGTTGTGCGCCTTTTACTTTATCTAATACGTGTAAGTAATATGGCATAACGCGAGCTTCAAATAGACGATAACTTAAATCAGTCAAAGTTTGAGCAGAATCATTGACACCTTTTAGCAATACAGCCTGATTTAGTACAGTAATGTGGTGCGAAGATAACTCCATCAACTTTGAACAAGTAAAGTCATCGAGTTCAGAAGCATGGTTTGAGTGTACCACCAGAATAATACGCAGCCTACTGTTTTTTAATAAAGAAATAAGCTCTTCGTCGATTCGATTTGGAATGACAATTGGAACTCGTGAATGAATTCGCAAAATCTTAACTTGTTTGAGAGATGATAAGCGTTCTAGCCAAAGTGCAAGCTTACGATTAGAAAGCGTAAGGGGGTCACCTCCACTTAAAATCACTTCATTAATATCAGGATTAGCTTCGATATAATTTTTAATATTGAGCCAATCATCATTTTTTGGCAGATTTTCCTGATAGGGGAAGTGACGACGGAAACAGTAACGACAATGCACAGCACATGCGCCTGTTAAGGTCAGTAAAAAACGAGATTTATATTTATGTAAAACACCCGGTAACTGGTTGGCTGCTTCTTCACCTAAAGGGTCGGTTACAAACTCAGGATGCTCTTCAAGCTCTAAATGATGAGGTAATACTTGTAGTAAAAGCGGGTCAAGCGGGTTTTTAGCGTTCATTTTTCCGACGAACGCACGAGGAACACGCAATTTAAACTTTTCAGAAGCCAGAATCGCACCTGATAATAGCTGATCTGAGGATAACTCGAGTAGGCTTAGCAGTTCAGAAGGATCAGTAATAAGGTCACTGAGTTGTGATTGCCAGTTTTGCTCTTGGTATAAATAGTTTATCATTTGACACGATTAAGATAATGCAACAACGCATTATATCGCATAGTTGACTTGTTAAGTTTGGAGTGTGCCTTTCATGGCCTATTATTCTACAAATGATTTCAAAGCTGGCCTTAAGGTTATGCTTGATGGTAACCCATGTTCTATCATGGAAAACGAATATGTAAAACCAGGTAAAGGTCAAGCGTTCAACCGTGTAAAATTACGTAACCTTAAAACTGGCAAAGTATTAGAAAAAACTTTCAAATCAGGTGACTCTTTAGAAGCGGCTGACATCGTTGAAGTTGAAATGGATTACTTATACAACGATGGTGAAATGTGGAACTTCATGGATCCTGTAACTTTTGAGCAAATCGCTGCAGACAAAACTGCAATGGGCGATGCTGCTAAATGGTTAAAAGACGATTCAAATGAAAAATGTACAATTATGTTGTTCAACGGTGTACCTTTAACTGTAAACCCACCGAACTTCGTTGTATTAAAAATCGTTGAAACTGATCCGGGCGTACGTGGTGATACATCTGGCGGTGGCGGTAAACCAGCTAAGCTTGAAACAGGTGCGGTTGTTCGTGTTCCGTTATTTGTTCAGCAAGAAGAAAGCGTTCGTGTAGATACTCGTACTGGTGAGTATTTAGAGCGTGCATAATAGTTAAAAAATAAACTATTATCGAAGGGATGATGTAAATCATCCCTTTTTTTATGCGAAAGTATAAGAGGAAAAAAGAAAAAGGAGGAGTAGAGTCACAGGGATTAAGAGAAACAGTACATAACAATATAAAAATGCTGTAGTTATTTATTGAGAGGTTAAGAATGGACACAATGCAAGCGAAATCTACGCTTCCCTCCAAGCTGGTCTGGAGCCTAGTGGCAATTATAGGTGCAATTTCTTTTGGGATGCTGGCACTCAGTCGTGGTGAACATGTTAACGCGGTTTGGCTTGTACTGGCTGCAGCATGTGTATATAGCATCGCATATCGATTTTATAGTCTATTTATTGCAACTAAAGTATTTGAATTAAACCCAAGACGTTTAACCCCAGCACATCGTTTAGCCGATGGTCTGGATTATGTACCCACCAATAAATATGTGCTTTTCGGTCACCACTTTGCTGCAATTGCAGGGGCAGGACCGTTAGTTGGACCAATTCTGGCTGCACAAATGGGCTTTTTACCAGGAACGATCTGGTTATTGGTCGGTGTTGTGCTGGCGGGGGCAGTACAAGACTTTTTAGTTTTATTTATCTCAACACGCCGTGATGGCCGATCACTTGGTGAAATGGCAAAGCAGGAACTTGGTTCTTTTGCTGGTGTTGTGGTGATGCTCGGCGCACTCGGGGTAATGATTATTATCCTTGCCGTACTGGCGTTGGTGGTTGTTAAAGCACTTGCACATAGTCCATGGGGTGTCTTTAGTATTGCAGCAACCATTCCAATTGCATTGTTCATGGGCGTTTATATGCGCTTTATCCGTCCGGGACGTATTGCAGAAGTTTCAATTATTGGCTTTGTTTTAATGATGCTGGCAATTGTCTATGGTGGACATGTTGCAGCAGACCCGTACTGGGGTGAGTTCTTCACTTTAACGGGTACACAACTTACTTGGTGTCTCATCATTTATGGTTTTATCGCATCGGTATTGCCAGTTTGGTTGTTATTAGCACCGCGTGATTATTTATCTACCTTCCTCAAAATCGGGGGGATTCTTGGTTTGGCGGTGGGTATTATCATTGCATTACCTGAATTGAAAATGCCGGCTGTAACCCACTTCATTGATGGTACAGGTCCAGTTTTCTCAGGTAGCTTATTCCCATTCCTATTTATTACCATTGCCTGTGGTGCCATCTCTGGTTTCCATGCGCTTGTTTCTAGTGGTACAACACCAAAACTCGTCGATAACGAAGCTGACATGCGTATGATTGGCTACGGCGGTATGCTTATGGAGTCTTTTGTCGGGATCATGGCAATGATCTGTGCGACAGTGTTAGACCCAGGTGTGTACTTTGCGATTAATGCGCCAGCGGCAGTACTCGGTACAACTGTAGAAACTGCGGCAGAAGCTGTACGTAACTTAGGTTTTGTTGTTACCCCAGAAATGCTGACAGTGTTGGCTCAAGAAGTAGGTGAAAGCTCGATTCTTTCACGTACAGGTGGTGCACCTACCTTCGCTATTGGTATGGCTCATATCATTTCTGAAATTTTTAATAGCCGCCAAATGATGGCATTTTGGTATCACTTTGCCATTTTGTTTGAAGCATTGTTTATTTTAACTGCTGTCGATGCCGGTACTCGCGCTTGTCGTTTCATGGTGCAAGACACGGTAGGTATTGTTATTCCTGCGGTTAAAGCATCAGGTTCATTCTTTGGTAATTTAGTTGGTACAGCGGTTGCAGTAGGTGGATGGGGCTTCTTCGTTTATCAAGGTGTGATTGACCCACTTGGTGGTGTTAATTCATTATGGCCTTTATTTGGTGTTGGTAACCAAATGCTGGCTTCTATGGCACTCATTTTAGGTACAGTCATTCTGTTTAAAATGAAAAAAGAAAAATATGTATGGGTAACGATTATTCCGACTATTTTCTTGTTCGTGACCTGTATGACAGCAGGCTGGCAAAAGATTTTCCACGAAAACCCAAAAATTGGTTTCTTGGCGCAAGCGCATAAGTTCTCTGACGCGATTTCTCGTGGTGAAATTATTAAACCAGCCAAAACTATTGCTGAGATGCAAAACATTGTGATGTCGAATCAGATTAATGCTGCGCTTTGTGGCTTCTTTATGATTGTTTCGATTGTCATGATTATTGCCTCAATTGGTATTGTTCGCCGTGCTTTAGCGAGTCCAAAACCGACTGTAAATGAAGCACCTGCGGTATATGCCGATCCTGAAGTGGTTACCACTCGAGGAGAGTAAAGATGAATTTTAAATTTGCAAAAAATGGAACTGTCATTATTGCGAAAATCATCAAAATGACAGTGCTCTCGCAAAAAGAGCTATTACTTTCTCCAAAGAACTGGTCGCGTATAGCAACCTTGTGGCAACGTTTACAGCAAAGCTTCCGATTGATGGTTGGTGTGCCGGACTATCAAACATATTTGGAGCATATGAAAGCCCATCATCCAGATTTAACACCTATGGATGCAAAGACTTTCTATCGACATTGTGTTGATGTGCGTTATCCATCGGCAGGGGGTACTTTGAAGAAATGTCCATGTTAAGTTGAGCTTGATATTTGGCTAACCAAAGACGGTATGTGGTTGAACCATGTACCGTTTTACTTTTTGGGAAATGAAAAAGAGTTTGCTCAAAGTCTGCTCATTTGTATTTTTTTCAATGGCAAATCTCTTGTTTTGCTTTTGAAAAATGAATATGATGCTTTCCATTCTAGGTGTATAGCTCAGTTGGTTAGAGCGCTACGTTGACATCGTAGAGGTCTCCAGTTCGAGTCTGGATATACCTACCAAAATTTATAAAAGACTTATAAGCAATTTAGTAGCTTATAAGTCTTTTTTTATGCCTGTTTATTGCACTCAGAACTTGGCAGAGTTGGAAATTTTGGCAAAAAATGGCATTATTTTCATACCATTTATGACAAATCTGCGACAACATGAACATATCTTAGTTTGGTCGAGAACAAGATGCATCGCATCAAATTATTGGGCGATAAACTCAGTACAAGAAATTTTGACAATCAGTTGAATTAATTGATTTACAACTGGTACGCGCAGGTTGGCAAGCCGATACTCAGCTTCTCATTTTTGTCATACATACGAAATAGAAATACATATAGAGGCTTAAGTGAACACAGCAATAATTAAACAATGGTTTAATGACTATATTGAATTTGGTGATGGAAAGGGGTGGCGTAAAGATTATGAAAATACCTTCAATAAGGTACAGGAAATAAAACAAAAGCTGAATAATGGTTATAAGTTAAGTGCCCAAAATGATTTTGATTTTTTAAGTGAACTTTTGAAAAATGATGCAAATGGGGTTGCATCTAAAGGACAATCAAATCTCGCAAACGAAGTATTTGATAAGATCATTCAGGATGTGGAATTTCTTAATGTTGTAGAAAAACTTATTCAACAACCTAACGAAGAGACATATAAAGCGTTGAATAGTTATGGTGGTCAATTACTCACTCAGTTGGGTAGTACTCAGCGACCTTTATTATTCAATCGAGCATGTGCTTCATGTACTTTAGATGTTTCAACAATTGTTGATCGTAATAAATTTCATCAATTCGTTGAGTATGTAACAACTCAACAAATCATAGATTTTCCTCAAGAAATCAGAGAGAAAAATTGGTATGTAAAGAATGTATATTTAGTTCAGAAAATTAGAGAGATATTAAAGGTAGAACTTGAATCAGGTCAAACAGATATATTTTGGTTAAATATGTTTTTGTGGGACATATATGCTGAGAAAGTAGCGACAAATTTTAATTCAAAAAATGCAGTCGATTATCTGAATGAGAGATATCCAAATACATATACAAGCACGAAACATATAGCAGCGTTTAAAACATCTCAAGGTCGAGAGTTAGCATTAGATCCTAAAGCAAAAACGCCTGTAATTTTCTGTGATGCAGAACCACCGATAGAACTTAAATTACCAATTAAAAAAGCCTATTTAGAAGCCGATACTCGAAATCATCATTTGTCCACACATGCCAAATCATTGATGCTGGGTAATAAAACGTATTCTATTATTGTGGGTACACTTGATGATTTAGAAAAGCTTTGTGATTGGTATGAACAAAGTGATGAGCAGACCACAGCGCTTGAGAAAAAGGTACAGCAATTTTTAACGCTTTGGCCAATTGAAGGTTTAAAGAATTTATCTATACAAGATTATCATCAAGCCCAAAATAAAGACTGTTTCATTGCTCAGATTGACAGTTTTGATCCAACACAAGGTAATCCTACCTTTGCCAACTATTTTGATATCTGGGAGCCAATCAGCTTAGGAAAGGATGATAAATATCATAATGAGAAGCCATATTCATGGCATAAACGACTAGGGAATGATGCAGGGTTAGCATTTGAAACCCTCAAACAGGAAATACTTGATATTGTAGATGCTGTTCAGCGCCGTGACTTAAACGCAATTGATCAAATTCAGTTTTCTAAAGGTCTCAAATGGATGATTGCATTCTTATATCAAGATTTTAATGATCCTTGCATTATCCCGATTGTAAGTAAGGTCAATTCTAAACGTATTGGTTATGACCACTTATATCCAAAATTACCACTACCAGAGTTTTTACCAATTTTATTGGAAGATCGGGGCGAAAAAGCATTTTTCCCATATGTGGAAAAACTTTTTGCGAGGGTCAGAAAAGCCTATTTGGATAACAAACAAAATAAACAGCAAATTGAAGAATTAATGGAAGAAGTCATGGCTCAACAACCTTTAAACCGTATTTTATTTGGTGCTGCAGGTACGGGTAAAACATACAATACTATTAACCATGCTTTAGCAATTTTAGAAGACAAAGATTTAACAGAAATTGAAAAACTAGAAAGGCAACTAGGTGGTAGAACAAGCCTAAAAGACTTGTTTGATAAATATAAAAATGAAGGGCGCATTAAATTTGTCACATTCCACCAAAGTTTTAGCTATGAAGATTTTATAGAAGGGATTCGAGCGGAAACCGATGGCTCGGGGCAGTTACGCTATGAAGTAAAACCAGGTGTATTTAAGGAGGTTTGTGAGGATGCACAAACAGAAATAGATGCGAACCAAAATAATGTCTTAGCACCGATTGAAGCGAGTATAAATAGTGCGATTGATAAGCTCATTACTCAGGCTAAAACTGAGGAAAAGAAGTTTTATACTAAACGTGGTGCAGAAATTAAAGTATCAAGTAATTCAGCAGGGACGTTATTTGCTCTTACATCTTCGGGTAGTAATATTCCATTATCTTTTAGGCATATTCGTAATTACTTGAAAACACAAAATGAAATAATTGTGGATCAAAAGAGCTATGAATGGGCAATTGCAAAGTCTCTACGTTCAGAAGTTCAATATTCAGATACTAATGAAAAAATAAAACCTTATGTTCTCATCATCGATGAAATCAACCGAGGCAATATTGCACGTATCTTTGGTGAACTCATTACTTTAATTGAAGACTCTAAACGTCAAGGTGCTGAGGAAGAACTATCAGTAACATTGCCATACTCAAAAGAAGAGTTTTCTGTACCAAGTAATGTCTACATCATTGGCACAATGAATTCATCTGATAGATCTTTAACAGGTTTAGACATTGCTTTGCGCCGTCGTTTTACCTTTATTGAAATGCCACCAAAGCCAGAGTTATTAGATGATTTAGAAGTAGAAGGTCTAAATATTGGTGAGCTATTAAAGGTAATAAACCACCGTGTCGAAGTGTTATTGGATCGAGATCATTGTATTGGTCATGCCAACTTTATGAGTTTGAAGAAACAACAAACTCGAGAGCATTTAGTCGCGATATTTAAACAGAAAATTATTCCTCAATTACAAGAATACTTCTTCGATGACTGGGCAAAGATTAATTTAGTATTCTTCAATAATGGTATGGTTGTTGAGGATAAAAACATTAATACGGCAGGGTTATTTCCACCCAATACAGAACAGGATATGCATTATTCTGAACAAAAGAAAATTTGGAAAATCAATGATGAAGCATTTAAATCTATAGATGCATTTATTTCTATACTCGGTTCAAAGGTCTAAATCCTTATGTCTGATTTTACTGTCCGAGAATATGCCTTCCTAAGCGTTGCTTACGAAGGTTGTCCAAAGTCTAGCTTGGCACATGCTTATATTCCTGAAAAAGCGTTTGAGCATTTATGCGAGCTTTCGTCATCCTTTTCTAAGCACGGCGCGAAAGTATTTGAACTTGCAGGGCGAAGAAAGCTGAAGCTAGATCAATATGTCGGTGTGATTGAAACGCCGTGTGGTACACGTATAGAAATATTACCGAAGCATGTGGAGCTCAATGGGACAAGTGATCAAGAGATTATTTTAGAAGAACGCAAACTCTTGCAAAAAATGCTGGGTGTATCTTTGCATTTACCTTATAGAGAAGCAGGGAGTGCTAATTTAAATCGTTTTAAACAGCCTTTACATGAATGGATTATTACCCAGTTCCTCGCTGCATTCGAGCGTTTGGTTCAACGTGGTCTACGTTTTGACTATAATCGTGTCCAAGAGGAACAAAAGTTTTTACGTGGGCAATTGCAGTATGTGAAATACATGCGTCAGTCTCCTGCGAAGAAGCATATCTTCCCAATTGAACATGATGTATATGAAGTCAATCGACCTGAGAATAGGTTGATTCGTACAGCCTTGGAGATCATCTGTAAAAAGACTAAAGATGCAAGTAACTGGAAATTAGCTCAAGAATTGCGCTTGATGACGAGTGAAATACCACGAAGCCAAAAGATTCAGCAGGATTTGAGACAATGGCAAACCGGGCGGTTGCTAGCACTATACGCTGAGATCAAACCTTGGACGGAGCTGATTTTAGGTGAGTACATGCCTGTATCTACACAAGGTGAATGGCGGGGTATGAGTTTGTTATTTCCTATGGAAAAGCTGTTTGAGCATTTTGTGGCTTATCATTTGCGCCTCGGATTGCCTGAATATCAGATCAAAACACAGCATGCGACGGAACATATTTGTGAGCATGAAACCAGTAAGATATTTAAGTTAAAGCCTGATATTTTTATTGATCGCTCTCAAGCCAATGCGAAAAGCATTGTTATGGATACCAAGTGGAAGCTGATAGATCAAAATGATCGTAGTGGACGGTATGGTTTAAAAGATAACGATATTCAACAGATGTTTGCGTACAGCCACTATTATTTGAAACATGAAAGTGAAGTGATATTGGTTTATCCATACCGAGCAGAAAAGTTCACACGACCTTTGGATGATTTTGACTTTAGGCATACAGAAGGTGCAAAACTTCGAGTGGTGCCATTTAACTTAGATGAACCACAAAATTTCAAAATTATTTAAGGTGAAGGTTGTGTGTTTAGTACAATATTTTGTATTTAAAATCAGGTATTTAATGATTAGGTGCGAATTTATGTGCTTAATCATACATCATACGGAATTTGTATTAATAAAGCAACGACGCATATTTGGGTAACAATAATATGAATGCAATCGATGATATTTTAGTTTTATAAGAAAATTACATAAGTGCATTAAATTTAATAACTTTTATTTAAATGAATAAAATTGTATGTACTAAAGAAAAATTGTAGTTGATCAATTTCTAAAAATTAAGAAAGGTGTATTCTATATTAGCTTTAAAACTCGAAAATATTAAAATGGATTTTTCAAAATATCTTAAATTGTATTCAAAAAACATTTTATATGGGCAAAAATAAAATTAAGTTAAAGGAGATAATAAATACCTTATTTCATATTTTTATAGTATTTTATTAAAATATTCGACTGATTTTTCAGTTTAAAACATCAATTTTGAATTTTAGATTCTTTAATTTTTATAAACCCCTCATTTAACAATCACTTATCCATTATTTATTCTTACTTTTTAATGATCTAAATTAAAGCAAATGTCATTTTGTGTGCTTGACTGCAATAAATGTCAAGCTTATCCTTTGCCTGCTGGCCACATTGCCAGCCGGCTTTGACAGGCTGAATAATAACTCCCGCATCAGAGTCATTCCTTCTGAGGAATAGTCTTGTGTGGTGGACCACTCGTTCCCTCCCGTAGCGGTAGGACGGGAGAGGGACACCTTCGGGTGTGCTAGTTTGAGTTATTACTAGTCTGTCAACCTTCTTCCGTTCTGCCACCATAATTCTATAAATGTCTGGCAGAACTCCCATTAAAAAGGAGTTGGCTTTGCACATCCATTATTTCTTGGCAGCCGTTGCCAAAAGCTATAACGACACCACTTAAAAATTTAAAGCAGCTTGATGACCTATAGGGTTTTCAGGCTTTAAGTCATTACGGCTCAAAAAATTTGCATCAACACTAAAACTCGAGATGTGCCAAGCACAGTCTTTAGGGGCTTTGCTGTGCCCTTTTTTTCTTCTAGAAAGGGCACAGGCTTTTTTATCTCATTTATATACAACAAAAATTTATTTTTATAACGGTAAAACTATGCCAAATTTTATTCTCCCAACACGTGCTTTAGAAGTTGTAAAAAAAGGAATAAATCTGTTCCATCACGGTGGGTTTCACATGGTCGGTGTCGACAAAATTGTGAAAGAAACCGAAGTGAATAAAATGACGTTTTATAATTATTTTCACTCTAAAGAACGCTTCATCGAAATCTGTTTAATCGTACAAAAAGAACGCCTCCAAGGCCAAGTGGTTGCACTGGTCGAGTATGACCATGACACAAGCACAATCGATAAACTCAAGAAGTTGTATGTTCTACATACCGACTTAGAAGGCCCGTACTACTTATTATTTAAGGCTATTTTTGAAACTAAAAATAGTTATCCAAAAGCTTATAAAACCGCGGTGAGATACAGAACATGGCTGACCAATGAAATTTATAGTCAGCTTAGATTACTTAAAACCGATGCTTCTTTTACCGATGCCAAACTCTTTTTATATATGATTGAGGGCGCCATTATTCAGCTTTTAAGTTCAGATAAGACAACTCAAAAAGAGAAGATGCTTGAGTATTTTCTGCGAGGACTGATTTAACACTAAATTTTATTTAAATTAAGACGAAATAAATCGAAAAGTTGGTACAGATTGGATGTCTATCTATGAAGCTTTACCTAACATCATAGATAGACATCGACTTTTATTAAGCAGATAAAAACTCTACATATTTAGAAATATCAACGTTGCCACCACTAATAATGATGCCTATACGTTTGCCTTTTAACTCATGCTTTAAATTACGCGCAGCAGCAAAACCAAGACATCCTGTTGGTTCAACGACTATTTTCATTCTTTCAGCAAAAAACTTCATACAGCTAACAAGGTCCTCGTCTGTGACTGTCAAAATATCATCAACTTTTTGTTGAATAATAGGGAATGTTAATTTGCCTAAATATTGCGTTTGAGCACCATCGGCAATGGTTTGTGGTGTATCAATATGAACAATTTCTCCCTTTCTAAAAGACATTTGCCCATCATTTCCTAAAGCAGGTTCAACGCCATATATTTTACAGTTCGGAGAAAGCTGGCGAGCAGAGAGGGCAGACCCTGCCAATAAACCGCCACCACCTAAACATACAAACAGGTAATCTAATTCGCCGACTTCTTCAAATAACTCTTTTGCAGCAGTTCCTTGACCCGCAATCACATGCGGATGGTCATAAGATGGAATGAGTGTCAGGCCATTTTTTTCGGCAATCTCTTTACCAATTTTTTCCCGATCTTCGGTATAACGGTCAAATTCAACAATATTGCCGCCGTACTCTCGGGTCGCTGCCATTTTTGCAGCAGGGGCATCTTTAGGCATGATGATTGTTGCTGGAATACCAAGAATTTTTGATGCGAGCGCAATCGCTTGTGCATGATTTCCCGAAGAGAAAGCGACCACGCCAGCTTTCTTCTGAGCTTCATTAAATTGCAAAAGCGCATTTATTGCACCACGAAATTTGAAAGCACCAACTCGCTGAAAATTCTCACATTTAAAGAATACTTCTGCTTTTAATTCATTGTTCACAGTACGTGAAGTTAAAACAGGAGTCTTATTTGCAAAACCTTTTATACGTTCAGCAGTGGCTGCGACATCTTCATAAGTGGGAAGGGTTAAATTTTTCATAATTAAACCTAATTCTATTCATGTTTTCGGATGCAAGATTTGGTATTGCTCAAGGAATACACAAGATAGTAGCCTTGTTTAGATAAAATATATATGTTTAGATAAAATGTCTAATTTTATTTTCTAATGTGATAACAATGAGATATAAGATTTTGATTTACATTAAGTTTAAAATTAGATAAAAAGTCTAAATTACTATTACATGCTTCATTCTAAAGTTTGAAATAGTAAGTAAGTCATTTGGAGGAAATACCTTGGGAAATCGTGATAAACATTTGCTCACTCAACTAGATACCATCGCGAAGGGGTTAAGTGAAACGCTATTTCCTTTTTGTGAGGTCGTTGTCCATGACTTAACAAATCCTGAGCATGCCATACTCTCTATACATAACAATTTATCTGGTCGAAAAATTGGAGATCCGGCAACCGAGTTAGGGCTGGCTAGAATCATGTCTCCAGAGTTTCCAAACCTCATTTCAAACTATGCAAACCAGTTTGCTGATGGTCGGCCCGCCAAAAGTACGTCTATTGGAATTAAAGATGAAGAAGGCCAGTATGTAGCCGCTTTATGTATGAATATTGATTTAACCCTATTTAGGGGGATGCAAAGCGCTTTAGAGCAGTTTACTAAAATTGAAACTGACAACATTATTGAAAATTTAGAACCAAATGGTACAGAGGCAATTCGAAGATATATTGACCAATTTGCCTCAAAGCATGCTACGACACCGCGTATGTTAAAACTCAATGAGCGTAAACAATTAGTACATGAGTTAAAAAATAACGGTTTGTTAGATATTAAAAAGGCTGTCGAGACAGTGGCACAACATTTAGGTATATCAAGAGCGAGTGCCTATTTGTATGTAAAAGATACTTAATAGATTGATCTTATCTATCAAAAAACAACTTGTTTATTCAACATAGCTCATTTAAATAAATGAATAGGAACACAATAAGTATCTCTATAGCCTAATCAAGGAGGTCGTTATTTGAAGTTATTTATTATTATATTTATAGCCATTTTTTCGAGTATTGGACTGATCTGTTTAATCGCGCTACTCAGAAATTTAAAAAGTTATTCACCATCGAGTGATCATGATTATTCATCTTCAACACATCATTTACACGATAATAGTTCTAGTCATCATCATAGCTCTAATTATTCAAATGATTGTTCATCGTCTTCAGACTCAGGGAGTTGCGATGGGGGGGGAGGAAGCGATTAAAAAAAGCCCTTTCATATAAAAGGGCTTTTAGTTATTTAAGGTAAATCAAACCAAATGAATTGGCTGTCTTCAAGTGCATGAATCACGGCGTTATCTTCAAACACTAAAGCATCACCCGCTTTAACTTCTTGATCACCAATACGAATTACACCTGAAATGACATGAACGTAATTTACGCGTTTTGATGTTTCAACAGGAAGTTCATTTCCTTTTTCCAATACAGCAGATTTGACCTCTGCGTTTTGGCGGATGTGCATTGGAGCATTTGCATCGGGACCTGCAATTAAATGCCATTTATTTGGATCTTTACGTGGGTCCAAACTAATTTGTTGGTAATTTGGCTCGGCTTCTTTTACGTCTGGAATAATCCAGATTTGTAATAGATGTACGGGTGTATCAGTGTTATTAATTTCACTATGAGCCACGCCTGTACCAGCGCTCATAAGTTGCCATTCACCTGCCTTAATTTGGCCTTCATTTCCCATCGTGTCACGGTGTGAAATTGCACCATCGAGCACACATGTTAAAATTTCCATGTTGTCATGAGAGTGAGTGCCGAAACCGTTATGGGCATCAATTTGGTCGTCATTAATCACGCGTAATGCACTTACACCCATATATTTAGGGTTATACCAGTTACCAAATGAAAAGCTATGGTAAGACTCTAACCAACCTGCTTTAACATGACCACGATCTTCACTACGATGCAAATAAGCATTCATGACTTGATCTCCTCAAATTATTATTGATCTCTTGAGGACTATGTTAAACCTGTAGAAACAAGCTAAAAATAGAGTAGATGCAACATATTGTTGCGTTTTTAATATGATCAAGACATCTAGAAATTTTCGTTTTAAATTTTAGATATAAAAAAAGCCTGCATAAAGCAGGCTTTTTCTTTTAAAAGATTATTCTAAGAATTTAACAGTGACACCTGAACGTACTTTATTACCTAAATCGTTAGCATCCCAGTTTGTTAAACGGATACAACCGTGTGAAGCAGTTTTAGAAATTAAAGACGGGTTTGGTGTACCGTGAATACCGAATGATTTTTTACTTAAACCAATCCAGATGTTACCTACAGGAGCGTTAGGACCTGGTGGTAAAGAAAGTGGTTTTAAGTTTTTACCTTGTACGAAGTTCGAAGGTGAATAGCTATACCAAGGGTTACGCGCAACACCAACTACCTTATAAGTACCGGTCGGAGATGGCGTATCAGTACTGCCAATTGTTGCAGGAAATGAGGCAATCATTTGATTGCGGCTATTAAACAGATACAACTGTTTAGCACCTTTATGCGCAATAATTAAATGAATGTCTTCTGGTAAGTCATTGCGTACATTAGGAACAATAATTTTCTCACCAACTTTTTTGAAGGTTGCTTTCGGGTTTAGTTTCTTTAAGAAACCTTCATCAATATGGAACTTCTCGCCCAACATTTCACTCACGCGAGTGTAATACAAACCTTTCATTTTGGCTTGTAATGCATAGTCAGAAGGAATTGACTCAGCATACGGACCTTTGAGGTCTGCATCAGTAATGGTGTATTCAATAAATGCTGGTTTTGTTTGTTTTGCAACAAGTGCATCCCAAGTTTCTTTAGTAAGTTCACCAGTAGGTGATAAACCATTCATTTGCTGGAAAGATGCAATTGCTTTAAGCGTGTTTTTACCGCTCATGCCATCAATTGCACCCGGTGAAGCATGCGCATTGTTTAGCATGACATGGGCACGTGCATAAACTGGTAATTGACCTTTACCAATATTTTCGTACCACTCAGCATTGTTTAAGCCATCTAATGTCCATGAAACGGCTGGAGCAGAAGTAGCAGTCTTAGATGCTGTTGTTGTTTTAGCTGGCGCTGTTGGTTCTGAAGCAGCAATACCTGAATCGGCATTTGGATCTTCAGCTTTTTGTAAATTTTGTAATGTTGTAGACGCTCGATTTAAGTCATTTTGTTCTTGAGCTGTAATCTGTGTCTGGGCTTGAGCTTGAGTTTGGGCTTTAACAGTTGAAGCAGCATCTACAGCAAGCGGATCAATCGGATCTTCTACAGGAGCAGATACTTTTTTAGGAGTGACTGGTTGCTCAGTTGTTGACGCAGCCAAAGCAACATTAGCAATAATACAACTTAAACTCATAGCGAGTAATGAGCGAACAAACATGTAATTCAACCTTAAGAATTTTCATATAAGCAATAGGGTAAGGAGACTGATCCTAAAGTTTATAAAATCACCGATAACGCAATGTATGCGTATTTAAGTATTGGTGAATTTAATCATTAAAGGAAGATCAATAAACCCGATGTAACATGTTGCAAGTATTGCAGAAAACCGAGCTTCTTGCAGTAGACTTTTGTGTAAATATGCATTTTTTAGTAGATTGACAAGTTTTTTGTATGAAATTGAAATTATAAAAACATTCACCTTTTTGATATGATGCTGCCACATGAAAAAGATAGAGATCGGCAATGACGACACTTAAAAATGATCGTTTCTTACGTGCTTTATTACGTGAGCCTGTAGATACCACTCCAATATGGATGATGCGCCAAGCAGGACGTTATTTGCCTGAATATCGGGAAACACGCTCAAAAGCTGGTGACTTTCTATCTTTATGCAAAAATACAGAGTTTGCTTGTGAAGTAACTTTACAACCTTTGCGTCGCTACGATTTAGACGCAGCAATTTTATTTTCAGATATTTTAACGATTCCGGATGCGTTAGGACTAGGCCTTTATTTTGAAACAGGCGAAGGCCCTAAGTTTCATAAAACGGTACGTACTGAACAAGATGTAGCAAACTTACCTAAGTTAAATGCTAAATCTGATCTTGATTATGTCATGAACGCAATAAGCACAATTCGCTCTGCTTTAGGTGGTCAGGTTCCACTCATTGGTTTTTCGGGTAGCCCTTGGACACTGGCGACTTATATGGTTGAAGGTGGTTCAAGCAAAGAGTTCCGTTTTACCAAGCAAATGATGTATGCCCAGCCGGAAGTTTTGCATGCGTTGCTTGATCATTTAGCAGATTCAGTCATTGACTACTTAAATGCGCAAATTGATGCAGGCGCTCAGGCCATTCAAATCTTTGATAGTTGGGGCGGGGCTTTAGCACATCGAGAATATGTAGAATTCTCGCTGAACTATATGAAAAAGATTATTGCAGGTCTGCAACGTGAAAAAGATGGACGCCGTATTCCTGTCATCGTATTCACTAAAGGTGGTGGTCAGTGGCTAGAGCCAATGATTACAACAGGTGCAGATGCATTAGGTTTAGACTGGACCACACCATTAAATACAGCTCGTACAACTGTAGCAGGCCGTGTTGCCCTACAAGGAAACCTTGATCCGGCTGTTTTATATGGTTCAGCGGCTTCAATTGAAAAAGCAGTGAAAGCCATGCTAGATGATGCTTATGCAAATGGTGAGAAGACAGGCTATGTTGCAAACTTAGGCCATGGCATTACCCAATGGGTAGATCCGGCCCAGCCAAAAATCTTTGTAGATACAGTACATGAGTATAGTGCTAAATATCTAGGATAGTTTTTTGTGCAATATCTCTCTTTAACCTTACAATTTATTGGCAAGGCTGTTTCGGCAGCCTTGTTTGGTATTTTGCTTTTAATTGCTTTTGCCCTAACTGCGCCGATGGGAAGCCATGAATATATGGGTTTTTATCGTTATGATTATTTACTCATCTATGCGCTTATTATTCAGATTTGCCTGTTGTATTTAAAGCTTGAGTCTTGGCAAGAAGCCAAGGTCATTGCTTTATTTCATATCATGGCAATGGTCATGGAAATCTTTTTGACACACCCTGGCATTGCTTCATGGCAATATCCGCAGCCTGCCGTGTTTAAAATTATTACTGTGCCTTTATTTGCAGGCTTTATGTACTCGGCTGTAGGTAGCTTTTTTGCTCGCTCAATCCGTTTATTTCAAGTTTCTTTTGAAAAACTTCCAAGTTTTGGAAGTATGCTTTTTCTCGCATTTTTCTCATATATTAATTTTATGAGTAAATTTTTTATACCAGATATTCGCTATATTTTATTTGCTGTTAGTGTTTATATTTTCTGGAAAACTACACTTTATTTTCAAATAAATGAACGTAAGTTTAAAACTCCAATGCTCCCTGTGTTGGTGACATTCGCATTCATAATTTGGGTTGCTGAAAATATTAGTACATTTTATAAAATTTGGGTTTATCCAAGTCAGATTAATGCTTGGCATATGGTGGGATGGGGTAAACTTGGTTCATGGTATTTATTATTACTACTAAGTTTAGTATTAGTTCTTAAAATATTAGGTCATCGAGATAATCAAGGTAATTGGAATTTAAAATAAAAATTTCCTTTTTACTTTTTATCATATTATTTAATTTTTAATTGCTAAATGACAAGCATATCGCTATCTTTGAAGGGTGTAACAATAGTTACACATAACAATACATAAGAAACAATCAATAATGATTTTGGAGATATACATCTATGTTAAAAAAATTAGCTTTAGCTGCTTTGTTAGCAGCTGGTTCAAGTGTTGCTATGGCTGATAACGATGTAGGTTGTGGTGTGGGTACGCAAGTATGGGCTGGCCAAAAAGGAGTGGTGCCTAAAATTCTTGCTGCAACAACAAACGGTATTTTTACTAACCAATTATTAGGTATTACTTTCGGTACTTTAGGTTGCCGTCAAGGCGGAACAGTAACAGCTCAAGTTGTTACCTTCACAAATGAAAATGCGGAAGCTTTAGCGCGTGATATGGCTGTAGGCCAAGGTGAAAGCCTGAACGTACTTGCTGAGTTAATGCAAATTAAACCACAAGACAAAGACCGTTTCTTCAAAGTTTCAAAAGCAAACTTCGGTGAAATCTATTCAACAAACAACCAAAACACACTTCAAGTATTGGCATCATTACAAAACGTAATGGCTAAAGATGAAGTTTTAAAAGCTTACGTATAAGTTTGAAATTGAAAACCCTGTCATTTGGCAGGGTTTTTCTTATATTTAATGATAAAAATTGATGAGCTTAATGAAATCAGTTGTTTTAATTTTTGCCTCCTTGGCAGTTAATATTGCGTATTCAGCAGAAATAAATCCATCTATTCAAAACTACTGGTCAGTTGCAGAACAAAAAAAATTAGACCAAGACATTACATGGCAACGGCTCATGTATGCCAATAAAAACCAGAAGAGTGAAGTGAGTTATTCGGGTTATTTTATTGCAGCAAATGGAAAAAATAATTTAAAAGAAGAGTTAAAAGCCGATATCGCGGCATTGTTTACACCTGCGCCAGATAATCAGTCAATTCGTTGTAAATTTCCGGCACGTAGTCAGTGGCTTATAAAGCAATTAGGCATTCAAGAAAATGAATTGCCGCAAGTAAAATGTCCTGAGTTTGAAAACTGGATTGGCCAAATTAAGCCTTATAAAGCGACCTTAATTTACGCGACAGATTTTATGGGGAACCCAAGCTCAATGTTTGGACATACCTTATTGCGCTTAGACCCTAAAGATCAAAAGCAGTTAAACCTCGTTTCTTACGCTGTAAATTATGCGGCCACTGTCGCAGGCAATGATAACTGGTCATATGCTTGGAAAGGCTTAACAGGGCAGTATCCGGGTGAATACTCACTTATGCCTTATTATCGTAAGGTAAAAGAGTATGGTGATTTTGAAAGCCGTGATTTATGGGAATATGAGTTAAATCTATCTCCTGAAGAAACACGTTTTTTGGTGAGCCATATTTGGGAAATGCAACATGTGAGCTTTCCTTATTACTTTGTAAGTGACAACTGTGCCTATCGGTTACTGGGCTTAGTCGATTTAGTTAAACCTGAGTCTCATCTACAAGAGAAGTTTAATTATGCTTCCATTCCAATGGAAACCATTAAAGCGATGCAACAACAAGGACTCACCAAAGCTCCTGTTTATCGACCCGCTTTAGAAACTCAATTATTGGCCCAAGCTCATCAACATGGTGCGTCTTTAGCAAAAGTTGCTCATCAAGTAGCAATGAAGCCAATTCAACAGTCTACAGAAATACTTAAATCATTTAGCCCATCAGATCAGGCCAAAATCCTTGAGATGGCTTACGATGATTTATATCTACAATTTATTGGTCGCAAAGTTGAAGAAAGCTTTGCCCAGCCACAGCTTAGACAGCTTTTAGCACTACGAAGTCAGATTGATTTAGATAAACAGCGCCAAGAACCGAAACGACCTTCTACCGAGCCAACACAAGGGCATAATGCACGTAATGTTTCACTAAAATTGGGCGAAGTGCAAGGTGACAAGTTTATCGAGATAGGTCATAGACAGGCTTATCATGACTTAATAGATCCTCAAGGCGGATACCGTGCCGGTACTCAATTATTATTTTTAAATGGTAATGCGCAGTGGCGTAACGATCATCTAAAACTTGAGCATCTTGATCTGTTAGAGGTGAACTCCTATAACCCGATTCAACCATTTAAAACACCGCTGACTTGGGGATTTAACTTAGGTTGGCGTCAGGAAGCGGTTCATGACGGTGTTTATAGTGATGAAAAGCAGCATGGCGTCGCGAGTTTTAATGCTCAGGTTGGTTACAGTCTTGCAGATTATGAGCGCAAACATATTTGCTATGGGCAGGTACAAACTTACGTCCAAGCGGGTTCAAATTTAGATAAAGGTTGGCGTGTAGGAGTAGGACCGACATTAGGGTGTATGAATCAGTGGTTTGAAAAGTTTAACTCAGTGGTGCAAGTGGAGTTGCCATATTGGGAAGATAAAAACCAATGGAACTTACGTTTAAATACACAGTGGCAATATGCCATTAATAGCAATAATGCTATTCGGCTTAATTGGGATTATGAAAAACAGAATCATCTGGACTGGATGAAATCAAGTCTTGGATATGTTTGGTTCTTTTAAATCATATATTCATAAAAAAGAGAGAAATAGATGAAGACTATTTCTCTCTTTTTGTTTTAGGGAAAAATTATTTCTTTATTGCATTTAGCACAGCATAAGCTGCCTTAATGCGTTCTTCATTTGGAATGCGTTTATTGGTTAACATGACTAAACCAATATTGTCTTTAGGAATAAATACGACATAGGTTCCGAAACCATTTGTTGAACCAGTTTTGTGGTACATCTTAACTGAAGGTTCTTTTGAAATAGCAGTCACTTTATTAGGTTTCATCACAATCTGTTCTGAATTACTGTCTAATAAAGTTTGTAACGTTGCTGGATAAGCAAACTCTTCCCAACCGAGTGCCTGATACATGCTATTTACTTGATAGCGACCTTGATGTGTCTCATTAATTGCACGTTGAATATTTGCCGGATATTTCTGTGGGTTCAGGTTGGCATGAATAAAGCTCAGCATGTCGGGTAGGGTCGATTTGACGCCGTATGCTGGGGCATCGAGTGGGCCAGGGTTAACTCGAATTGGCTGATTTTCTTGGTTATAGCCAAATGCATAGTTTTGCATCTGAGTTTTAGGTACATTGATATAGCTATGTTTTAAGCCAAGGTCCGGAAAAATCGTTTTTTCCAAGACCTGACTAAAAGGCTGTTTCATTGATAAACCAACTATTTCCCCAAATAGGCCAATACTTGGGTTTGAATATTGTCTATATTCACCGATTGGGTTTTTAGGTTTCCAATCTTTAAAAAAAGTTAAAACCTGTTGATCTGTTTGTACTTCATCTGGGAATTGCAAGGTGAGGTTACCACTTGTATAGGTGGCAAGTTGAAGTAAATTGACCTGATCAATTGGGGTGTTTTTTAACTCTTTCCAGTATTTACCCGGCGTATCATCAAAAGAGATTTTTCCTGTATTTTTTGCATAAGCACCTGCCGTCGCAGTAAATAACTTACTGACAGAACCTAGCTCAAAAATGGTATTGCTATTTACAGCTTTTTTATCTTGAACGGATTGTAGGCCATAATACGTTTCATATTTTTTATTGTTTTGAATAATACCTACCGCCATACCCGGCACATTATATTTTTCTAATAAGGGCTTAAAATTTTGATCTACCAATTGTTTAATTTCTTGGTCTTTAGAAATATTGCCCGCATAAATTGAGGTATTAAAAATAAAAAGAGAAGGTAAAAGTAAGTAAGAAATTTTTTTAAATCGCATGATTCGCTCATAAATCATTTAAAAAGAAAGATGCGTACTTTTATAACAAAAATCATCTAATTTAATTGTTATGTTTTATAGAGTTGGATTGAAGGTTTATAGCGTTCAGCTATAAAAAAAGCCCAACATGGTCGGGCTTTTTGCAGTAAAACTATATTAGTAGCTTTCTGGTACAGCACTTAAAAATTCACGGCGTGCTTCTTTATCGGTTTTAAAATCTCCGACAAATGAAACTGTACGAGTAGTAGATTCCTGTTTACCTACACCACGCATCATCATGCACATATGTGCAGAGTCAATGACTACAGCAACACCACGAGCGCCAGTGACTTCTGCAACAGCTTCAGCGATTTGCTGAGTTAAGTTTTCCTGAATTTGCAAACGACGAGCAAACATCTCGGTAATACGTGCAAATTTAGACAAGCCAAGCACTTTGCCTTCTGGTAAATAGGCAACATGAACACGGCCATAGAATGGGAGGAGATGGTGTTCGCAGAGCGAATAAAATTCAATATTCTTCACCAATACCATTTCATGGTTATCTGATGGGAAAACAGCATTATTGGTGACTTCTTCTAAAGTTTTACTATAGCCAGAAGTTAAATATGAAAAAGCTTTAGCCGCACGCACAGGCGTATCTTTAAGGCCGGGACGATTAAGATCTTCACCGACGGCAGTCAGAATATTTGCGTACGATTGCTGCATTGACATAAGACGTATAAATTTACTCTATTAGACAAGCTCGGCATTGTATCAGAAACATGCCGTGATGTTCATAAATCCTCACACTATATTTATTTTGGTTTTGCGCACGCTTAGTAAAAGATGAATAAAATTCATGTTTTTTATCGTTAAGAGTCAAGTGGTTGGATATGAAATGTGCGTTTAATATAGGTAAGTTCTAAATGATCGCTTCATGGCATCATATTTGCACAAAAGCATTATTATAAAACATAAGGATAAAACATGTCAGAACGTCCAATCACCTTCTTTTTTCGTGGCGGTCAGCAGCAAGTAGAAAATGTTCTACCCACAATGACGGTTTTACAGTTTCTAAGAGAATATACCCAAACTGGTAAAACCAGACAGACTGGTACAAAAGAGGGCTGTGCTGAGGGCGATTGTGGTGCATGCACAGTAGTGATTGGTGAGTTAGTCAATGACAGCTTGCAATTGCGGAGCGTGAATGCGTGTATTCAGTTTTTACCGACTTTAGATGGCAAAGCGCTATTTACAGTAGAAGACCTTCATAGCTTATTGCCTGCACAAGATGGCACGCTTCATCCGGTACAACAGGCGATGGTCGATATGCATGGTTCACAATGCGGTTTTTGTACACCCGGTTTTATCATGTCGTTATGGTCAATGTATGAAAATGAACAACAGCCCCCAAGCAAAGATAAAATCAGTGATTATCTTTCTGGAAACTTATGTCGCTGTACGGGTTATCGCCCTATTTTAGATGCAGCACAAAAAGCTTATGACTATCCACGTGTGGCATTAAAGCGTCAAAAAGTAATTGATGTATTAAAAGAGATCAAAGCTTTACCCGCACTGCATTTGAATGATCAAAAGCAGCAATTTTTTGCACCCAAGACTTTGCAAGATTTTGCTGCTTTACGTTTACAGTTACCGCAAGCACGAATTGTTGCAGGGAGTACCGATGTCGGTTTGTGGGTCACAAAACAGGGTCGTGATTTGGGTGATATGCTTTATATCGGTCAGGTTGAAGAGCTCAAAAAAATTGTAGTCACAGACCATGCTTTAACAATTGGAGCAAATGTAAGTTTAAGTGATGCACTCATTAAAATTTCAGATTTTTATCCCGACTTTCAAGAATTGCAGCGCCGTTTTGCTTCCATGCCGATTAAAAATGCAGGAACGCTGAGTGGAAATATTACCAATGGTTCGCCGATTGGCGATTCAATGCCAGCATTAATTACGCTAGGTACACGATTGATTTTGCGCGTTGGTGAGCAGACTCGTGAAATTGCTTTGGAAGACTTTTATTTAGATTATCAAAAAACAGCATTACGACTTAGTGAGTTTGTTGAGGCGATTGTTATTCCACTTCGTGACGGACAGACGCGTTTTACATTTGTCAGCTATAAAATTGCCAAACGATTTGAGCAAGATATTTCTGCGGTATGCGCTGCTATTTCATGTGAGCTAGATAATGATGGTGTCGCTCACAATGTGAAAATTGCTTTTGGTGGCATGGCTGCTATTCCCAAACGTGCAAAATATGCAGAAGCCGTATTGGAAGGCCAACAACTTACAACAGAATTGATCGTTCAGGCACAAGAAGCATTGTTGCAAGACTATCAGCCTCTAGATGATGGACGTGCTAGCTCTGCATATCGTTTACACGTCGCAAAAAACTGTTTACAGCGTTTTTATGTAGAAAAAGTCCTGTCTCGGACAATTACTCGAGTAAATGACTTGATTGCTATGGTGGAGATCTGACATGAATCAAAATATTGACTTAAAGATTTCTAAAAAATCCGCTAAAGCAGGTGATTCGATTCCACACGAGAGCGCGCATTTACATGTGACGGGGCAGGCAACTTATATTGATGATTTACCCGAGCTTGAAAATACGTTGCATTTGGCAGTCGGATTTTCAAGTTGTGCCAAAGGTAAAATCAGTAAGTTTGATTTAGATGCAGTACGTCAGGCCGATGGTGTCCATGCAGTTTTTTCGGCAAAGGATATTGAGGTTGAAAATAATTGGGGACCCATTGTTAAAGATGACCCAATTTTTGCAGAGGAGCAGGTTGAGTTTTATGGACAAACCTTGTTTGTGGTTGTTGCTGACACTTATCAGCAAGCCCGTCAGGCAGTTCGCTTAGCAAAAATTGAGTATGTACCCGAAACTCCGATTTTAACGATTCAAGATGCGATTAAAAAAGAATCGTGGGTGCTACCGCCTGTTGAATTTAGCCACGGTGACGTTGAACAGGCTTTTGAAAATGCTACACATCATCTTTCAGGGAATATTCAGGTTGGTGGACAAGAGCATTTTTATCTAGAAGGGCAAATTTCATATGCGATTCCACAAGAAAATCAGAGCTTAAAAGTCTATTGCTCGACACAGCATCCAACCGAAATGCAGTTACTAATTTGTCATGCACTAGGCATGAATATGCATCAGGTGAGTGTGGAAAGCCGTCGTATGGGTGGAGGTTTTGGCGGTAAAGAGTCGCAGTCGACGCAGTGGGCATGTATTGCCTCTTTGGCAGCGAAAAAAACAGGTCGTCCATGTAAATTACGCTTAGATCGTGATGATGACATGAGTGCTACGGGTAAACGTCACGGTTTTGCTTATGAATGGTCTGTGGCTTTTGATGACAGTGGTATTTTGCAAGGGTTAAAGGTGCAACTGGCTTCAAACTGCGGTTTTTCGGCTGATCTTTCTGGGCCAGTGAATGAACGTGCGATTTGCCATATTGGTAACGCTTATTATTTAAATGCAGTTGAGCTGCGTAACTTGCGTTGTAAAACCAATACTGTTTCCAATACGGCATATCGTGGTTTTGGTGGACCGCAAGGCATGTTTGTGATTGAAAATATTATTGATGACATTGCTCGTTATTTAGGTTGCGATCCGATTGAAATTCGTCAGCGCAATTTCTTTGCCGAGCAGCCCGGCGCTGGACGTGACCGTATGCACTATGGTGCAGAAGTTCGTGATAATGTTGCGCCAAAATTAGTAGCCGAACTATTGCAAAGTAGTGATTACGCGAAACGCAAACAGAGCATCCATGCCTTTAATCAGAATAATGACATCATTAAGCGTGGTATTGCGTTAACCCCATTAATGTTTGGTATTTCGTTTAACGCCGTGCATTACAATCAGGCAGGTGCACTGGTCTATGTGTATATGGATGGTACTGTCTCTATTACCCATGGCGGTACAGAAATGGGACAGGGGCTATATACCAAAGTACGGCAGGTTGCTGCACATGAGTTGGGTTTACCAATCGATAGCGTTCGTTTAATTGCAACCGATACTTCTCGTGTGCCAAATACTTCGGCAACTGCTGCATCGAGTGGAGCAGATTTAAATGGTAAAGCTGTTCAAAATGCCTGTATTAAAATTCGTGAGCGTCTGGCTAAACTTGCAGCGGAAATAAGTCAAAGTGAAGCTGACCAAGTCCAGTTTGAAGATAGTATGGTTTCAACAGGGAATGGTCATTCATGGACATTTCCTGACTTGGTTCAACGGGCATATATGGCACGTGTACAACTATGGGACAGTGGTTTTTATAAAACGCCAGAAATTCACTATGATCAGGTCAACCATTTAGGGCGTCCATTTTTCTATTATGCCTATGGTGCAGCGGTTAGTGAGGTTGCAATAGATACCTTAACTGGGGAAATGAAAGTATTACGTACCGACATTTTGCATGACGTTGGGCAGTCAATTAACCCTGCAATTGATATTGGGCAAATTGAAGGCGGTTTTGTTCAAGGGATGGGATGGCTCACGACAGAAGAGTTGTATTGGCAGCCGCAGGGTCCACACGCAGGCCGTTTATTTACCCATGCACCTTCAACTTATAAAATTCCGACCAGTGTAGATATACCTCATATTTTCAACGTCAAACTGTTTAATAATCAAAATCAGGCAGACACCATCTATCGCTCTAAAGCGGTAGGTGAACCGCCATTTATGTTGGCATTATCTGTTTTCTCTGCAATTCGTCAGGCAGTACAGGCGGCTATTCCAGAAAATGCACCGCTCGTACTCAATGCTCCGGCAACTGCCGAAGAAATTTTACGTGCAATTGCTATTGGACGGGGACAAGCTTTGGCAGATCGCCCACAAGCTAGAATGTAGAAGATTATGCAACATTTACAATGGTGGACTGATTTTGTAGCTTGGCAAGCCGATGCGTTGCCTATGGTATTGGTCACAGTGGTCCGTGCAGATGGTTCAACACCACGAGAAGTTGGTGCAACGATGTTGTTGCGGTTTAATTTACAACAGCAATGGCAGCAGTCAGATACGATCGGTGGGGGGCATTTAGAGTTTCAGGCAATTGATATTGCTAAAGCAATGTTAAGTGAAACGGGAACTTGTGTGAGGCATATTGAACGTTTTAACCTCAGTGCTCGGCTTGGGCAGTGTTGTGGCGGAGTAATGTGGTTATTGTTTGAAAAAATATTACCTGCTGAAATTGCGTCGGATTTGTCTGGAAGTTTCCAAGCATGGCGAGCTGGAAAGCATATATGGCGTAACGTCTCACATCAATATGCATCCACTTGGCAGGCTATAGAGATGGAACAACAACCAAGTTTCGAGTTTCATTCTGGCAGTAGTGAGCAATGGCAATTTAGCCAGCAGATTCAGCCTTATGCCATGCAAGTACTGGTTTGTGGTGCAGGGCATGTGGGTGAAGCAATTGTTCGTTGTTTATTGCCTATTGGTGTTGGAGTGAAATGGATTGATCCGCGTGATGATATTTTCCCATCCGATTTACTGGAACAGGCGCACTGTATAACAACTGATACCTTAGACGCCGAGATAGAGCATTTTGACCGTTCAGGTGCGGTTTTAATTTTAACGCACGATCATCAACTAGATTTGCAACTGTGTTTTACAGCCTTAAAACCTACGGCAAAACCATTTGCTTATGTTGGGATGATTGGTTCAAAGAGTAAAAGGGCCATTTTTGAAAAACGTATGCAGGTGCGAGGTTATACTCAGGAAACATTACAACGTTTGGTTTGCCCGATCGGGATAGAAGGGATTTCATCGAAACAACCTGCAACGATTGCCGTTGCAGTAGTTGCTCAATTATTACAGGTATTTGATGTAAAAAAATGATCCCAAAGGATCATTTTTTTTGTTCGAACTTAGGATTTTTTTCTGCACGTTTAAGCAGTACGAGAACGGCACCTGTGCCACCTTGGTTTTCAGGGGCACTTACAAAAGCCAAAACATCACGATGCTGACGTAGCCAACCGTTGACATAGGTTTTTAAGACCGCTTCTGGGCCTTTACCATGCACAATTTTGATGACATTTTGATTTTCATCTTTTGCCATCTGGATGATTTGTAAAACTGCGTCACGTGCTTGTTCAATGGTACAGCCGTGTAAATCTACAGCTTCAAACCAACGCATCTTGCCTGCTTTTAAGTCTTCAAAAACCTTATGTTGAAGGGTCGCAATGCGATAGCTTAACGTTGCTTGGCTTGCGACCGGATTTAAAGCAGCTTGTGTATCTGATAGCTCGGCATGTTCGGTATCACGACCACCTTCGGCAGCTGCACGTTTTGCCAAAGTTTGTGCATCGACTTTTTGGGCACGAGGTGTTTTTACATCGGCAATATTACTATTGTTGATGCGTTTTACACCTGCAACAGCCTGTTGAAACAGGTATGTATCTTCCAATTCTTCAGTCTCAGCCTGAGATTTTTTCGTCTCAGGCTGATTTGCGATTTTGCTTGAATGAGGATTGGAGATTTGCTTTTTAAATTGCTTCAATAACTTTTGTTGCTCTTTAGAAAGCGATGAATCTTTATTACTCATATATCTTCATTAAACCGTTTGAGGTTGTCCAAAAAGAGCAGTAAAAGCTTGATCTGGACGTGGTTGTTTCATAAAACTTTCGCCAACCAAGAAACTGTGAATATCATGCTCTTGCATCATACGCACATCATCTGGTGTCGCAATGCCACTTTCAGTGATCAGTAAACGTGAGGACGGAAGTAATTTTTTCAAGCGGATAGACGTATTTAAATCTACATCAAACGTTTTTAAATTACGGTTATTCACACCTAGTAAACATTGCTCAGAAAGTTTTAAGGCACGCTCTAACTCTTCTTCGTCATGAACTTCAACCAATACATCAAGTTGATGTTCAAACGCTGTTTTAGACATTTCTTCGAGTTGCTGGTCAGACAAACAAGCAACAATTAATAAAATACAGTCAGCATGCAAAGCACGTGCTTCAACTACATTATATGGGTCGACCAAAAAGTCTTTACGTAAAGCAGGTAGGGCACAATGATTGCGGGCAATCGCAATATTTTCATCTGCACCCTGAAAGAAATCCACATCAGTCAATACCGATAAACATGCTGCTCCAGCTTGTTCATATTGCTGAGCAATTTCAGCAGGATTAAAGTCTGCGCGAATGATTCCTTTTGATGGAGATGCTTTTTTAATTTCAGCAATCACACCCGGACGTTTATGTTGTAAAGCATTTGCAAAGCCACGCACCGGAGACGCTGCTTTTGCAAGCTCTTCTACATCTTGCAAATTACGTTGTTTTAAACGCGCAGCAAGTTCCTCATGTTTACGGTCAACAATTTTACCTAAAATGGTATTTTGAATATTAATCATGAGAAGTCCTTAATCTGCCTGAGATTGTTTTAATGTTTTAGTAAATTCAGCTAAAACACTCATTTTCTCTAATGCTTGCCCGCCGTAAATAATATCTTGCGCGAAAGTAACAGCCTGAGCATAAGTTTTGGTAATGCCTGCTACATAAATACCTGCGCCCGCATTAAGCGCAATCATGTTTGCAGCTTTTTCACCAATATCGGATTTATTTTTGCTTAAAGCATCTTTAATGAGCTTTAGACTCGCCGATGCATCAGCAACCACTAAACCATTTAAAGTTTGTGACTCAATTCCGACATCTTCCGGATTAAGTGTCCACTCAGTAACTTCGCCATCTTTGAGTTCTGCAACAGTGGTAGGTGCTGCAAGACTAATTTCATCAAGACCATCTCTTGAATGAACAACCATAACGTGTTCAGCACCGAGTTGTTTCATCACTTCTGCAATTGGACGGCACAGTTCATCTGAAAACACACCAATCACAAAGCGCTTTACCCCAGCTGGGTTGGTCAATGGGCCAAGTAAATTAAAAATACTACGAATACCAAGTTCACGACGTGGGCCAGCAGCGTATTTCATGGCTTTGTGGTGGTTTGGTGCAAACAAGAAACCTACACCCATTTCACGGATGCAGCGTTCGGTTTGTTGCATATCTAAATCAAGGTGAATACCTGCTTGCTCAAGTAAGTCTGATGAACCCGATTTACTTGAAACGCCACGGTTACCATGTTTTGCAATGGTGGCACCTGCTGCTGCAATCACAAAGCTAGATGCAGTAGAGACGTTAAATAAATTTTGTCCATCACCGCCAGTTCCCACAATATCAACTAAGTGTTTGATATCACTCACATCGATCTTGATCGCAAATTCACGCATGACACGTGCAGCAGCTGTCATTTCGTCAATGCTTTCACCTTTCATGCGTAGGCCCATCATTAAAGCACCAATTTGTGCCTCGGTTGCCTCACCTTGCATGATGCTGCGCATAATTTCTTCCATTTGAGGCTGAGTCAAATGAATGTTCTTGGTAATGTGGTTAAGCGCCTGTTGGATATTCATAGTCATGATTTACAGCATTAATGATTAAAATTTTTAGGTGAAGTTGATCGAGTGTGGGAGGTTCGGCCTATTGCGTTCCATGATTCACTAGCTAGGGGAGCTATGTTAGCAGAAAATAATCAAAGATTTTTGCTGTTCGATAAGAGAATTAAAAATTTTGATTAGAGAAGGTTTTGAATCTATTCATAAACAAAATTTATTTATTGAAAAAGGTTTTAGTTTGTTGTGAGTTTTTATGATAAATAATTAACCATTTGGTATATCTTAAACATCAATATATCTAGAAAAAATGTGTATAAATCAAACAAATAAAAGTGGATATAGTAGGGCGATCTTTATTTTGTCTACTAATAAATATGTATTTAAATAACTTGAAATATGCAGGGGCTTTAAAAAATAAGCGCTCATTTATTTTCGTATTTGTTGCACTGTTTCATCCGTTAGAAAGTTATGCACAAGAAGCTGTAGAGCAACCACAAAACCAAGCTAAAGCAGATAAAGTAGTTCGTGTTGCGGTGACAGGTTCTCGGATTTCAAAAGCACAAAAAGATGGCCCGACCAGTGTGACCGTCATTACCGCAGCCGATATTGAAAAACAAGGTTTTAGTAATGCATTTGACGCACTCAATAACCTGACGCAGAACACAGGTTTCGTACAAGGTGCCGATTATGGAAATACGTTTACGCCTGCGGCTAATGCCATTAGTTTACGAGGCTTAGGACCTAATCATACTTTGACTTTGATTAATGGACATCGGGTTGCAGACTATCCTGTGCCTTATGATGGCTCTGTCAATTTCGTAAACTTAGCCAATATTCCAACTGCCATTATTGATCGGATTGAAATATTAAACGGTGGTGCTTCTGCAATTTATGGTTCAGATGCAATTGCAGGTGTGGTGAATATTATTCTGAAAAAGAAAACAGATGGCACACAATTTAATATCAAGGCAGGCGGAACCAAAGAAGGCGGTGAAAATTTACGTTTACAACTGAGTGGTAGTAAAACTTTAGACAAGCTTAGTCTCGTTTATGGGGTTGAACTCAGCGGCCGTGAGCCGATATGGGCAGCTGATCGAGATTTTATGTCGAGCCGAACGCGTTTGGGAGAAAAACCCGACACGGTTGTGGGTCGTAAAAATGCCGATACTGGTAAATACCTTTCAATTGGCGGGTGTCAGGCGTTTAACGGTTTATTTAACGGATCAGTCAATAATATAGGACAAGCAGGGGCGGACAATTGTGCCAGTGGTTTGGCACGACCAACCTATTGGACTGTTCAAACTCAAAATCGCAGTCAAAATGGTTATCTCGGTTTAGACTATGAGTTAAATGATAAAACTCAATTATTTGCAGATTTTTTGATTGGGGCAAATCAAATTGAAAACAATACCCGTAGTCCGATATGGACCTCTTTAGGTGCATCGAGTGGTTATTTTCTAAATCAAGATTCGGGAAATTATGAAATTTGGAATCGTCGTTTTGCGCCTGAAGAATTAGGTGGGGTAGAACGAATAAATAAAAAATGGAAAGAACTTTCTTCGAACTTAAATTTTGGAATTCGAGGCGATATTGGGGAGACGAGCTGGAGTTATGAAGCAGCCTATAATGGTTCCATCTATACTAGTCAGCTACACCGCCAAGGCTTATTACGTTCGAATGTTGATGAATATTTCTTAGGTCAGCAACTTGGTACAGATGCAGATGGTATTCCTATTTATTCACCTCGCTTAGATCGTTTAAGTCGACCACTCACAGCAAGTGAATTTGAAAGCATTTCGGGCACAACAAAAGAAAAAGATAAGTCGTGGGCGCAAAGTTTAACCTTAAGCGCGAATGGTGACGTATTTAAGCTACCTGCAGGAACTGCCAAACTTGCGGCTGTGGCTGAAATTGGGCGTCAAGGCTTCTCGATTAAGCCAGATGAGGCGATCGAAAATGGTGAATATTATAATTTAAGCTCTAGTGGCGAATATGGAGGTACACGTACCCGCCAAGCACTTGGCGCAGAATTATTTTTACCTTTAGCAAAACCATTAAATTTAACCTTGTCTGGACGTTATGACCGTTATGCTTTATCAGATAACAGCATTGATAAGCTAACTTTCGGTTCTGGTCTCGAGTTTAGACCACATCCAACTTTATTAGTGCGCGGTAACTATGCGACCAGCTTTCGTGCACCAGATATGAACTATCTGTTTTTAAATAAACAAAAAGGATATTTCCCAAGTACAACGGATTATTTACGTTGTAGCCAAACGGGACAACCTTTAGATAAATGTAGCTTTAAAGATTACGCACCTGGGGCGAACTACACTTTAACCGGAAACAAAGAGCTGAAACCTGAAGAGGGTAAATCTTATGGTGCAGGTTTTGTTTGGTCACCCACCAATAAATTTGATATCAGCGTCGATTACTGGGATATCAAAATTGATAATCTTGTGACGAATTTAAGTGCGGACAAAATTCTACGTTTGGAAGCAGATTGTCGTTTAGGCAACCAAGATATTAACTCTGCGGCCTGTATCGATGCTTTGGCACGTGTAGAGCGTAACCCTGCAAATGCAGTTGTCGATCCAAATGTGATTAAGAATATTAATATCGTTCCGATTAATGCAGCATCAGACCATACCCGCGGGATTGATTTCACTAGTAGATGGCGCTGGAAAACAGACAGTTTTGGTAACTTTCTCTGGACGGTAAATTATAGCCGTGTACTAGAACATGAATATCAACAATCAAAAGATCACGAGAAAGATGACTATTTAAAAGATTTAACTATTCCTGATTGGCGTGACCGTTTTAATACCAGTCTCAGCTGGAGCTTTGGTGATTGGGCATCAACAGTATTAGTTAATCGTTATGGCAAAATTCCAAATGGTAACCAAACTGCCTATTTAAGCCCAACGTATTTGGTGAACTGGAGCGGTACTTATCAAATCTCTCCAAAAGCTTCTGCTTCCATCATTATTAATAACGTGTTTGACAAAGTGAAACGAGATGACACAGGCGGTTGGCCGTATTATCCGGTAGGATCATATTCACCATTCGGCCGTCAAGGTTGGTTGGAGTTTAACTATAAATTCTAAGAATGATGTATGGATGCAGCGAAGTGGTACAGCATTTGCTGCATCTTTTTATTTAAAACTACAGAGGATAAAACCCCTTATGCTGGTCAAGCCTTCATTTAAAAAAAGATTGCTACTTACAACATTATTATCTTTATCGGCAACTCAAATTTTTGCATCTAATAACAGTGAACAAATCCCGATTGGTAAATTACCCGAGTGGGTCGTACCCGAATCTTATGATTTAGATTTTAAGATTGATCCCGCACAAAAAGGCTATACCGGTAAAACTACTATTCATTTAAAACTGGCTCAAGCCACAGATCACATCTGGATTCATGGTAGGTCTTTAACGGTGAAAGATGTGAATATCATATCGGCTGAGGGTGCTAAAACCAAAGCAAAATATGAGCAAGCCTCCGAGGTAGATGGGGTAAGTAAAATTAAATTTGCCAAGACCTTGCCAGCAGGACAGTATCAACTTGTTCTAGATTTTAATGCGGCGTATGACCAGCAACTTGATGGTATTTATAAAATCGAGTTTGAGGGTAAACCTTATGTGATGACTCAAATGGAAGCAATTAGTGCACGCCAGTCATTCCCGTCATTTGATGAGCCACGTTTTAAAACGCCGTTTAATATTCGTTTGACGATTCCAAGCAAATATTCAGGTTTTGCCAATACCCAACAAACATCTGAGCAAGCAGAGAAGTCAGGTTGGAAAACGCTCAGTTTTGCACAGACAAAACCACTGCCAACCTATTTACTTGCATTGGCTGTCGGACCGTGGCAATTACAAAAAGGGCCAGATATTGGAGTAACTTCATGGCGTAAACAGCCGATTCAGTTACGTGGTATTGCACCCGATGCTAAAGCTGAAAAAATGCAGCATGCTTTATCTGAAACTCCAGCCATTTTAAAAACTCTAGAAGATTATTTTGCCTTTGGTTATCCATTTGACAAGCTCGACTTGCTTGCAGCACCAGACTTTGCTGCCGGAGCAATGGAAAACCCAGGGCTAATTACTTTTAGAGACTATCTAATGTTGTTAGATAAGGACTCACCAGTCTCTTTTGTACAGAATTCATTTAATGTCAATGCGCATGAGCTCGCACATCAATGGTTTGGTGATGTCGTCACGATGCCGTGGTGGGATGATTTGTGGCTCAATGAATCGTTTGCCACATGGATGCAAAGTAAAATTACTCAAAAATTACATCCGGAATTTAACGCTGATTTAGAGCGTATTTCAGACACCGCAGATGCGATGAAAAGTGATAGCTTGGTAAGTGTACGCCGTATTCGCCAGCCTATTTTAAGTAATGCCGATATTCAAACCGCTTTTGATGGTATTACTTACCAAAAAGGTGCAGCTGTTTTAAATATGTTTGAAAGCTATTTGGGTGAAGAAAAATTCAAACAAGGTGTGCGCAATTATATTAATAAGCACCAATATGGTAATGCGACAGCCAATGATTTAATTAGCGCTTTAGCAGAGCAGTCTGGACAAGGTGAGCGCTTTACTAGAGCGATGAAAAGTTTTCTTGATCAACCAGGTGTGCCTTTAATTAACACCGCATTACAGCAAGAAGGCAATAAAGTCTTTTTAAATGTGAAGCAAAGCCGTTACTTACCTGTGGGTTCAAAAGGTGATGCAAGAAGCCTGTGGGGTGTACCATTATGTGTACGTTATGAAGTTCCAAATGCAGGTAGTAAAGTGCAATGTGAATTGGTAGACCAAGCAGAAGCCAAGATTGAACTCAAAGGTGCCAGCCTTGATAGTTGGTATATTCCAAATGCAGATGCGGCAGGATACTACCAATTTAGTTTGCCACAAAAAGAGTTTACACGTCTGACTGCCGCTACAGAAAAGCTTTCTAACACTGAACAGTTAGCTTATGCCTATGCAATTTCAGCTGCATTTAACCACGGTGATATTAATTTGTTGGCTGTCGTAGATGCTGCGAAAAAATTTGCCAATTCGAATAGCCGACAAATTAGTACAGCGCTGTTTTCCCAGTTAAGTACCATTCATCGTCATGTATTAAAAACAGAAGCTGAACGTGAGCATTTTAGAAAAGCCTTAGCTAATTTATATTTACCTAAATTAAATCAGTTGGGTTATGTCAGCAAAACAGGTGAATCAGCTGAAGACAGTTTATGGCGTAGTGAGTTGGTTAAGTTTCTTGCTTTAGATATTCAAGTTCCCGAAGTTCGTACACAACTGTTAAAACAGTCAGATGCTCTATTTGCTCAAAAGCAGCTTAACTTTGCGCAAGTAACACCTGAATTATTGCCAACCATTTTAGCTGTACGTGTACAAGAAAAAGGTCAACCAGCTTTTGACCGATTGTCTGGAGAGTTACAACATGTGACTCAGCCGACACAGCGTCTAGCAATCCTTACAGCCTTAGGCTCGGCAAATCAAGAAGCAACACGCCAACAAGCCCGTCAGTTGATTTTAAACCCGCGTGTTAAAGTTGGTGAAGTTCGTACCGTGGTCAACTCAATCAATAATTATGGAGATGAACAAGGCGGTTTATGGTCTTGGTTTAAGGTAAATCATGAGGCAGTGTTTGACCGTTTAGGTAAGTCTTCGGCTGGGCGTTTTCCTGCAATGTTTAGTGGGGCAGCATGTACCCAACAACAAGCGGCACAGTTAAATGACTTTTTTGCACCACGAACTAAAGAGTTGGTTGGGGTGGAAAGAGGATTGAAACAGACTAAAGAACGTATTCAACTCTGCGAATCTTTGGTGGCAAAACAAGATGGATCGATTGTGCAACAGTTAAATTTGTAATTGATTCAACCATGAAAAAAGCCAACTGATCGTAGTTGGCTTTTTATTAGGATTGCTTATCCAATCACTCTTAGAACAGTCGATTCGAGACTGAATTATGCATAGATATCTAAAAAGTTTTTAAAGATTTGATGGCCATGTTGACTCAAAATGGATTCAGGATGGAACTGCACGCCTTCAACAGGAAGTGTCTTATGTTTAACGCCCATAATTTCTTCCATTGAGCCATCTGCTTCATTGGTCCAGCATGTTACTTCAAGGCAATCAGGCAGTGTTTCCTGATCTATCACCAATGAGTGATAACGAGTTGCCGAGAATGGACTAGGCAGATTACTGAAAATACCCTTATTGCTGTGGTACATATCAGATAAACGTCCGTGCATCACCGTTTTGGCTCTTACAATTTTCCCGCCAAAAGCTTGCCCAATACTTTGATGGCCTAAACACACGCCAAGCAATGGAATTTTTCCGGCAAAGTGATTAATTGCAGGAATTGAAATACCAGCTTCACTTGGAGAGCAAGGACCAGGACCAATCACGAGGTATTTAGGTTGCCATCGTTCAATATCCTCTAATGTGACTTGATCATTGCGAACTACTTTTACTTCCTGATTCAACTCGCCAAAATACTGGACGATGTTGTAGGTAAAAGAGTCGTAATTGTCGATCATTAGAAGCATGATGAACTTAACCTCATGATAATTAAAATATATTTAATAAGTGACTAAAATAGTTACCCATATTGATACCCGTTTTCAGAAAAGACTTTTTAGATTTGAAAAATAAGAAGCCGTTTTCTAATGGGCTAATATAGCAAAAAAAGAAGTAACCAGTTTAACTATTTCATTCGTTAGAAATTTGCAGAAAAAATGGTTTAAGAAGTG
This sequence comes from Acinetobacter sp. 1424608, assembly GCF_000588255.1. Taxonomy (NCBI): domain Bacteria; kingdom Pseudomonadati; phylum Pseudomonadota; class Gammaproteobacteria; order Moraxellales; family Moraxellaceae; genus Acinetobacter; species Acinetobacter sp. 1424608. The sequence continues at coordinate 263,295 of NZ_JFXL01000002.1, forward strand.
AGGCTTTTTGAAATTATAGATAAGTACAAATAAGGCAGAATAAGCTTGTATTGTAAATAAAAAACTATTCTGCCTTAAACAAAAAGAAGATTAAATCTTACGTGTGTTATAAATCAACCAATCTAAAACATCGCCAGATAAATGTTCAGCCAGTCTTTCTTGAACAGTTTGATGATAACCATTTAACCAGTCTTTTTCTTCATCTGTTAGCATGTCAACGACAATACAGTCTAAATGAATTGGGCAAAGGGTCAGCGTTTCAAACTCTAAGAAATCGCCATAAGTTTTCTCAAACCCTGAGTGAAGTTTGTTTGCAACCAGATTTTCAATACGAATACCGTATTGTCCTTCATGATATAAGCCCGGTTCATTAGAAAGAATCATACCTTCACGCAATTTGCTGTAGGCATGAATAGGCGCGTAATAAGAAAGCACTTGTGGTCCTTCATGCACGTTAAGTGCAAAGCCTACGCCGTGACCTGTGCCGTGGCGATAATCTAAACCATGTTGCCATAAAGTATGACGACAAATTGAATCGAGTAGAGGAGCAGCTAAACCTTCTGGATAAATGGTTTTTGCTAAAGCAATATGACATTTTAGAACTAAGGTATAGTCACGTTTTTGTTGTTCTGTTGGAGTCCCGACAGGAACAACACGAGTAATGTCGGTAGTGCCGTCTACATATTGTCCACCAGAGTCAATCAGTAACAGACCATCACCTTCGATAAATGAATAGTGCTCTTCAGTTGCACGGTAATGGGGTAGAGCACCATTGGCATTAAAGCCAGCAATCGTTGAAAAACTTGGGCCTATAAAACCCTCTTGCTGAGCGCGGAAGGCTGTAATTTTCTCATCAATGGTGAGTTCTGAAATGCGTTGATCTTGATAAAGGGCTTTCTCTAACCAGTGGAAAAAGTGGCAAAGGGCAACACCATCTTTCACCATGGCATGGCGGATATGAGCAATTTCGCTTTCATGTTTACGCGATTTAAAAAGTGTACTTGGGTTGATGTCGTAAACAATCCGAATATCTTTTGCGATGGCTTGCTCATGAAAAATCGATACTTTAGCTGGATCTAACAGCACAGATGCATTAGAAATATTTGCTAAAAACTGAGCTGAATCTTGATAGTCACGAATTTCAACGCCATCAGCTTTGAAAGCCTGTTGAATGGTTGAATCGACTTTGTTGCTATCAATGAATAAAACAGCCTGTTGAGTACTGATGTATAAATGGGAAAGGAATACAGGGTTGTACTCTACATCTTGTCCGCGTGCATTTAAAACCCAGGCAATATCATCTAAAGATGAAATGAAATGTCCTTCAATCGCTTTACTATTTAAAGCATCGCGTATTGCCTGAATTTTTTCTTTACGAGATAGCGCATTTAACCCTTCAGGCATTAAATGAATCTGTTCTAAAGGAAGTTCTGGACGATTAGACCAGATCGAGCCGATTAAATCTTGCTGTGTTTCAAGCTTAAAACCATGTTGATTTGCCGTATTTTCCAACGCTTTAAACTGCTGGATTGAAAGTGTTTGTCCATTTACTGAAATGACCGAACTAGCTGGTAGATTTTTCTCAATCCAGGCGAGATGTGTTGAAGACTCATCACTGGTCAGTTTTTGTAATTGAAAGCCAGTTCCAGCGAGTTGTTGTTCGGCTTGTACCCAATAGCGCCCATCGGCCCAGAGTCCTGCAAAGTTTTGGGTCACAACTAAAGTGCCGACAGAACCACTAAAACCGCTTAACCACTGCCTTGCTTTCCAATAGTCTGGTAAATATTCAGACATATGGGGGTCTGCACTCATCACAACCAAAGCATCAATACTTTGATTGGTCATGAGTTCTCGAAGTTTCGCTAGTTTTTCTGGAACAGTTAAGTTGTTCATATCGTTTCCAAATCAGGTTGAACTTTGCTGGTACTTTTGCCCATTAATTTATTCATTGGTTTCTTTAATAAAAATAACACGATTGCGCCAATAACCAAGGCCAATACACAGCGCATAAATAGGCTAGGTAAATGATTAATACCATCTGCCGATACATGTCCGCCAATGAGACCTGCCATGAGATTGCCTAAAGCTGAACCAGTGAACCATAAACCCATAATTTGACTGCGTATAACATCGGGCGCAAGTTTGGTCATGGTTGATAAGCCAATTGGGCTTAAGCAAAGTTCACCTATGGTAAGAAGAAATAATGTACCGACTAACCAAAATGGTGAAACTGCCCCACCATGAATAGCAAAATGACTGGCTAAAGTCATAAGCAAAAAGCCACCTGCTGCGAATAACAACGCAATAATAAATTTGCTGATATAGCTTGGATCTTTATTTGCCTTACCAAGTTTTGCCCATAGCCAAGCTGCAACTGGAGCAAAGATAATAATAAAAAGAGCATTGATTGATTCAAACCATACCGTCGGAACCTCAAAACCGAAAACAATACGGTCCGTATAATCTTGCGCAAATAAAGTAAAAGTTGTGGGTTTTTGTTCAAAAGCTGACCAGAATAGAGCAGATGCTGCTAATAAAACGAAGCAAATAATTATTTTAAATTTTTCATTTTGTTCTAAATTCAGGAAAAGCAATAAGTATGCAAAATAAGCAATAATTCCAATGCTAATTCCTACAGTTAAGTAGGTTGCAACAACGACTGGGTTGATGTGAATGATGCCAAAGAAAGTTAGTCCAATAACTACTGCAACCAAAAATAAAAAACTAAACACAATTTTGGGTGCATTTTTATTTTCTACGACAGGTTTGCTACAGGTGTTAGATTCTTGACGCAGTTCATTAAAAGTTTGAAGTTGAGGGATAGCCAAAAAGCGGAAAATTAACAACGCTATCAACATCCCAAGGCCACCGATACCAAAGCCTAAATGCCAGCCATAATCGCGAGCTAATAGACCTGTAATGAGCGGGGCAATAAACGAGCCCATATTAATTCCCATATAAAAAATGGAGAATCCGGCATCTCGTCTACTATCTTGAGCTTTGTATAAAGTTCCGACAATTACTGAAATACAAGTTTTAAATAAACCAGAGCCAAGAACAATCAGAACTAGACCGAAATAAAAAAAGAATTGATCAAAAATGGTGGTGAGGGCAATTGATAAGTGACCTAAAGCAATAATAATTGAACCGTACCAGACAGCACGCGCCTGACCTAACCAGTTATCAGCAATCCACCCACCAAAAACTGTCATTAAATACATTGAGCCTGCAAATAATCCCACAATAGCTGCGGCAGTTGGTCGATCAAGTGCTAGCCCACCGTCATTCACCATAGCAACCATATAAAGAACAAGTAAGGGGCGAATTCCGTAATAAGAAAATCTTTCCCAAAGTTCTGTAAAAAATAAAGTTTTTAATGGTTTTGGATGACCGAAAAATGCTTTATCGGTCTGTTCAAGTTCATGTTTCATTATTCAAATCCTTGAATGATTTTATGTTTTTTATAAACATAACTTTTAGTTTGTTTATTTATAACCAAAATTTATGTTTTTATTTTTTAGTTATTTTTAACAATAAAAGCAAATTTACCTTGTATAAAAACAGTGAATGAAAAAGAACATGAATAGTAGAGTTTGTAGATAGCGAATAACACAAAGGAGCGTTCATTTGAAGAATCAAAGAACTGCCGAGTACTGAAATGCTCTATAAGAATTCATCAAAATGAAAACTATTTGGTAGATTGTAAATAAACAATAAAGAACTTACTTGGATGGCTTAACCAAGGCGATTAAGTCATCTAAACAACGTAAAAATGAGTGAGAATGGATGCTTTAAGAAGCATAAATATTTTTTGTGTAATCTAATAAGAATCTCAACATTATATATAAGAAAGTATTATGATCATGAACGACTGTTAGAAATTGATGCAGCGGATTATATCAGTGCAACAATTTTGCACTAAATTAGGGCAATAATAAGCTATTTAAATATGCCATAATTTGAAAATGTGTGAATATGGTGCATTTGCACAAGCAAACAGTATAATGGGTTCAAGACAAGGGGCCTAAATCATGAATACTTATAAGTAATTCAATGTTTTAGGTAAGTCTTATAAAGTTGGTATGAGAATTGCTTAATAAATACCAGCAACTAACACGCACTTAACAAGTGCAACAAAATTTCATTGGAGCAAAATGAGCATGGCGAACAAGGTCCTTCAACTCATACAAGAAAGTGGCGCAAAATGGGTCGATTTTCGCTTTACTGATACTAAGGGTAAAGAACAGCACGTAACTTACCCAGCTGATTCTATTGATGAAGATACTTTTGAAGACGGTAAAATGTTTGATGGTTCTTCAATCGCTGGTTGGAAAGGTATTGAAGCATCTGACATGATCTTACGTCCAGATGCGGAAACTGGTTTCATCGACCCGTTCTTTGCTGAACCAACTGTAGTTGTGACTTGTGACGTTATTGAACCTTCAACTGGTCAAGGTTATGAGCGTGACCCACGTTCGATTGCTCGCCGTGCAGAAGAATACTTAAAATCTACAGGTATCGGTGATACTGCATTCTTCGGTCCAGAACCAGAATTCTTTGTATTTGACGAAGTGAAATGGGACATCGATATGTCTGGCGCTCGTCATACATTAATCGCTGAAGAAGCTGCTTGGTCTACTGGTAAAGACTATGAGTCTGGTAACTCTGGTCACCGTCCACGTGTTAAAGGCGGTTACTTCCCAGTTCCTCCAGTTGATTCTTCACAAGATATGCGTGCAGAAATGTGTGCAAAAATCGAAGATATCATGGGCCCAGGTCGTGTAGAAGTACATCACCATGAAGTTGCTTCTTGCCAGTTAGAAATTGGTGTGAGCTTCAATACTCTTGTTCGTAAAGCTGACGAAGTTCAACAGTTCAAATATGCTGTTTGGAACGTTGCACATCAATATGCAAAAACAGCTACGTTTATGCCTAAACCAATGGTAGGTGATAACGGTTCTGGTATGCACGTTCACATGTCTATCTCTAAAGATGGCAAGAACTTGTTTGCTGGTGATGAATATGCTGGTCTTTCAGAAATGGCGTTGTACTTCATCGGTGGTATCATCAAGCACGCTCGTGCATTGAATGCAATCACAAACCCATCTACAAACTCATACAAGCGTTTGGTTCCTCACTTCGAAGCACCAATTATGCTTGCTTACTCAGCGCGTAACCGTTCTGCGTCTATCCGTATTCCATACGTTTCTAGCCCTAAAGGTAAGCGTATCGAAGCTCGTTTCCCAGACCCAATGATGAACCCATACTTAGGTTTCGCTGCATTGTTAATGGCTGGTATCGACGGTATCCAAAACAAGATCCATCCGGGCGAAGCTGCTGACAAGAACTTGTATGATCTTCCTCCAGAAGAAGAAGCAAAAATCCCAACAGTTGCTCATAGCTTAGATATGGCTCTTGAAGCACTTCAAGCAGATCACGAATTCTTGTTAAAAGGCGGCGTGTTCACTAAAGAAATGCTTGATGCATATATTGAACTTAAAACTGAAGATGTACGTCGTCTTAACACGACTACTCACCCAGTTGAATTCGATATGTACTACAGCTTGTAATACGTATTTCGTAAAAAAGCCTGCTTATGCAGGCTTTTTTATTACTTGGAATGTTGATTGAATTCTCTACGTTTTTTATCAAAAAATTGGGGTAAACTAGGTGCGAGTTTTCATGTGAGCAGATTATGCGTAAACGACAACCAGTACTTAAACAGGAAGAAGTATTAAATCCTGCATTGAAAACATGGTTGTATGCGTCTGGTTCTCTGACCCAACAATTGACTGAACTTGGCGGTGGACAGTTCAGCGTAAAACCTTTTAAAGAACACTTTCAGCGTTTAACTTTTGCAGACAGTCAATGGATGAATATGCCTTATACCCACACTTCATGGGTAAGGGAAACATATTTATATGGTTGTGAAGTGGAACCTTGGGTTAAAGCAAAAAGTATTTTTCCAATTCAAAGCTTACAAAAAAAAGCCCGTATATTTCAGCATATTGGTTCTAAACCGATAGGTCGTTTTTTATTTCAAAGAACTACGCCACTGTGTGATCGCCGTATTATTCGCTTACCCGAAGGTTGGACGCGACAAAGTTGCTATACTTGGCATGGGTGTAAATTTATTGTTCAAGAAACATTCTTACCGGCTTTTGAAGCTTTTTTATATCAGCAGCACGACAAGGAATTACTATGACGACTGCAACAGGTACAACATGGCGTCAGCGTTTAGAAGCTTATTATTATCTATGCCGATTTGATAAGCCAATTGGTACAGAACTGGTGTTTTGGCCAACCATGTGGGCACTTTGGGTTGCATCAAAAGGAATACCGAATTTAGGTATTTTATTCGTCATGATTTTAGGCGTTATTTTTATGCGCGCTGCTGGATGTGCGATTAATGACTTTGCTGATCGTAAAGTAGATGGTCATGTAGAGCGTACAAAAACTCGTCCTTTGGCAACAGGTGTTATTCGTGCGAGGGAAGCAGTATATGTATTCTTAGGTCTTGTTTTAGCAAGTGCATGTCTTTTGTTCTTTTTACCTATAGAAACTTTTTATTGGTCATTTGGCGCGTTATTTTTAGCGTTTATTTATCCATTTATGAAACGCTATACCAACTTACCGCAAGTTTTTTTAGGAGCAGCATTTTCATGGTCAATTCCAATGGCCTTTACTGCTGTAGGTAAAACTCCGGATCTGACTTGCTGGCTGCTGTATTTTGGTAATTTGGCTTGGACAGTGGCTTATGACACTCAATATGCAATTACAGACCGTGAATATGATTTAAAGATTGGTGTGAAATCTACAGCTATTCTTTTTGGTCGATATGACATCCAGATTATTGCACTCCTACAAGCAGCCAGTCTTGTTTTGATAGGAACGGCGTTGTATTTAGAAAATATCTTATTTCCATGGGCAATTGTTGCTTTAATTGTTGTGGCATTCGATTTTATATATCAAACAATTAAAACCAAAGACCGCAACCCTCAGGTTTGTTTCTGGGCATTTCGTCACAATCGCTGGGTAGGATTAATCATTTTTCTAGGAATATTTTTAAATTTCATATAGTAAAAATGACCATGAGGTTGAAAAGTGTTCTATGCAGAGCACTTTTTTTATGTCTTAATATTTGTGCATAAAAATTATGCGGAATAAATAACACATAACATAAAAAGGATATTTTATGAAACGGTCAAAAATCGCTTTAACTATAACATTATCGGTTTCAGCATTATTTCTTACAGCATGTAATGACAACAATGACGATTACACTGGGATAGATTCAAATAAGACTTTTTTGTCTGAAAGTAATTACGCTATAGATAAAGTTGATAATGCTTCATCAATTAAAGTCATGACTTATAACATGACAAATGTGCAGGGAAAAACAGCCACTGCTACTGCTATGGTATTGTTCCCAAAAGCCTCGCAACCTAAAGATGGTTATCGAGTGGTTGTATGGGAGCATGGAACTGTAGGAGTAGGAGATAGTTGCGCGCCAAGTAAAAATGCAATTAATCCGCGATTTAAAATTTTAGCTGAAAACTTATTAGCAGCAGGTTATGTGATTATTGCACCAGATTATGAGGGTTTAGGTACGCCAGGTGTACATCCGTACTTAAACTTATCTAGTGAAGCAAAATCCGCATTAGCAGCAGTCAAGGCAGCAAAAGACCATTATGGAAATCAGTTGAAAGGCGATTGGATGTCAATTGGCCAATCACAAGGTGGACATGCATCATTAGGTACTGCTGAATTCGCCAATACAGATACAAGTTATAAAGGTGCTGTAGCTGGGGCGCCGGCATCAAGCTTGGGCACAATTATTCAAATTTATATTGATCCTGCAATGAATCAAGATAGTAATTTTGCAGTTAGTAAGCTAGATCAGGCAATTATAGCGCGTAGACAAATTGATGCAGCGATTGCTGCAGGGCAAATGTCTCCAAATGATCCACTGGCGCTTGCTGTACCAACAATTGATAAAACTGCAGAAGGATATGCTGAATTGTTAGCATATGCTGCTTTTGCAAGTGCTGGGATTAAAGCACAGCAACCAAATTATGATTTGAAGTCAATCTTTACATCAGGGGCAGCTGATATTGCAGAATTGGCTTATGGTCGTACAGGAGATGATGGTACATGTCTAAGTTATCCTGCACCTGATACTGCAAATGGTTTACAAGAGAAATTTAAAGCAGGAATCCTAGCTTTCTTAGCTGACCCTACGCATCAAATTTCACAGTACGGTATTGATCTAAATAAATTCAAGACCGATCAAGTAGTTCAAAGTTTTTTAACATCGACTCAACCTGCAACGAATGCTACAGCTGAAAAAGTTATTAAAGCACCTGTATTTATTATTCAAGGTGAAAAAGATCAAGCAGTATTGCCTGTAGTAACACAAGCCTTATTCGCAAATATGAAAGCGAATGCTTTGAAATTTTTCCCTCAAGCTGGGTACGATAAGGGATATAACTTAACTATTGTACCGAATGCGACTCATACACAAGCAATCGTATGTCAAAATGCAAATGCCATAGATTTTATTCAAACGAATATGTCAGCAGGTACCGGTATTGTTTTAACTGATGCACAGAAAGATGCTAGCCAAAGCCCGCACTGTACAGGTAAGTTCTAAGTTTTATTTAACTAGCATTTAGCTTAATAAAAGAGCCTTTATATAGGCTCTTTTTTGTTATATTGTTACATAGCTTAAAATTAATGATGTTCGAGTTTAAATCACTTATGAGTCAGCAATCAGTTGAAAAAAAATCTGTCCCTTGGTTATTAATGGTGTTGGGTTTACTTATTCCTTTTTTAATTATTGGAATACTTTTCTTGGCTGCAAAGAGTGATGCTAAGAATAAAAAACAATATGAGCAGCAACGTATAGAAATAGAAAAAAGAATAGCTGAAAAACAGGCTGCAAATTCAGATAAGAAATAGCATTAGCTGTTCAATGAATATCTCTTTGTAGTTGGCGTACGCTCGGTATGCTTGTATAACGTTTTACGATATATCCGGCTTCTGTCAGCATTTGATCGCGTAGACGGTCTTCTTCTGCTTTTTCAAGGTGAGTAGGGTCATCTAACTCAATAATAGCAATTACTTCCATTTTGTCATTAAGCAAAACAAAGTCGGTAACTTTACGATTGAACTGGCTACGAACCTTATAGTCATTGCTGGTGATTAATGCGCTAAACGCCACTTGCGCTAAAACATGGCAACTTGGGAAACTCTGTTTTAGACGTATAAACATTTGAGTTTCAAAATTAGTAATGACAGGACGAGCAAAGAATTTTTGTTTTGGGAATAAATAGGGACGTAAACAAACAACAAGAAAAATACAGGTGCTTAAGCAACCTAAAATAATAAAAAATAAGTGACTCGATTCGAACATGTGACAACATCATACAAATAAAAACCCACTCGTAATGAGTGGGTTTTTAAGAATCTTGGCTCTCCCACCTGGGCTCGAACCAGGGACCTGCGGATTAACAGTCCGTCGCTCTACCGACTGAGCTATGGGAGAATCTGGAAAAGGATTTTAGGCAGGAAAGGGGGCTGGGTCAAGCCTTAATAGCAGAATTAGTGAGAATATCTAATCGTTTGGCTTAAAAATACACGAAACATTGATTTTATTCAAAATAATAGAAAGTTATTAGATGATTAGAAAAGAAAAAACCCGCAATAAATGCGGGCTTTTAGAATCTTGGCTCTCCCACCTGGGCTCGAACCAGGGACCTGCGGATTAACAGTCCGTCGCTCTACCGACTGAGCTATGGGAGAATCTGGAAAAGGATTTTAGGCAGGAAAGGGGGCTGGGTCAAGCCTTAATAGCAGAATTAGTGAGAATATCTAATCGTTTGGCTTAAAAATACACGAAACATTGATTTTATTCAAAATAATAGAAAGTTATTAGATGATTAGAAAAGAAAAAACCCGCAATAAATGCGGGCTTTTAGAATCTTGGCTCTCCCACCTGGGCTCGAACCAGGGACCTGCGGATTAACAGTCCGTCGCTCTACCGACTGAGCTATGGGAGATTAGTAGATGGCTCTCCAACCTGGGCTCGAACCAGGGACCTGCGGATTAACAGTCCGTCGCTCTACCGACTGAGCTATTGGAGAATCTGATGCGCATTTTATGGATGAAATCTAAAAGCGTCAATAAGAATATTAAAGAAAATGAATCGTTTGCTTGATTAATATGCTTTTGTTGCCTTAAAAATAAAAAAACCACCCTAAAGAGGGTGGTTTTTTATAAAGAAATAAAATTATTTCTCTACACCAGCTGGCTGACCTGCAAGTTTTGCATTTGCATAGTCCCAGTTCACAAGGCTTTCTAAGAAAGTTGCGATGTATTTAGGACGTAAGTTACGGAAATCGATGTAGTAAGCATGTTCCCATACGTCAATTGTTAATACAGCAATTTGACCATGTGCAAGTGGAGTGTCTGCATTTGAAGTTTTAGTAATAGAAAGTTTACCGTTTACTTCATCAGCAACTAACCAAGCCCAACCTGAACCGAATTGAGTTGTTGCAGCAGCAGTAAATTCTTCTGCAAATTTTTCGTAGCTACCAAAAGCTTCGTCGATTTTAGCAGCGATTGCGCCAGTAGGTTTACCACCACCATTTGGCTTCATGCTGTTCCAGTAGAAAGTGTGGTTCCAAACTTGAGCAGCATTGTTGAAAATACCAGCTTTAGATGCGTCACCAGCAGTTGCTTTGATGATTTCTTCTAAAGTTTTACCTTCAAGGTCAGTGCCTTTGATTAAGTTGTTTAAGTTAACAACATAGGTGTTATGGTGTTTGTCGTGATGGTATTCTAAAGTTTCTTTACTGATATGTGGCGCTAAATCATCATAGCCATATGGAAGTGCAGGTAAAGTAATGGTTGTCATGTTCCTATTCCTTGCATTTGCTGGGTTATACAATATTAAGTGGCTCTATTGTAAATGATTCTGTTAACAATAGGGCATCGTTTTAAAGAACTATACACAATAAAGATCTAATTAATACGCATAACACAGATTGAAAAAAAGACTTAATTAAATCGGATTATTCAATTCAAAATATTCAGATTCAACTGTGAACTGTTTTGAAATGGCTTGTGCCAAACGCTGAACTCCATAACGTTCGGTTGCATGGTGACCACAGGCAAAATAATGAACACCTAATTCTTTTGCTTCGTAAAAAGTTCGTTCACTGACTTCCCCTGAAATATAGGCATCACAATTTTGCAAAGCAGCTTTAGCAATAAAATCTTGAGCGCCGCCTGTACAGAAACCTACTTTTTGAATCGTTTTCTTCTCGGCTGGTAAGTGAATCACTTTAAAATCAAAACTGTTTTGTAGTTTTGCTTTAAAGTCATCTACAGAAAGTGCTTGTTCTAAATAACCAATATTACCAATTGGGTGTTTCTCGGTTAAATCGAGTGGTTCTAAGCTTTGCAAGTTTAGCTTTTCTGCAATGGCGATATTATTGCCTAAAGATGGGTGTGCATCTAAAGGTAGATGATAAGCGACTAATGAAATATTATTTTGAATGAGTTTTTTAATGCGGTTGCCTCGCATACCAGTAATAGGATACGGTTCGCCTTTCCAAAAATAACCGTGGTGTACAAGTAATAGATCGGCATTTTGAGCAATAGCTGCATCAATTGCATCTTCAGAAGCAGTCACTGCACAAACAATACGTTTTACTTCAGTTGAACCTTCAATTTGCAGGCCATTTGGTGCGTAATCTTTAAACTCTGCTGCTTTTAAGGTTTGGTCGCACCACTGAATAATTTCATGCAAATTTGCCATGATATTTCCTGAATTGAGTAGTAAAAGTTGCTAAAGCTATAGAAACATATTTTGTTGTGTAACTAAAGCTAGACAAATCTTTTTTGACTTTTTTATGTATATCGACATATTTAATTTAAAATGCTTAACTGAAAACTCTTTTTGTTCAATATATTAATTTAATTAAAAACTTCTTTGCGTAGAGGATATGAACGTGCGCCGCACCTTTACATGGTTACCTTGGGTGTTACTTATTATTGTAATTGCCAGTTTTATTGCATGGCAAAAATACCATCAGCCGAAACCAACTGTTGCAGTTGATGGGGTGCAAATGCCTGCTGAGAAAGTTGAGCCTCTGGTGAATACTTCTCGAACGGGTGGGGTGGTATCTTATAGTGCTGCGGTAAAAGTTGCAGCGCCGGCAGTTGTTAATATTTTTACGACCCAGAAAGTTAAACAAAATCATCCTTTATTAAGTGATCCGGTTTTCCGTGAATTTTTTGGAAATCAGGTTCCCGAACAACAACAGCAAAATGAAAATAGCTTAGGTTCAGGGGTTATTGTTCGTGCTGATGGTTATATTCTTACCAACAACCATGTGATTGCCCAAGCTGACCAGATCGTAGTTGCTTTACATGACGGACGTCGTGCAGAAGCTACAATTGTGGGGACTGACCCAGATACAGATTTGGCAGTTATTAAAATCGATTTAGATAAACTGCCAGTATTGCCATTTAAATTGAGTGGTAATGAAGTGGGTGACGTTGTTTTAGCAATTGGTAACCCGTTTGGTGTAGGACAAACGGTAACTCAAGGTATTGTTTCAGCGACAGGTCGATCAGATTTAGGTATTAATACCTATGAAGACTTTATTCAAACTGATGCAGCAATTAACCCTGGAAATTCAGGGGGAGCCTTAATTGACGTTGCTGGTAACTTGATTGGCGTCAATACTGCTATTTTTTCACAATCGGGTGGTTCTTTAGGTATTGGTTTCGCTATTCCCGCGAAGGTTTGTCAACAAGTACTTAACTCAATTTTAAAAGATGGCCGTGTGGTTCGTGGTTGGTTAGGTATTAGTTTACTACCACCTACACAAGACGATGTATTGGCACCAAAACCACCAGTTGGTGTAATCGTTGCTGATGTATTAAAAAATGGTCCAGCGGCTTCTGCTGGTATTAAAGTGGGCGATAAAATTGTTCAGGTGAATAATGAACCGATTACTTCGGCTTCTCATTTGATTAACTACGTTGCTTTACAGGCGCCAAATAGTGAAATTAATGTATTGGTTGAACGAGATGGTAAACAACAAAACTTTGTTGTGACTGTGGGCGAGCGAAAAGCGCAAAATACTCAATCTCAGTATATCCCGCTTCCTAAACGTTAAAACCTCAATAAAAAAAAGCCTCAAGATGAGGCTTTTTTTATGACTACTGATTAAGAGTGGCTAAGGCTTTGATGTTGATTTTTAAACTCAGCTAAAGCCTCAATTCGATATTGAATGAGCATTTCACCAATTTCTGCACCCTTAATGTTCTCTGGTAAATCCTGAACTTTAATAGAGCGAACAATCTGCATCGCTTCACGCATATATTGAGCTTGAGGATACGGACGATCTTCTAGCCCTAATCTGCCTTTTGCATCACATTCACAGGCTTGGACAAAAGCTTCTACTCTTTCTGGACGACGTAAAACATCTAAGCGTTGTAATAGACGCCATAAAGTACCTGGCTTTAATGACATAATCTGGTGGCATTTTAAATGCTCTTTACACACTGATAATGCCAACTGCTTGGTTTGCGTTGGGACTCTTAAACGTTCACATAATTGAGTAACTGGTTTAATTCCACGTTCTTCATGCATGATATGACGAGGAAGCTCATCGGCTGGAGTAAGAGCCTTACCTAAATCATGCACTAAAACAGCAAAACGTACATCGAGTGAGTAATTCGATTTACAAGCTTGTTGTAATGACATAAGGGTATGAACGCCACAATCTACTTCAGGATGATATTCAGGACGTTGAGGTACACCAAATAAAGCATCAATTTCAGGGAAAAGATGTTTTAATGCGCCACAATCACGCAAAGTTTGAAAATAAATATCTGCATGAGTTTCCATTAAAGCGCGAGAGGTCTCTTTCCAAACACGCTCTGGTGTTAATGCATCCAGTTCACCTGACTCTGCCATGGTTTGCATAAGTTGCAAAGTCTCTGGCGCAATTTGAAAACCATATGGAAAATATCGTGCAGCAAAACGAGCGACACGCAAAACCCGTAGGGGATCCTCAGTAAATGCTTCTGAAACATGACGTAGAATTTTATTTTCTAAGTCGCTTTGACCGCCATATGGATCATATATTTTGCCATCTTGATCCATGGCAATTGCATTAATTGTTAAGTCACGGCGAATTAAGTCGTCTTCTAAACTTACGGTTGTATCAGTAAAGAATTGAAACCCATGATATCCCTGACCAGACTTTCGTTCGGTTCGTGCAAGTGCGTATTCTTCTTTGGTTTGAGGATGAAGAAACACAGGGAAATCTTTGCCTACAGGCTGGAAACCTTGGGCGAGCATGTGTTCCGGCGTTGCACCGACAACAACATAGTCTTTTTCTTGATAGGGATGCCCAAGTAAAAAATCTCGGACGGCACCGCCTACTAAATACACTTGCATGAAAAAACCTCTATTCTTCAAGCAATCATGCTACAGAATAGAGGTTTTCTCAAGTGATTAGAGAGCTTTTCGTAAAAAGCAGTTTCTAAATTACTTTTCTTGTTGTTGAATTTCAGCAACAGTTAAAGCAGTCATATTGATAAGGCGGCGAGTCGTCGCTGTAGGTGTCAAAATATGAACTGGTTTAGCAGCACCTAGCAAAATTGGACCAATTGTAACGTTGTTACCAGAAGTTGCTTTTAACAAGTTAAATGAAATGTTTGCTGCATCTAGGTTCGGCATAATAAGCAAGTTTGCTGAACCTTTGAAACGTGAACCTGGGAAAGCATATTGACGGATACTTTCATCTAATGCTGCATCACCATGCATTTCACCTTCAACTTCAAGCTCTGGAGCTTGCTCAGATAAAATACGATAAACTTCACGCATTTTTTGAGCGCTTGAATCAGTCTGGTCGCTACCGAAGCTTGAATGAGAAAGTAAAGCTACGCGTGGTGTAATACCAAAGCGACGTACTTCTTCAGCTGCTAAAATTGTCATTTCAGCAAGTTGTTCAGCAGTCGGGTTAGTATTTACATACGTATCAGCAATAAACAAATTACGGTCTTCAAGCATTAATGCATTGAGCGTGAAGAAGTTGTTCATGCCTTCTTTAAGACCAATAACGTTACGCACAAAGTCAAGGTGAATGTTATAGCTACTGTACGTACCACATAACATACCATCTGCTTTGCCGAATTTAACCAGAAGAGATGCAATTAAAGTTGAACGACGGCGAGCTTCACGTTGAGCATATTCAACAGTAATGCCTTTACGTTGCATTGTTTGGTAGTAGTCTTTCCAAAACTCTTCGTACATCGGGTTTTGTTCTTGATCTACAATCTCAATATTTACACCGTGTTGTAAACGTAGACCTAATTTTTTGATGTTTGCTTCAATGACTGCAGTACGACCAACTAAAATTGGTTTAGCTAAATCTTCATCAACTGCAATTTGAACAGCACGTAATACGCGCTCATCTTCGCCTTCAGCATATGCAATACGTTTAGGATCTGTTTTTGCTTGAGCAAAGATTGGTTTCATCAAGAATGCTGAGTTATAAACAAACTCAGAAAGTTTTTGACGATATGCAGAGAAATCTTCGATAGGGCGAGTTGCAACACCTGAATCCATTGCTGCTTTAGCAACAGCAGGTGCGATTTCTAAAATTAAGCGTTGATCAAGTGGGCGTGGAATTAAGTAGTCACGACCAAATGAAGCAGATTTTTCACCATAAGTAGCTGCGTCAGCTTCTACGTGAGCCATACGTGCAATTGCGTGTACACATGCAATTTTCATATCTTCGTTAATGGTTGTCGCACCTACGTCAAGTGCACCACGGAAGATATAAGGGAAACATAACGCATTGTTTACTTGGTTCGGGTAGTCCGAACGACCAGTTGCCATAATGACATCAGGACGTACTTCATGTGCATGTTCAGGCAGAATTTCTGGATCTGGGTTTGCTAATGCAAAAATAATTGGATTTTCAGCCATTTGTTTCACCATATCTTTGGTGAGAATACCTGCAGCTGAAAGACCTAAGAACATATCTGCGCCAGCCATTACTTCATGTAATTGAGTCGCTTTAATGTCTTGTACATAACGCTTTTTAGATTCATCTAAGCCTTCACGTGAAGTCGTAAGTAGACCACGAGAATCGGCAACAATGATATTTTCTTTATTTACGCCTAACGCGCAAAGTAAATCTAAACAAGAAAGGGCAGCAGCACCTGCACCTGAAGCAACGATTTTGATTTCTTCAATTTTCTTGTTAACGATTTGTAGAGCATTTAATAATGCTGAACCTACAATAATACTTGTACCGTGTTGGTCATCATGGAACACGGGAATTTTCATGCGTTCACGAAGTTTCTTCTCAATATAGAAACATTCTGGTGCTTTGATATCTTCAAGGTTAATGCCGCCAAAAGTTGGTTCTAATGAAGCAACAATATCAACGATTTTATCTGGATCGTTTTCAGCAATTTCAATATCAAATACATCAACACCAGCGAACTTTTTAAACAGAACGCCTTTACCTTCCATTACCGGTTTAGAAGCTAATGGACCGATGTTACCTAAACCAAGAACCGCAGTACCGTTACTGACAACAGCAACTAAGTTACCACGCGCTGTGTATTTTGCAGCAGCTGAAGGATCACGTTCAATCTCTAAACATGGAGCAGCAACCCCTGGTGAATAAGCTAGAGCCAAATCTCGTTGGTTGACGAGTTGCTTACTAGGCGTGACGCTGATTTTCCCTGGATTTGGATATTCGTGGTAATTTAAAGCGGCCTGTTTTAAAGATTGATCGTCCATCTGAGTCTCTATTTGATACAAAAAAGCAAACTAGTCAAATCACTCATTTAGGGGGAGGCAACTCATTTCGTTTACTTTGCTTTAATTTTTACCAATTAAGAGAATAGTAGACGAATTGCCAATAGCCCCGTAGTGAGCTAAATGCTAAAGAATATAACACTACTTCTTTATTTCTCACAGTCAAAAACGCTCATTTTTGGAAAAACCAGCGCATGTAAAATAGACTGTTAAAACAATTATGAAATATACGTATTTGATTGTAGATATTGAATAATCTGATTTGGATGGAGTGGGCGACTAAAGAAATAGCCTTGTAAAAAATCACATTGTTGTTTTTGTAGATAAATGACTTGTTCCTCAGTTTCAACACCTTCAGCAACCAGTTTTAATCCCATACTTTTGCCCATCGCAATCATAGCATTGACAATCGCTTCTTGTTTTTGATCACCAATTTTAGAAATAAAGGCTCGATCTATTTTCAAAATATCGATTGGGTACTCTGTTAGATAAGCTAGAGATGAATAACCTGTACCAAAATCATCGAGTGCAATTGAAATATTGCGTTCTTTAATTGAATGCAATAATTTTTTCACATTATCAGTATTGTCTAATAAAGCCGATTCGGTAATTTCTAGCTCTAAATTTGAACCATCTAACTGATATTGTTCTAAAAACTCATCCAAGTCATTAAGTAAGAGACCTCGATGAATTTGTTGGGCAACAATATTTACCGAGACTTGGATATCTGTATAGCCAGCTTTTTTCCATTCTTGTAATTGTTTGCCGACTTTATCTAAAACGACTTTACCGATATCAGAAATAAGGCTACTACGTTCAGCAAAAGGAATAAACATATTCGGCATAACTAGTCCTTTTTCAGGATGTTGCCAGCGAATTAAAGCTTCAAAACCCTTAACTGATTTGTCATTTAAATTAATTTTCGGTTGGTAATAAACAACGAACTCATCATTTTGAATGGCTTTACGGAGCTCTTGTTCTAAATCGGCTGTCTTATATGGATTTGTTGTTTTATTACAATAATAGCTAATAGTATTGCCGCCCAGACGTTTTGCTTCTGACAATGCTTGTTCTGCGTGGTTGTTAAGATGGTCAACTTGTCTGCCATGTTCTGGAAAACAAGCGACTCCAATAGATGCTGTAATAAAATATTCCTGCTGATCAATATAAAAAGGTGCATTCAAAGCTTGTAATATATTTTGGCAATATTGCTCAATATTTGGGTGAATCGGTGATATTTCATAAATAATCGCAAAATCATCCCCATTTAAATAAGCGACTAAAATAGCATTAATATTGGTGAGACGTAGACGCTGTGCAAATTGTTTCAGTAGTTCGTCACCACTATCATTATTTAAGAACTCATTAAATGCTCTAAATCTATCAATATTAATTCGAATTAATGCCAGATTTTTAAAACTATAAGAGGGATTGACTAAATATTGATGTAATTGATTGTAATAATAAAAACGGTTAGGAAGGTGAGTTAAACTATCATAATTTTTTAAATAAGATAAATGTTGCTCTTGGCGTTTTTGCTCAGTTAAATCACGTGCAAAACCAATATAATTAATGACTTGATTGTGTTCATCTTTAACCGCATTAATATGAAGCCATAAATAAACACTCTTACCCGAAGCAAATTTTTCATCAAACTGGCCCATATATTCACCAGTTTTAAGAAGTTGTTGGGTAATTGAGTCATGAAACTGTTGTTGCTGCAATTTCTGATTTATTGCGATGTTAAATAACTGCTGATTTAATAACTCAGATTTTGAAAAACCAGTTAATTTTTCATAATAAGGATTAACATCAATATAATTAAGTTTTTCATCTAGAATGAAAATTCCTTCAGCAGCTTGTTCAAGCACAATAGCGCAGAGTCTTAGATGCTCTTGATCTTTTTTTTCCTGATGAATATCTCTGGTCATTCCAACCATGCGTAAAGCTTTATTGGTTTTAGGATCACGGCTAATGACACGCCCTACATCATGAATCCAACGCCAAGAGCCATTACGACGTAAAATACGAAAAGTAATATTGAAATGATCAGATTTTCCTTCCAAATGTTCTTTTAAACGTTCATCAAATAATTTTCGGTCATTCGGATGAATACGCTCTAATATGGCTTTGAGATGTAAAGAGGTATTTTGCGTTTGTTTTTGTTGATCAAAAAAAGTGATTTCTAGTTTTTGTTTTTCAATATCCCAGTCCCACGGTCGAATACCTGCAGTTTCATGGGCAAATGCTAAATTATGACGATGACTTTCAAGCCTCTCATTCATTTTGGTTAAGTCGTATGTTCTCTCACGTACTTTTTGTTCGAGTAAATGATTATTAAATTGAAGCTGTGCTTCAATATCTTTGGATTTATTTACTTCTTGTTGGAGCTGTACACATAACTCTTCAGCCCATTGAGTATGCTGTTCTGCGACTTGTACAAGTTGCTTATTTTTAAATAATAGTTGAGAAATTTTTTGATAGTTACGTTGAGTTGCATATGCACAAAGCAAAGTTGCTACAAAGGCTAAGTTATAAGCAAAGTAAAAAGGAAGTTGGGTGACTTGAGAATGGGTAAATTGACTAATAAGGAGTGGAACTGTACTTGGAATAAAGAGTAAATAAAAATATCGGGGCTGCTGAGTTAAAAAAGTAAGACCAATAATGTGTGCTGAAGTAATAAATAGGGCGATTAGGATATGAACATCGGATACGGAGATTAAGCTAGCTGGAAGCGAAAAATGAAGAACAATTATATTTATTCCCATTAAAATTCCAGAGAGCAAACAAATAGCTTGCAGGGTCAAATCAGTTTTTTTAATAAAATTAATATCGCGATATTGTGTTAAAAGTTTTGGAATAAATAATAGACAGGTAAAAATTAAAACGGTAAAGCCAATTGACCAAATAAACTTTGTAATGTAAGAAGTAAAGTAACAAGAGAAAATAAGGGCTGAAATTAGGCAAAGTAATATTAGGCTAATCAGATACCAGCGAATATATTGAATTGAGAGCCGGAGCTGTTCAATTTTTGTTTGATGCTGTAAATATTCTTCCTGAAGGCCAGACATAAGATTTTTCTATCCTATTTTTTTACATTTATACAGAAAGAATCTGATTTATCAGTGGAAAAAAATTTAAATTAATATTCATACAGTAAAAGTAAGTTAACTTTAATTGTTGATTTAATCAATGTTCAATTAGTTTATATGGATAAAAACCGATAATTTAAAATAGATAATGCTACAACAGGTGCAGTTTCAGTGCGTAATACACGATCTCCAATACACCAGTTCATAAAACCAGCTTGATTCGCTTGCGTAATTTCATTTTCGCTTAAACCACCCTCTGGTCCAATTAATAGGGCAAGGTCAGGCTGAATCCCTGACAATACATCTTTTTGTTCTTTTTCAGGAGCCAAAACAAATTTAGATGCAGGAAGCTCAGAAGAGCTTAGCCATTCATTAAGCGAAATAGGGGCTAAAACTTCTGGGACTAAGTTAAGTCCACATTGCTCACATGCTGCAATCGCAACAGCTTGCCAATGGTCTAATTTTTTTTGGTCTCGGTCATATTTCAAACGCATTTCACAACGTTCACTGGTTAAAAGCTGAATTTTGCTAACACCAAGTTCAGTGGCTTTCTGAATAGCATAATCCATTCGGTCACCTTTACTCATGACCTGACCAAGAATAGCTTTAAAAGGAGCGTTACGGTTTGTAGGATTAAAACTCTCAATTGTGATAAATGCATTTTTTTTATTAATTTCGGTCAATGTTGCGAGATATTCTCCGCCTTGCCCATTAAATAGAGTCGCTTGTTCTTGTATTTGTGCACGTAAAACACGTACCCAATGATGGAATACCGATTCAGTCAGCTGAATTGTTGAGCCAACTGTAAGTTCAGTTTCGATAAAAAAACGATTCATTGGGTACGCCTTACAAAATTAATTTAAACCAAGATCAACAACAAGTTGACGAGTTGGTTCGACTTGGTTCATTGAGTAGAAGTGCAAGCTTGGTGCACCACCTGCAATCAGGCGTTCGCATAGCTTAACAACAACTTCATGACCAAAAGCTTTAATACTTTCACTGTCATCGCCATAGGCTTGTAACTGCTTACGGATCCAGCGAGGAATTTCAGCACCAGTACCATCTGCAAAGCGAATTAAGTTGCTTGCATTGGTAATCGGCATGATACCAGGAGCTACCGGAATGTTAATTCCAGCTTTTTCCAAACGCTCCATAAAATAAAAGTATGAATCTGGATTAAAGAAGAATTGGGTAATTCCAGCATTGGCACCAGCTTGTACTTTTTCAATAAAACGTTGGATGTCTGAATCAAGACTTTCAGCTTGAGGATGCATTTCTGGGTAAGCTGCAACTTCAATATGAAAATGATCACCTGAGTGCTCACGAATAAAACGTACTAAGTCTTGAGCATAAGGAAGCTCGCCAAGACCAACCTGTCCAGATGGTAAGTCGCCACGTAAAGCGACAATACGGTCAATGCCTTGAGCTTTATATAAATCGAGTAGTTCAGCAATACGCGTCTTATCATCACCAATACAAGAAAGGTGAGGGGCAACAGGAGTGCCTTTACCGTTGAAATCTTCAATAGCGGCAAGTGTACGTTCGCGAGTAGAACCACCAGCGCCATAAGTAATCGAGAAAAACTCTGGATTTAATAGCTGTAATTCTTGGTGAACAATACGAAGTTTTTCAGCACCGGCATCAGTTTTTGGCGGGAAAAACTCAAAAGAAATAGGTGTACGTTTAGTCATGTCAAATCCTTGTAAACAGCGAAAGATTTTTAGAAAAAAGGGCAGTCGGTTCACCGTCTGCCCTTAAGTTCTTAGTATTTGTAAGCGTCAGATTTGAATGGTCCCTCAACAGCAACACCTAAATAATCGGCTTGCTCTTGAGTTAACTGAGTAAGTACACCACCGAAACCTGCAACCATTGCTGCAGCAACTTCTTCGTCAAGTTTCTTAGGAAGAACTTCTACGCGAATTTTTGCAGCTTTTTCGCTTGCAGGAAGGTCAGCAAATTTCTCTTGGAATAAGTGAATTTGGCCTAAAACTTGGTTAGCAAAAGAACCATCCATTACACGTGATGGGTGACCAGTTGCATTACCTAAGTTCACAAGGCGGCCTTCAGAAAGAAGGATAAGGTAGTTGTTTTCGTCTTCTGAACGATAAACTTGGTGAACTTGTGGCTTAACTTCAACCCACTTATAACCACGTAAATAAGCTGTGTCGATTTCTGTATCGAAGTGACCGATGTTACATACAACTGCACCAGCTTTTAAGCTGTCTAGCATTGCGGCATCACACACGTGGTAGTTACCAGTCGTTGTTACAACAAGGTCAGTGTTGCCAAGAAGATCGTGGTTAATATCTTCTTTTTTACCTGTTTGTACGCCGTTTTTGTATGGAGATACAACTTCGTAACCATCCATACATGCTTGCATTGCACAAATTGGATCAACTTCAGTTACACGAACGATCATGCCTTCTTGACGTAAAGATTGAGCAGAACCTTTACCTACGTCACCGTAACCGATCACAAGCGCACGGCGGCCAGATAACAACATATCTGTAGCACGTTTGATTGCGTCATTTAATGAGTGACGGCAGCCATATTTGTTGTCGTTTTTAGACTTAGTAACAGAGTCGTTTACATTAATTGCAGGTACTTTCAAAGAACCGTCTTTCCACATTTCGATAAGACGTTGAACACCTGTAGTTGTTTCTTCGGTAATACCGTGAATACGTTCTAAAAGAGCAGGGTATTTTTCATGAACAAGAGCAGTTAAGTCACCGCCATCGTCCAAAATCATGTTGGCATCCCAAGGTTGACCATTTACATTGATCTGTTGTTCAAGGCACCATACATATTCTTCTTCAGTTTCACCTTTCCAAGCAAAAACTGGAATACCGCGAGCAGCAATTGCAGCAGCAGCATGGTCTTGAGTAGAGAAAATGTTGCAAGATGTCCAGCGAACTTCAGCACCTAATTCAACAAGCGTTTCAATAAGAACCGCTGTTTGAATGGTCATGTGGATACAGCCAAGAATTTTTGCGCCAGCAAGTGGTTTAGAAGCTGCATAGCGTTTACGTAAGCCGATCAAAGCTGGCATTTCTGCTTCAGCAAGTTTGATTTCTTTACGACCGTAGTCAGCAAGTGAGATGTCAGCAACTTTGTAATCTGTAAATGAAGCATTAACCGCGTTCATCAGGATCTCCTAGGAAAAAATAGTATTGATCATTCTGTTCGCGGATGCCGTTGTTGGTTAAAACGAGTGTTTAACCGATCGTCGAGCCTGGCAAAATGATCTTTAGTGCCGATCATTTGTCGCAGCATCCCTCGACTAGCGAAACATTGTACTTGGAAAAGCTTTTAGTGCCAATCCAGTTTTGTTTATTATCTGCTTAATTACGACTTTAGATTTAAATTATGGCCTTAAATATTCCCGAATCTTTGGCAAATCTCGAAGCGAACAGTGGAGTTTTCGCAGTTTGGATGGTACTAAAGCATTATGGGGTACAAATTGATGTTGCCGAGTTGATTAAAGTTTGCCGATATGAGCAAGACGGTACCTATACGATTGCTTTAGCTGTTGCTTTAAAAAAATTTCGTTTTGATGTGTCCTTTCACTCAGATCATGATCCCAATATTAGCCCCAGCGAACGCATGAGCTATAAAGAAGCAAAGGTACTAAAAATTCCAATAGGATCTGCTTTGAGCTATCAAGATATTCAAGCTACTATTCATAATGGAAAAATGATGATTGTGTACTACGACACTTTAGATGGCGTAGGTAATCAGTCACTGGTTTATTCTATAGATCAAAATGAAATTTGCTTTTTTGATAGTTTTGAGCCGATGTCGGCAACAGTTTTTGAGAACCAGCGTAATGTAGAAGGAATTTGCCGTCAGGCTATTATAATTGGTGAACGCAATTTAAATATTTATTCGACTACATTAAATTAGATCAAAGTGAGCCAGTAGAGTTCTGGCTCAGATTAAAGTTATTGTTGTTGATATTCTTGAATGACTTCTAAAGCAGCGCGAAAAGCTTCCTGAGTAGCAGGAGCACCGCAATATGGCAAACTATGCAATAAAGTTTCCTGAATTTCTTCCACTGTACAACCATTATTGAGTGCACCACGGACATGGCCTTTAAGCTCGGTAGGAGATTTAAGCGCAGTTAACATTGCTAGAGTGATTAATGAGCGATATTTACGTGGTAGCACACCTTCACGCTGCCAAGTCGAACCCCAAGCATGTTCATTAATCCAGTCTTGTAAGGGCTGGGTAAAGGGTACCGTATTTTCTTGTGCACGTTTTACAAAAGCTTCTCCCATCACTTCTGTGCGTACTTTTAATCCATTTTCGTAATCTTGCTTAGACATTAATTTCTCCTAAAAATAAAAGCGTCGAGTGACGCTTTTATGGTTATTTATTAATTAATGCGAATCAAAAATGATTGCAATAGTGAATTGGTGGAGGCATCAGTCACACTATTTGATGAGGGTTTGATAAAGGCAGATCCTTGTCGAGTTTTTCATCAAAAACATCGGTAAGCATGCTGTCAAATCGAATTGCGTTGTATTGCAACAATTGTTGAGCTTCGCTATCAGAAATAAAGCCTTCTTTTGTAGCCTGCGCAATATTCTCTTCAAAAGTAAGCCCTGTAAATTTTCCTTTAGATTCAGCTTTCTTAAACTTATCCCAAAGCGGCTCGATGGTTCTTAAAATCTGGAATGTATGTTCCAGACGTCCAGTCACGTCATTAGGTTCAGTTGAATAGTACACATGGTGTTTAAGTTGCTCTCTAAAAGGATGTTCTTCCATCATAAGTTCAGCTACTTGTTGTTTTAACTCATCGTCAGGTTTTGAAATCACGCGGCCTAACGGGAAACATATCCATTTTACAAGTGCTGCTGGAAACTTGGCTGGGAAGTTATCAAATAACCCCCAAAATGCTTCCTGAATATTCAAGAATGCTTTTTGTAGTGCTAGTTTGGCATGCAGTTGTTCAGCTTCAGTTTTTTGCCCAGCTTCATAAAATTTTAAAATTGCAGTAGATATAAATAAATGCGCATGTATATCGGCTAAACGTCCTGATAGCATTTCTTTGCGTTTTAAATCTCCGGCAAGTAAGCCAAGCGACATATCAGAAACAAGTGCGAAGTTGGCACTAAAACGGTTAATCGTTTTATAGTAACTCGCAGTGAACTGATCTGATGATTGAGGTGCATCACTTGAACCACCTGTCCAACCATAAGCAAATGATTTTGCACCACGGTTAAAGGTATAGGCTAAATGTTTAAATAACAGGTCATCGAATTTTTGAACTGCATTGGCTTTGTCATCAGACTGAAGCAATTGTAGTTCTTCAAAAAGATAAGGGTGACAGCGCATTGAACCCTGACCAAAAATCATTAATGAACGGGTTAAAATATTTGCACCTTCGACTGTAATTGCAATAGGAATAGCTTGATAGGTAAGTGCAAGGAAGTTGCGGGGCCCAAGCTGAATACCACGTCCACCAGCAATATCCATGCCGTGATTAACCACTTTACGCATGGTTTCAGTTGCATAGTATTTTGCCATGGCAGTCATCACGGCAGGGGTTCCACCTTGATTTAAACCACATGTCACTAAATAACGGAATGCTTCAAGCATATAGGCATCACTGGCAATTTCACTACTTGCTTCTTGTACACCTTCAAATTTGCCGACAGAAATATTGAACTGTTGACGAATTCTTGCAAAAGCACCGACAGTTAAATAGCTCATTTCACCTGCGGCTGTGGCTAATGCTGGAAGGGAAATGCCACGACCGACGCCTAAGCATTCCATCAGCATGCGCCAGCCTTTACCAGCATTTTCTTGTCCGCCAATAATCCAGTCAATTGGAATGAAGACATCTTCACCTTCTACTGTTCCATTCATAAATGGAGAGCCGGGATAATGGCGTGCACCTATTTTCACACCTGCATGGCTTGCAGGAATGAGTGCGCAGGTAATACCGTATTCGGTTTTATTTTTATTGCCGAGTAAGCCTTCCGGGTCATAAAGCTTAAATGCTAGGCCAACTACGGTGGCAATTGGAGCAAGCGTAATCCAGCGTTTAGAGAAATTCATGCGTAGACCAAGAACTTGAGCGCCTTCATATTCGCCGTAGCAAACCACTCCCGAATCTGGAATTGCACCTGCATCTGAACCTGCTTCTGGACTCGTTAAACCAAAGCATGGGATCTCTTCACCTTTAGCCAGGCCTGGTAAGTATTGCTGCTTTTGTGCATCAGTACCGTAGTGCATGAGTAGTTCGCCAGGTCCTAATGAGTTAGGAACCATACAACTCACCGCAGCAGTTAACGAACGCGAGGCAATTTTGCTCATAATGCGGCTTTGAGCAAATGAGCTAAATTCTTTACCGCCAAAGGATTTTGGAATAATTAGGCCTAAGAAACCTTTATCTTTAATGAATTGCCAAACTTCAGGAGGAAGGTCTTTTAATTGATGATGAATTTCCCATTCATCAAGCATACTACATAGCACTTCAACTTCATTATCGATAAAACTTTGCTCTTCTTGTGAAAGTGTAGGATAGGGATATTTTTCAAATTGCGACCAGTCTGGAGCCCCCATAAACAATTCTTTTTCCCACCAGCTTGTTCCTGCTTCTAAAGCTTCTTGTTCGGTTGTGCTGATGCTCGGCATTGAATTTGCCAGAGTTTTATATGCAGGTTGAGTAATTAAGTTAAACCGTAAAGGTTTAAACAAAATGATAATGCTCAGCGCAATAAGAGGAATACCTAAGAGTAATGACCATGGCGTTAAAATGAATGCAGTAAGTATGGCTACCGCAATCATAAGAACACTGCCAATGACTCTGTTTAGGTTAAAAAAGAAAATTGCCCATATTACAATGAGCTGAATGACAATACTTAAAACAAAGAGTAGGAAAATCATACTTGCTCCTTGCTAGATAAGCCCTCAAGTTGGAAGTTACAAAAAAGCGAGGAGAGATTAAGGCTTAACTAGCTAATTTTTTAATGCTGTTTAAATTTAATTTTTTATGTCGCAATTGATGTATATGCTAGAGCAGGGATATATCGTGCTTTTAGATATAAGATATTTTTAAATGAATGTGTAATGGCTTGTTTTATCGATTTGTCAAGAAATGTTATTGATTTTCTTATACAAATAAAAAGCCCTCAGATTAGAGGGCTTTTTAAAAAGATTTACTAGATTAAGCTTCGACGACCTGAACCGCGATTTTTTTAGCAGGATCTACTTTACGACGAACTTCTGGTACTGGTTCACCATGATATTGGCGATCAGCAAAATAACTTGAACGAACCATTGGTGCAGACCAGATATTTCTAAAGCCAAGTTTACGGCCATGCTCTGCATAGCGTTCAAACTCTTCTGGTGTTACAAAACGGTCAATTGGCGCGTGTTGTTTAGAAGGTTGTAAATATTGACCGATAGTCACATAGTCGACATCGTGAGCACGTAAGTCATCAAGTAATGCAATCACTTCTTCTTCAGTTTCACCAATACCTACCATCAAACCACATTTTGTTGGAATGTCAGGGCAGTATTCTTTAAACATTTTCAATAAGTTTAAAGAATGTTGGTAATCTGAACCTGGACGCATGGCTTTATACAGACGAGGTACAGTCTCAATGTTGTGGTTAAATACGTCTGGTGGACATTCAGTCATAATGCGTAAAGCAATATCCATACGTCCACGGAAGTCTGGCACTAAAATTTCGAGTAATGTATTTGGACTAAGCGCACGAGCTTCTTTAATACAGTCCACAAAGTGTTGTGCACCGCCGTCGAGTAAGTCATCACGGTCAACCGAAGTAATTACTGCATATTTGAGCTTAAGATTGGCAATTGTCTCTGCCATGTGACGAGGCTCATCAGGGTCTAATGCATTTGGACGACCATGTGCTACATCACAGAACGGGCAACGACGTGTACAAATATCGCCCATAATCATGAATGTTGCTGTACCACCACCAAAACATTCTGGTAGGTTAGGACAAGCTGCTTCTTCACAAACGGTATGGAGTTTTTGAGCACGTAAAGTCGTTTTAATACGCTGAACTTCTTCTGGTGCCGTCATCTTGACACGAATCCAGTCAGGTTTACGCGGCACTTCAACCGTAGGTACAACTTTTACAGGAATTCTTGCGACTTTTTCTGCGCCACGAAGTTTTACACCCTGTTCAGGTTTACGGTGTTCTGACATATTTAACTTTTCCACTCGTTTATAGAGACATTGACATTGTATTATAGCGGAGTTCTTTGGTTAATAGCGGAAAATAACTATTCATATAATAAATGTGGTTATTCAGAAATATAGGGTTGAGAAATACATAAATTCACCGCATATTAGTCATAATCTATTATAAAATATGGTCATTCAAGAGAGGAAGGAGCTTTCAATGCCACGTAAAAAAGAGGTCGTTAGTGGGAATTTCGTTAAGTACGATACGGTAGTTCTCGGTTCTGGACCTGCAGGTGAAGGCGCGGCAATGAAGCTTGCAAAAGCGGGTAAGCGTGTTGCAATTGTAGATGTGCGTGATCAACTTGGTGGTAACTGTGCTCACGTAGGGACTATTCCAAGTAAAGCATTGCGTCAAACAGTATCTAGTATTATCCGCTATCAACGTGATCCAATGTTTCAAAAAGTAGGTGAATGGAAACAGTTCACCATGAAGCAGGTTTTGCGTAATGCACACAAAGTAATTCAACAACAAGTTGATACACATACACGCTTTTATGATCGCAACAAAATCGGTGTATTCCATGGCCGTGCATATATTCAAGATAAAAATACAGTTTTAGTTTTTAGCCATGAAGGCATTAAAGAAACAATTATCTGTAAGCAAATCGTGATTGCGACAGGTAGTCGTCCTTATCATCCACAAGGTCTCGACTTTGACCATCCTCGTGTATTTGATTCAGATAAAATTCTTGATCTTGATTATTCAATTCAAAAAATCATTATTTACGGCGCAGGCGTTATTGGCTGTGAATATGCTTCAATCTTTATTGGTTTAGACCATAAAGTTGATTTAATTAATACTCAGCAAAAACTATTAAGTTATTTAGATGATGAAATTGCTGATGCTCTGTCTTATCACTTACGTGAGCAAGGGGTGTTAATTCGCCACAACGAGCAAATGGATCATCTTGAAACGTTTGATGACCACGTTGTTTTACACTTACAAAGTGGTAAAAAGATTAAAGCTGATGCGATTCTTTGGTGTAATGGCCGTTCAGGAAATACAGAAGGTTTGGGCCTTGAAAATGTCGGATTAGTACCAAATAGTCGTGGTCAACTTTCTGTAAATGATCAGTATCAAACTGAAGTTGAAAACATCTATGCTGCTGGTGATGTGATTGGTTGGCCTTCACTTGCTTCGGCTGCTTATGACCAAGGACGCTGTGCTGGTGCGAACATGAGTGGTGAAGATGCGAAGCCAGTGCGTGATATTCCAACAGGTATCTATACAATTCCTGAAATTTCTTCGATTGGTAAGAATGAACAGGAATTAACGGAAGAGAAAATTCCATATGAAGTGGGACAGGCATCTTTCCGACATTTAGCACGTGCACAAATTACGGGTGATACCGTGGGTGAGTTGAAGATACTTTTCCACCGCGACACTTTAGAAGTTTTAGGTATTCACTGTTTTGGTAATAATGCTGCCGAAATTATCCACATTGGGCAGGCAGTTATGCACAGCCCAAATAATACCTTGAAATATTTTGTTGAAACGACGTTTAACTATCCAACAATGGCTGAAGCATATCGTGTAGCTGCACTTAATGGTATGAATCGTTTATTTTGATTTTAAATAAGTTTTTCATAAAAAAGCCCGCAAACTTGCGGGCTTTTTTATTTTCATTAGACCATACGATTTTTATATTTTTATGACAATGTGCAGAGTGATTTCCGTGTTTCATCTATTTAGTGTGGACAAAATGCTTGATTAAAATATTCAAATAAATCAGGTGTCTGCTTCCATAATAAGATAGAAAGAACCAGAAGAGCGGCAATGAAGAAAGTCATAATTGTTTTCAAAAGTAAGGCATTATGCGTCATGAATAACAGCCTCCTCATTTACAAAGAAATGTACGATTACCCCTAATATACTCAATGCAATAGAGCAGAGCCAAATCGCATTGTAATTACCTGCTAAGTCATGGTTAACACCACCAAGCCAACCGCCAAAGAAAGAACCAACTTGATGGGTGAAAAACACGATTCCGCTCAGCATTGAAAGATATTTAACACCAAACATATTTGCCACAATGCCGTTTGTAAGCGGAACTGTAGAGAGCCATAGAAGTCCCATGATGATGCCAAAAGTATAGACCGTATAAGTGCTTAAAGGTAATAATAGAAAGGCAATGATTGAGATGCCACGGCTTCCGTAAAGTGCCATTAATAATTTAGGTTTCGAGAAACGGTCTCCCAACCAACCTGCACCGTAAGTTCCCACAATATTAAACAACCCGACCAAAGCAAGAAATACTGTACCTGTGGCTGCATCAAAGCCGTGATCGATTAAATAGCCTGGTAGGTGGACACCTAAGAAAACAACCTGGAATCCACACACTAAAAAACCTAAAGCTAACCACCAGAACGGCTTATGTTTTCTAGCAATATTCAGTACTTGTTTAAAGGTGAGCTGAGGTTGAGCAATTGCTTTGGGGGCTTGGTTGCTTGGCCCTTTTAACATCCATGCTAGAGGAATGATAAGAGCGATTAACAGCGCACTTACTATTAAAGCTGACGACCATCCCACTGTTTTAAGTAAGAGAAGGGTGGAAGGCAGCATAATAAATTGGCCAAAAGAACCAGCTGCACTGGCAATGCCCATTGCCATACTTCTTTTTTCTGGCGGAGCAGCTCGGCCTACTGCGCTAAGTAATACTGTGAATGAAGTGGCTGATAAAGCTAAACCAATAATAAGACCTAGGCTCAAATTCAAAATGAGTACACTTGAGCTAAAAGCCATTAAGAGTAAACCAAGCGCATAAAGTAATCCGCCGACAGCAACCACAACTTTACTGCCATATTTGTCTGCGATTGCACCGGTAAAAGGCTGCACAGCTCCCCAAATTAGGTTTTGCATAGCAATTGCGAGACTAAAAACATGCTGACCCCAACCAAAATCATGACTCATTGGGACCAGATAAAGTCCGAAACCATGACGAACACCTAATGAAAGAGCCAAAATAATGGCACTACCAATGAGCATATAAATGAGTGATTGAGAAAACTGGTTGCTTGTTTTAGTCATTGTGGGTGTAAGTTATAAGAATGTGATGAATCATTGTAAAAGATATATCGAATAATATCGATATATCTATAAAAATATTTAAGAAGAATTAAAAGGCTCGAAATAGGTATGTGACGCTATAAAAAGTAAATAAGCAGAAATCATTTTAATTTCTGCTTATTATGAAAATTAAGCTGCGGAATTACGTTCAAGTAGAGCTTGTTCAAAAAGTACTTTTTCCTTTTCTTTATGCTCGGTTGTGAAGCGAATCAAAATTACGCTACAACCTGCAACCATAACCAGTCCACCTAAAATAAAGAGACAAGTTTGAATATCAAGTACACCTTTTAACAAGAAACCAGCTGCTACTGCGCCTGCATTCCCACCTGCACCAATAATTCCTGCAACACCGCCTAATGCATTGCGATCAATAAATGGTACCAATGCATACGTTGCGCCGCAGGCCATGTGAGTAAATAGTGCAAAGATAGTCATTGAAAGAATAGCGAGAGTGACGCCGTTCATTTGAGAGAAAAGAATCAAAAATAAACCTTCGCCTAAAATCATCAGTACAAGTACTTTAGTGCGTCCGTCTAGTCCTTTTTTAAGTGCGACTTTATCTGAAATAATGCCTCCCAATGCCCGTGCGAATAATGCGAGAAGGCCAAATATTCCGGCCGTTAAGCCCGCAGTTTTTAAATCCATTTTGAACTGATCAACATAGTACATCGCTGCCACGTTATGGATAAAAATTTCGATACCGAAGCATGCGCCATAAGCAAGAAATAAAATCCAGACGCGGTAGTTACGAGCAGCTTGCATTAAAATTGCCATACCGCCTTTTTTGCCACTGCCAACTTCAATACCTTGTGCGCGAACCTCTTTAAAATTTCCTTGAGGGCAATCTTGAGTTAGTTTCCAGTAAAGGACTCCCACAATCACCATCATTACACCAGGTATGATGAGAGCAATGCGCCAACCCATAGTTTGTTCGACACCAAACATGACAATTGCACCGAGTAATAAAGGCATTAACGCTTGAGTTGCACCACCACCAGCATTGCCCCAACCAGCCGCTGCTGCATTTGCTGTGCCTACAACGTTAGGCGCAAACATAATACTTGTATGATATTGCGTAATGACAAAGCTTGCGCCAATTGCACCAATCAGCAAGCGGAAGAATAGAAAAGATTCATAACTGTTAGCAGCAGCGACACCAAATACCGGAATACTGCCGAGTAAGAGTAGGGCTGTATAGGTAATTCGTGGACCATATTTATCACAAAGTGGCCCAACAGCGAGTCGTACTAAAATCGTAATCGCAACGGCGGCAATATTAATATTGGCAATTTGATCTTTTGTTAAGCCAAATTCGCCTTTAATAACAGGCATTAGTGGAGCACATGCAAACCATGCGAAAAAACACACAAAAAATGCGAGCCAAGACATATGGAACGCACGCATGGCTGGAGTTGAGAAACTAAATAATTTAATCTCAGTTGCTTTTTTTGCATCTAGATTGATATTTGAAGACATACGTCGTCCCCCTGAACTGAACGAAATTTTAATTTGCATGACAAATTGAATTGTCTATATGCATACCGATCAGAGCGGACGTCATTGGCCGTCTTGGTTTATCCATTGAATCGCCATTGATTCATCATGTTGTAATAAAGCAAAGGACGTGCCAAAAAATAATTTTTACTAAGAGGAAAACTTTAGTTTTTAATTTTATTAAATTAGTTAGAAATTAAGAAAATTAATGACTAAAACAAAATTAAGAAAATAGGAAGTAATAGGAAAATGATGAGAGATTCTTTTAATAAGAAATGCTCATTTTTTTAGCATATTGGTTTAAAAAGTAGCAGCTTTAATTTGTTTAATAAAAAAGCTATAAAAGCTTTTAGTAAAGCTTTTATAGCTTGTACGCTTTTAAAAATTAGAAACGATAACCTATACCAACATATGTGATCAGTGGATCGATATCAATGGTCGTTTTTGCACGAATTAACTCTTTTCCAGTATTGCGATCAATTACATTAATTTTGGCATCACTGCTCATTTTTGAGTATGAAACTGAACCTACAGCAAACCAGTTTGGTTTAAAGTCATAGGTTGCGCCTAATGTAACAATTGGCGCAAAAGCATCAGTCGCTTTAAGTTTTACAACTGGATCTGCAGAAGATGTTTTACGATCTAGTGCTGCACCTGCCTTATTATCATGAATATTCTGTATCATGTGACCCGCTTGAATTAAATCGGCTTCAATACCAGAATTCGTTTTTAAATCATTAAAGTAGGCATACATCACACCAGCTCCAATATAAGGACGGAACTTATTTACTCCTGTTTTGCCAAACTGATATTGCAATTCCACAGCTGGTAACCATGCACGTGCAGTCGCAGCCTTACCCCCTTGAGAAAGATCAGTAATATGAATGTCTTGTTTTAAAGGAATATCCCCACCCGCTTTGGCAATACCATCTCCTAAGATTCCTCCAATCACAGATCCATCTTTTAGTGGAGTAGCTTTACCAGAAAGAGGAGCATAAATATTACCTTTTCCATTAATATCTACTTTAGGTGGAATACCGCCTTTAATTTCTAAAGATAAATTGTCCGTAAAGTTGTAGTTAAACATAAGTCCGGCAGTATCAACATCAGCAGCTTCTAAGCCAGAACCTTGTTGTTCCCATTGAGACAGACCATTAATTTCTGCTGTACCTGCAAGTGATGAGGGAAGGGTGTCAGTAAACTTATCCAGAAGGCTAATAGTGCTATACCAGAATTTTCCTGAAGGTTTACTTTGGTCGATTGCGTCTAAAACGGCTTTTGTAGATACATCTCCAACTTTAGAAGTAGTTCCTTCTGCAACACTAGTATTAATATTAACTGGATTTGCGCTTCCTTGTGGCATGGCATGTAACCAGCCAGCAGAAACCGAAAAACGCTTGAAACCATCACCATCTTTAAAACTAAAATATGGTGAAGCAGCGAAAGTGACTGTAGGCAGAGCAAAAAAGGCAGCTGTCATACAAAATAATGACTTTTTCATCATAAAGGACTCCATGTCCGGACATTTGTTTACTGATTTTTATTGAGCCCACCATAGCGCGTTTTATTAAAATGATTGTCTAATAAAAATTAATAATTGTAATGTTTTTGAAATATTTGTTTATATTTAGAAAGATTTATTAATAAAAAGTACAAAATAAAAAATAAAAGGCTACATAAAGTAGCCTTTTATTAAATCTGATTAAATTATTAATTGAAGCGTGAGAGGTCTTCTTCAGGACGAGCTGTTAACACTTCAATACCTGTTTGAGTCACTAAAATAGTATGTTCATACTGAGCAGAAAGTTTATGGTCTTTAGTTACAACAGTCCATTTATCACCAAGCAATTTAGTCTGCCAAACACCCGCATTGACCATAGGTTCAATGGTAAAAGTCATACCTGCTTCTAAACGCATACCTGTACCAGGTTGTCCATAGTGCAATACTTGAGGTTCGTCATGGAAGACAGTACCGATACCGTGGCCGCAATATTCACGTACTACGCTAAAACGTTCTGACTCGACATATTTTTGGATGGCATGGCCAATATCACCTAAATATGAACCGTCTCTAACCGTTGCCATTCCACGATACATTGCTTCTTGAGCAACTTTACATAAACGGTTTGCCAAAATAGAAGTCTCACCACCCACGATATACATCATGTTAGTGTCGCCGTGATAACCGTCTTTGATCACGGTTACATCAATATTAAGAATATCGCCGTTTTTCAAGATTTTATTTTCAGAAGGAATACCATGACATACAACATGGTTAACCGAAGTACAGATAGAGTGTTGAAAAGCAGGGCGTCCTGGAGCACCGCCGTAACCTACGCAGGCTGGAATAGCGTGTTGTACATTTTCAATATGATTACGGCAAATCGTATCAAGTTCGAGGGTGCTTACACCGGCCTTAATATACGGCTTGATCATCTCTAGAACTTCAGCCGCCAGTCGTCCTGCAATGCGCATTTTTTCAATTTCATCTGGTGTTTTGATTAATCGACGTGGAGCTGTATAAGTAATGTTCATGATCTCTAAAAACTTTTGGTAATTTACAAGCGTCTATGGTATAAATAGCCGCCCATTTTATCAAATGCTTTTCGTGAATATCTTTTACGAAGAATTTTGATAGGTGGAGTAAAAAATCCGCACATATATCGTCACATTACTCTGGGTGCCCGTAAAAAGGTGGAGAATGCGGATATATGGAGGCCTAACCCAACTTTTAAGGTAAAGAAAATGGCAGATTACAACGTAAGCATGCGCGACCTTCTTCAAGCAGGTGCGCACTTTGGTCACCAAACTCGTTTCTGGAACCCAAAAATGCGTCAATACATTTTTGGCGCGCGCAACAAAATTCACATCATCAACCTTGAGCACACTGTTCCTGCGTTAAATGATGCTTTGAACTTCGCTAACCAATTAGCAAGCAAAAAGAACAAAGTTTTGTTCGTTGGTACAAAACGTGCTGCTTCTAACATCATCCGTGAACAAGCTCAACGCGCTGGTCAACCATATGTAGACCACCGTTGGTTAGGTGGTATGTTGACGAACTGGAAAACACTTCGCCAATCTATCAACCGTTTAAAAGATCTTCAAACTCAATCTCAAGACGGTACTTTTGCTAAGCTTACTAAACGTGAAGCTTTAGAACGTACTCGTGAGATGGAAAAACTTGAGCGCTCTTTAGGCGGCGTTAAAAACATGGGTGGTTTACCTGACGCATTATTTGTAATCGACGTTGATCACGAAGCGATTGCAATTAAAGAAGCTAAGAACTTAGGTATTCCTGTTATCGGTATCGTTGATACAAACTCTAACCCAGATAACGTTGATTACGTTATTCCTGGTAACGACGATGCGATCCGTGCAGTAACTTTATATGCTTCAGCTATGGCTGATGCAATTCTTGCTGGTAAAGAATACGCTCAATCTCAAGCGAACGCTCAAGCAAAAGGCGATGACGCTGCGAAAGACGCTTCTGAGGCTTAATGCGTTTTGACGCAGGCTTGTCATTTTTGCGACATGTAATGGTGGCAAATTAAGCGTCGAGAGTGCAAACGGCCCAGAGTTTCTTTGGGCCGTTTTTGTTGAACAGATTTATTTTCTACCGATTTTAGGAGATCAACATGACTGCAATTACTGCAAGCATGGTAAAAGAATTACGTGACCGTACTGGTCTTGCAATGATGGAATGCAAAAAAGCATTAACAGAAGCGAACGGTGACATCGAACTTGCTATTGATAACCTTCGTAAATCTGGTCAAGCTAAAGCTGCTAAAAAAGCTGGCAACATTGCTGCTGACGGTGCAATCACTATCGTTCAAGACGGTAATAAAGCGATCTTAGTTGAAGTAAACTGTCAAACTGACTTCGTTGCTAAAGACGAAAACTTCTCTAACTTTGCACACGCAGTTGCTGCTGCTGCTTTAGCTGCTGGCGAAACTGATGCTGCTAAAATCGCTGAATTAAAATTGGCTGATGGCCAATCAGTTGAAGAAGCTCGTATTGCGCTTGTTCAAAAAATCGGTGAAAACATCCAAGTTCGTCGCGCGAAAATCGTTGAAGGCGAAAACTTGGCTATCTATAAACACGGTTTAAAAATCGGTGTTGTAGTTTCTTACACTGGTGATGCTGACACTGG
This sequence comes from Acinetobacter sp. 1424608, assembly GCF_000588255.1. Taxonomy (NCBI): domain Bacteria; kingdom Pseudomonadati; phylum Pseudomonadota; class Gammaproteobacteria; order Moraxellales; family Moraxellaceae; genus Acinetobacter; species Acinetobacter sp. 1424608. Next base: position 300,186 of record NZ_JFXL01000002.1, read on the forward strand.
TAAAGGTATCGCAATGCACGTTGCTGCATTCAACCCAGTAGCAGTAAGCGCTGAAGCTGTTCCTGCTGACCTTATCGCTAAAGAGAAAGAAATTGCTGAAGCGAAAGCGTTAGAATCTGGTAAGCCAGCGAACATCGTTGAGAAAATGGTAACTGGTTCTGTTGAGAAATACTTAAACGAAGTTGCTCTTGACCGTCAAATGTACGTTATCGACAACGAGAAAAAAGTTGCTGACGTATTAAAAGCAACTGGTACAACTGTTGCTAACTTCGTACGTTTCGAAGTTGGTGAAGGTATCGAGAAAAAAGCTGAACTTAGCTTTGCTGAAGAAGTTGCTGCTGCTCAAGCTGCTGCGAAGTAATTCGTATCTTCAAAAAAAGCCCCTATGGGGCTTTTTTTATCCCTGTTGAAATCGGAATATAAAGATGACAAATAAAAAAAATTTGAGTATTGGCGGCATTATTGTTTTATTGATCGCTGCATATTTCGGTCTGGATTTATCTGGGCATAAGAAAAATCAATCGCCATCATCAAGTCCTGCCACTCAGCATACTGAAACTACGTTTTCAAATGATGGGATAGATACTATAAAAGCTGCCTATGACCGCAGACAAAGTAATGTTCAAGTGCAGGGAAGTGGTCGAGTAAAAGCAATTTTAAGAGAAGATAATGATGGGACAAAACATCAGAAATTTATTCTTGTATTAAAAAATGGTCTTTCAATCTTAGTGGCTCATAATATTGATTTAGCACCAAAAATTGAAGATTTACATAAAGGGGATATTGTCGAATTTAACGGTGAGTATGAATATAACGAAAAAGGTGGTGTATTGCATTGGACGCATCATGACCCACAAAACCGCCATGAAAATGGTTGGTTGAAACATAATGGGCATATTTACCAATAGAAATAGGGTATACATTTCTATTTAACAGCAATTTTGTTCTATGCATCTTTTTAAAACATGCTATGTTTTTTTTAGATAAATAGATGAGATGTATATATGCACCGGGAACAGGCTGACTACTTGCATTTGCGAGAGTTGGGCGGTTTAGAATTATTAAAAGCACATTACCATCAAACGCAATTTTCAAAGCATACCCATGAGGGATATTGTATTGGTGTTATTGAAGAAGGTGCACAGTCTTTTTTTAGGACGGGTCAATTACATGTCGCTCCTAAAGGCGACATTATTTTGGTGAATGCAGATGAAATTCACACAGGCTCATCTGCTGTTGAATCGGGCTGGCGTTACCGTGCAATCTATCCTACACCCGAAATGCTTGCTGAAGTAAGCCAAGATTTTTTTTGAGCAAGGCCATGGGGCACCTTGGTTTCCGCAAGCAGTTATTCAGGACTTGGGTTTGTCTCAACAACTTTGTTTATTATTTGATTTATTAGAACAAAAAGACAATTTTTTGCTTAAAGAAACCATGTATCTATCCACATTAGCATGTTTAATGATGCGCCACGGTAAATCTCGACACACCTTTTGTGAATTACCAGAAGCTTATTCGAAAATATTAAAAGTTAAAGATTTGTTGGCAGATATGCCTGAAAAGAATTTTTCTTTGCAGGAATTGGCTGACATGGCCGGATTAAGTGCTTGGCATTTTTTAAGACAATTTAAAAAACATGTGGGTTTGCCACCTCATGCGTGGTTAGTGCAGGCACGTTTGCAAAAAGCGAGACAGTTGTTAAAGCAAGGTGATCAAATTGTGATGGTTGCACAGCAATGTGGATTTTCTGATCAAAGTCATTTTAACCGTCATTTTAAAAAGGCCATGGGTGTTACACCTACCCAGTATGTAGCAAGTCTTAATCTCTAAAATTTATTTTTATTTCTAAACGCAATTTTGTTCAAGAGAAGTTAACCTGCATAGAAGAAAATCTATAAATATTTAATATTATAGATGTCTAGAGATGAATACTCCTTTAAATCAATCTATTAGATTTTCTAAAAGCCGACCTCCGCATGTTTTTTTACGAGGGGCGGTAGATATACTGCCATTGTCTATTTCGGTTATTCCGTGGGCTATTTTGGCTGGTTCAATGGCAATTCATGCAGGTTTATCATTTTATAAAGCATTGGCAATGTCAGGAATTGTGTTTGCTGGTGCTGCACAATTGGTCAGTTTGAGTATGGTGATGGAGGGTGCTTCATTATTAACAATCTATATCACGATTTTCTTTCTTACTGCTCAACATTTTATTTATGCATTAACTTTAAGAAATGATATTTCTATTTTGTCTTTGCCCAAACGATTAAGTTTAGGTTTTTTACTAACAGATGAATTGTTTGCCTTAAGTGCTCCGAACGAAAAAAGGCATCCTCATTATTTATTGGGGGCGGGTATATGTTTTTATTTATTTTGGGTAATTTTTAGTCTAGTTGGAATTTTATTGGCTACGGCGATTCCAGATTTATTGTCCTACCATTTAGATTTTTCGATTATTGCTATTTTTGTGGCCATGATTATCCCTATGTGTAAGGAAAAGCCTGTCATAGCCGGAGTTTTAACAACTTGTTTTAGTGGTTTTATTCTCAAATTTTTTCATGTTGAAGGCGCCATTCTGATTTCCGGTTTATTGGGAATGCTAATTGCTGTTGTTGCAGAAAATAGAACAGGAGAAAAATAAGATGTCATGGCTCATGATTTTAGGATTAGCGGCTATTGTGTTTTTTAATCGTTATTATTTTTTGGAACCCAGTGTAAAAGTAAAATTACCTATATTGATGAATAAAATGTTGAATTATTCAGCCCCTTGCTTATTAACTGCTATTTGTATACCAGTAATTTTTTTTGAAGGAAATGAACTAAGAGGTTTTTTAGATAATCCATATTTATATGCGACAATATTTTGTATTGTAATTGCTTTTTATTTAAAAAAAGTCTTATCAAGTGTGCTACTCAGTCTAGCATTTTTCTATTTTATAAATTTTCTAATAAATCAGTAAACTTAAGCTGAATCTAAAAGATTCAGCTTTTTAAAAATTATTGAGTAATCAATTTGTTCTGCCGACTTTTCCACTTTGGCAATATTTTTCCAAGATAGGCATCCATACACCAAACTGGGCCAATCAATAGAAATTGCAAATCTTTAAAGAAAGAGGGCTTTTTACCTTCAACTTTATGACCATAAAATTGTCCAACCCAAGCAATCACAAAAATTGCAATATAAACCCCTATACCTACAGGTAGGGCATAAATGAGCCAAGCCATCACAACTAGAAGCGCAGCCATCGCTACTGCAAGTACAAGATCGAGTCGAGCATAGAAAATAAGAGTCAGTACAATGAGTAAAGCAGTGAGCAAAGCACTAAAGTGGGCGATGATTCCGATAATAGAAAACAAAATAGCTGGGACGCATACCCAATGAATTTTCTTATTCGTTGGATTTTGATGGCTTTCACTGTATTCATCAAACCATTCAGCAATAGATTTCATAGACCTTGTTCTCCATGTCTAATTTTGAGTCATTCTTTTTATGTCCATATTTTATCCTGTTGTTATGTAGGTAGACAAGAAAAGTCAAAAATCTTCCTTATCGTATATTCATGTGACCTTAAAAATTAAGGACTGATCATCTGGAAAAAGCAGGGTGGAAAAAATTAAAAAACAATCTTAAAAGGCAGCACAATCGTTTTAAAAAATCAGGCTATTTATTTTTGGATTTTGAAGTGGGGAAATCCTTATAAAAACCACTTTTTTATGAAAAGCTGGAAAATAATAGAAAAAAGCTCAACTCAACTTGCTTTAAAACGCTATAAACAGCTTTTTTTGGACTAAGGTGGTACTAGGGTAGCGGAATTTTTTTAAAATGGCTCTAATCAAAAAATATAAGCAAAAATGGATGAGTAATAAAATGATGTGTTTTTGGGTTAAAAAATAATCAATTTTGTAATTAAAAAATGAGTAAAAAACAAAATTTTTAGCATGATTTTTATATTTTTGGGTCTAAAAATTAAAAAGCCACAAATTAATTTGTGGCTTTTCCATGAACTCTAGGAGTAATCGCTTATGAAGTAGGACCGTCTACACGTTCAATACTTACTTTTGCAGTACCAGCATTGGTAATACCAAGACGTTTTGCAGCACCGTATGATAAATCAAGTACACGATTTGCATGGAATGGACCACGGTCGTTTACTTTTACTACCACACTTTTACCATTGTCTTTATTTGTAACACGGATATAACAGTTCAATGGCAGACTACGGTGAGCAGCAGTAAGTGCATTCATATCGAATGTTTCACCACTTGCAGTTTTACGGCCATGAAATTGACGACCATACCAAGATGCCATACCAGTTTGGCTAAACTTACGAACAGTATTTGAAGCTACTGTGTTAAGTTTTTCAATCACTGAAGGCTCATCTTCAGGGATTTCAATTTTAGCTGCGATAGCTTGACGACGAATTTGATCGCCAGAACGTTCAGTGATTGAAAGACTGTTAATGTTAGAAAAACGAGAATTAAAGCTTTGAGTATCTTTACTCAATACACGTGCAGCTAAATTAGCATTTGGACCATCTACATCACTGTTTAATGATGATGATTGCATCATTTCAGCGTGCAGTGGGGCCATGCTTAAACTAGCCGTCAGTGCAAGAATGTATTTCAGCGATAACTGCATTTATATAAACTCCTGAGAACATGCTCTTTTTCTTTTAGCCAACAGGCTAAAAATTGAAGTGAACATGCCTAATTATTCACTTTTGCAATTGCTTGATTGGGGTGGATAATATTCATCGCTTACGGAGAGTGTCTAGTCTTTAACGAGAAATAGTTACAAAAAGGGCAAAAACTTACAGTTTTAGGTTAAAAAATAACCAAATATGTAACAAGGTATTTAAAATGTATGTATTGTGATCGATTTAACAAAAATATTTATTGACTTTTACATAAACTCATCAAAAAGCTAGCCTATCGGCTAGCTACTTCTGTGCCTAATAACCATACAGCAGTCGCATACATTCGACTTTTGTTATAGGTTGTAATTACCTGAAAATTTGGATAGGTTAAATAGTAAATTGGACCGTTATAGTCTTGTAATTGAATAACATTTACCATATCTAAGTCATCAATTTTAACTAATGGGTTTAATGGAGAAATTCCCTGATTTTTGAGCACACCATACGGAGTAGGTTGAGTGAGATCTTTAGCAATAATACTTTCTGGATTTGAGCCTACATAACGAGCTATAAAACCAATTGGCTGATCACGTTGCCAACCTTGCTTTGCTAGGTAATTTGCAATTGAACCAATCGCATCTTCCGCAGAGTTACGAAGATCGATATGACCATTACCATCAAAATCTACTCCATACTTACTGATATTACTTGGCATAAACTGTGGATAGCCAATTGCTCCAGCATAAGAGCCAACAATACTATTGGTTGGATAGCCTTCTTTGTAAGTCCATGCAATCAGAGCAGCTAACTCATCACTAAAATAATCAGCGCGGCGAGGGTAACCAAATGCTAATGTTGCAAGTGCGTCACGAGTAATAAAAGAACCTTTATTTGCCCCATATCCAGTCTCAACACCTAAAATACCCAAAATAACAGCTTGAGAGACACCAAATTGCTGTTCAGCTCGGTTAAGCGCATCTGCATATTGATTTTTAAACCGGACACCACGTTGAATAGTACCTTCAACTAAAAACATAGAGCGATAATCGTACCAAGGCTTACTTTCTCCTGGACGAGTCATAATATTTATAATGTTTGGTAAATTTTTTGCACCGCTCATCGCGGCATCTACTTGTACACTACTTAAACCATAAGTATTCATGGCTTTTTGTTTAAAATTTAAATAATTAGGATCATTTACAAAATCATTGGCTTGAGCAAAATGACTTGTGCTCACTAGGCCGGTACACAAGGCAAGCGCTTTTAAAGTTTTATTAATAAATTGAGACAACATATCTTTTTAAAATTCCAAATTATCGATGTGTATGAATAGACATGACTAAACCAAAAGTGGCCATTAAAGTAATAATAGCGGTACCGCCATAACTCATAAAAGGTAAAGGAACACCCACTACAGGTAAAATACCACTGACCATTCCTGCGTTTACAAATACATAAACAAAAAAAGACAAACCAAAGGCACCAGCAACTAAACGACCGTAGTTATGAAAGCTCTGTAAACCAATCTGAAATGTTCTAAAAATAATAGCTGAATAAAGAATAACTAATATAAGTACGCCAATTAGGCCAAATTCTTCGGAATAAGCCGCAATAATAAAGTCAGTATGGCCTTCGGGTAAAAAGTGTAAATGTGATTGTGTACCTTCAAGAAAGCCTTTACCTGAGAAACCACCAGAACCAATAGCTGTTTTGGACTGAATAATATTCCATCCTGTTCCTAATGCATCTGCTTCTGGGTCAAGTAGCGTTAGAACCCGTTGACGCTGATAGTCGTGTAAAAGAAATTCCCAGGCAATTGGAATAACAATAGCTGCACAAGCTGCTGCGGCACCGATCATGCGCCAAGATAACCCACTTAAAAATAGTACGAAAATACCACTTGCTAATACGAGTAGGGATGTTCCTAAGTCAGGTTGTTCTGCAATCAGTAAGAAAGGAACACCAATTAACATTAATGATAAAACAACTTGAGAAAAGCTTGGAGGAAGTGGTTTGCGTGCTAAAAACCATGAAATCATCATTGGCATGCCAATTTTCATGAACTCACTGGGTTGCACGCTCCCGAAACCGGGAATATCGATCCAGCGTTTAGCCCCCATGCGGACTTCACCAAAGACCATAACTCCAATTAAGGAAAATAGTGCAAATAAATAAAAGTAAGGTGAAAAAGCTTGATAAACCTTAGGGGGAATTTGAGCCAGACTAATCATGACTAAAAAGCCAATACCAAAACTCATGGCTTGTTTACTGACTAAGCCTACATCTTGTGCAGATGCACTATATAGTACCGTTAAACCTAATAGGGCATTTAGGAATAAAAATAGGCATAACCACGGGTCAATATGAAGTTGCTGCCAGCGCGATGGTTGCATGGCAGTACTAAGACCATCTCGAGGAGCTTGGCGTAAAAATTTATATTGTGGACTAGGAGACATGCGGCTTTAACTAGGTCAATCAGTGCTTGGCGCATGCTAACATAAACCTGATTAATGGCAATGTATATCAATATTTTGCAATAAAAAAACCTGGCTCTCGCCAGGTTTCCGATGGTCTATTTTCTGTTAGTTAAAGAATAAACTATCGTGATATTCAGCCATCGCTTTTAGTTCAGTGCGATTTAAACTTGGAATAAGTTTATCGATCGCAATATGGACTGCTTTTGTTACAGCTGCTGCGCCAATATCGGCTGCTTTGCGCTTAATCATGCCTAAATCTAATGTTTTATTAAAATCAGACATAAAGTGTCTAACCATAGCATCACCAAACTGTTTATATAGTTCTGCTAAGGCTGCTTTATTAATGTCATTACCTGCTTGAAGCTCGGCAAAATTATGCTTCAAATTAGTAACTAAACCAGCATCTAAAGCTACACCAACTTTATATTGACCTTGTGGGTCTTTAAATAAGCTTTTCTCTGAAAACTCCACGGATTGTTTAACAACATCGTTTGGTGCTTTACTCAGTAATTGCTTTAAAAGCACAGCAACTGTTGATTTGACATAACCAGCTAGTTTTTCGGCAGTATCTCTTTTTTCACTCGCTGGGAAATGTTGTACTAACTGAGTCAGTACATTTTCAATAATTTCCTCATTAAGTTGTAAAGCAATTTTGTCTCGAAGTGGATATAACGGTTCACTGGAATTCTTATTCGCAATTCCAGTCTGTATATCGTTCAATAAGCCTTCAGAAGGGGTAAAACCAAAAAACGGCATGGTGTATCCTCAAATTATTCGTTTTATTGTCGTGCCAATCGAATCGGTTTTGGCATCCATGATAGATCCGATACTCGGCAAGGATTGATATCAAGTCCACCGCGGCGAGTATAAGTTGCATAAACCATCAGCTTTTCAGGTCGCAAATTTTGCCAAATATCTGCAAAGATTTGCTCAACACACTGTTCGTGGAAACCGTTATGCTGACGGTACGAGATAATATAAGCTAAAACACTACGATAACAAGGTTTTTTGCCCTTAAAACGGATAAAAACTGTACCCCAATCTGGCTGTCCCGTGACTGGGCAGTTACTTCTCAAAAGATGAGAATACAGTTCAATTTCGACTTCTTCACCAGACTCATCCAATTTTAAAAGTGATGCATCGGGACGTTGTTCTAAACGTTCAGGTGTTAGATCATCAATACAAATGCCTTGTGGTTTAGAAATATCAAGTTCATCTACTTGAAATAGCGTTAGCTCAACTTTGGCACCAGCTGCAGACGATAGGTCTTTTTCAACCGTTTCAATAAATAACTCTTTAGAGCCAAACTGGGTGAAGTTAAGACTATTGAAGTATAGCTTTAATGACTTTGATTCAATCAAATTTGGTGAAGAAGCAGGCAGGGTAATTCTGCCAATCGCAACCTGTGGAATACCATGCGAGTTTAACCAAGATATTTCAAAAACATGCCACCAATCTTTACCTTGGTTAATACCTTCAATATGTGAATAGTTTTCACGAGATTGAGCACGTGCAATTGGAAATAACACATCGGGTTGATAGCTAGTTGGATATTGGGTTTCTTTACCCAATAAAGACTGTTCGACACTCATTCACGCATTCCTGAACCACGAGCAAGTAAATAGTAGGCAATTCCATAAAGTACAACACAACATAATGTCACAATGATTAAAGAGAACGTAACGTTCACGTCACTATGACCTAAAATGCCGAAACGGAAAGCATTTACCATATACACAATAGGATTAATTAAAGAAAGTTTTTGCCAAAAAGGACCAAGTGCACTAATGGCATAAAACACACCACCTAAATAGGTGAGTGGAGTAAGTACAAAGGTTGGAATAATAGAAATATCATCAAATGATTTTGCATAGACTGCATTAATAAAGCCGCCTAAGGAAAATAAAACGGATGTAATTAATACTGTATATATAGTTACGAACCAGTTATGTATAAAAAGATGGGTAAAGAACATGCTCATCGCAGTAACAATGGCACCAACCAAGACACCACGACAAATACCACCAATCACGTAGCCCCATAAAATAATATGTAAGGGTACGGGACTCATGATGAGTTCTTCAATACTCTTTTGAAATTTAACACTGAAGAAACTAGAAGACACGTTAGCATAGCTGTTTGTAATAACAGCCATCATGATTAAGCCAGGTACAATAAACTGCATGTAGCTCACGCCGCCCATTTGCCCAATACGTGAGCCAACCAAATTGCCAAAAATGACAAAATACAAGCTCATGGTAATCGCAGGTGGTAATAAAGTTTGTGGCCAAATACGAAGAAAACGGCGTACTTCTTTACGAACTAAAGTCCAGAGGGCAATTTGCAGTTGGTTAAAGTTCATTTTGCCGCTCCTTCAAGATTTTTCTCGACCATTTTGACAAATAGCTCTTCAAGGCGATTCGATTTGTTACGCATACTACGAACACGAATACCTTGTGACTCTAAAAGTTGGAATAAGTCATTTAATGTATGTGCTTTATCCATTGTTACTTCTAAAGTACTACTATCAATTAAGTTGAACTTCACACCAATAATATTGAGCTGGAGTGGGGCAATTGGTTCTGCTAAATCAAAAATAAAAGACTCTTCACTCAGCTGGTTTAAGAAATTTTTCATGCTGGTATCTTCTTTAATGACACCACGGTCAATGATGGCGATTTGACGACACAACATTTCAGCTTCTTCTAAATAATGTGTCGTTAAAATAATAGAAGTACCGTTTTCGTTCATTTCGGTCAGAAAATCCCACATAGAACGGCGTAATTCAATATCTACACCCGCAGTAGGCTCATCTAGAATAAGAAGTTTAGGTTCATGCATCATGGCGCGGGCGATCATTAGTCGGCGTTTCATACCACCAGACAGCATACGTGCTTGTATATTACGTTTTTCCCACAAGCCAAGTTTTTCTAAATAATGTTCCGCTCGTTTCTCGGCAATCTTTTTATGAATACCGTAATAACCAGCCTGGGTAACTAAAATATCGAATGCTTTTTCAAATTGCCCGAAGTTAAATTCTTGGGGTACAACGCCAAGCTGCTGTTTTGCTAAGGATGGATGAGTATCGAGATTATGTCCAAAAATCTCAACAGTTCCGGAAGTTTTTTTCGTGAGGGAGCTGATAATACCAATGGTTGTTGATTTGCCGGCACCATTTGGGCCTAACAACGCATAAAATTCACCTTCAGGCACAGTGAGGTTAATACCTTTTAACGCCTGAAAACCATTACGATATGTTTTGGACAAATCTCTTAAAACCAAAGCATCAGTCATGAAATTCTCACATTATGAAAGAGGGGTATATTTTGAGCGATAATGATTAATAAACCAAGTAAAATAGTCGGAATTTTATGAAATTGAGATAAATTTATGAAGTTATTATATATAAATTGGTGCGCCCGGCGGGCACTTGTTTAAAAACAACAACTTCTTAGGTTTTTCTATCTTTTCTTATTATTTCATACAAAACAAACAAATGCCAAACTAGCCAATAATCTGTACTTCTATTATTTCTTATTTTTTCCTATTATTTCGGTTAATACCATTACGCCAAGATTACGCCACAAAATTATGGCTTCATTTAGACAACGCAACGATACATGGCGAGCCGAGATAAGTGTAAACGGAATTCGCGAAAGTGCAACCTTTGATACAAAAGCTCAGGCTAGGGCTTGGGCATCTAAACGCGAGACTCAGTTACGCGAACAATCGTATGGCAAATTACCAGATCACTCTTTTTTAGAAGCTATTGAACGCTACTTAAATGAAGTGAGTGTTAAAAAGAAAACTCATGAGAATGAAGTCAAGCGAATGGCTTTCTTTAAGCGTGAGTATAAAAAGCTATGTCAAAAACAATTAGCCAAAGTCACAACTGACGATTTAGTGCAATGGCGTGATTCTCGTTTAAAAGAAGTGCAGGGCGCTACTGTCAGACGTGAAGCAAATATTTTAGCTTCTTTATTTACTGTTGCCCGAAAAGAATGGAAGTGGATTAAAGAGTCCCCAATGGCCGACTTGACTTTACCCCCACCATCAAAGCACCGTGATAGACGAATTACCCAAGATGAAATTGATAGATTATGTCTTGCAGCAAATTGGGATAACAATGTCCCGGTAAATTCTACTCAGCAAATTATTATTGCTTTCCTTTTTGCAATTGAGACTGCAATGCGTGCTGGAGAGATTGTCGGCTTAACTTGGGATCGAGTTTACTTAAAAGATCGATATCTTGTTTTGAACGAAACAAAGAATGGCACAAAGCGAAATGTGCCTTTATCTAAGCGTGCAGTTGAGTTGCTTACTTTATTAAAAGGTCTTGATAAAAAGCAGGTCTTTACTTGTAATTCCCAAAGCTTTGATACGCTTTGGCGTAAATTGAGAGATAGATGTCAAATCACTGACTTGCACTTTCATGACACACGCCATGAAGCTTGTACACGTCTTGCAAGAAAATTAGAAGTTTTAGACTTGGCCCGTATGATTGGGCATAAAGACTTAAGAAGCTTGATGGTCTATTACAATGCTACTGCAAGCGAAATTGCAACGAGGCTTGATTAGCCCCGTTTACGTGGTCTTCCTTTCTTTGGCTCATCATCCGATTGTTCATTCAACCAGTTTGATAGCTCTGCCAAGTTCCAGCGTCTTCCTTGACCGCACTTAATAACATAGCGCGGTTTAGGGAAGGTTGGCAGGCAGCAAACTGCTGCCTTAAAGTGTACATCTCGATATCCCAAGAACTCAGCAGCTTGAGAATCATTTAGCCAAATATCAGAAGGTGGTAACGCTACAACAAAGTTACTACCAATATTTGCAATCGCTGTCATTTCACCCCTCCTTACTTTCCGCTTTAGTATCTGCCCACCAAAGTACTGGGCCATCTTCTGAATCAAATGCTGCAATTAAAAAGAGTCCTTGTTTAGGTGGTTCTGGCTTCCAGTTGGACCAATCTATTGCATCTTCTGGAACATTCGGAATATCCTCGTAATCCAATAGCTGAGTTTCAATTTTTACCTTAAGATTTATCTGGAGTTGTTCCCACTGTTCTCTTGTATATGCTTCTGCGCCTTCTTCAAGTGTGTCAAACAATTCAATATCTGGATGAAACCAATTGAAAATATTTTCAGGTGGTTCTATTGGCTGAATTTGATATTTAAAACCTGTCATACTAGATCCGTAATATTGTCTTGCCTCATCAAAGCTTTTGGTTACTAGGGGAGCAGATCCTTTCTTGTAGCACTTAACAATTTCGTCAAATTTAAAAACGCGCTCAGCAGTCTTCAAATCAAAGCATTGGTACATAGGTTCACTAAACCAACTCTCTACATAAAATAGATTTTTAATATGATCTTTGCGGGAACCGTGCCATTTCTGGACTTTAATAACATCATCGAAGATTTCTAAGAAAAAGTTGTTGCCTTCCTTTTCATGCATTTTTCTATAACGCTCAACAGCTCTCTCAGCTATCTCTTTAGAAGCTGCTGGTGTTTGTCTGAAAGGGCTGTAACCTTCAGGTCGCATTGCAACCGCCCATAAAGTTGATTCACTCATCCCTCAGCTCCCGATTCAATATCCAGCTTCATTGCACCTTCCTCTGGATATTCGGTCATCCAAAAGTAATAGCCTTTGCCACTGTGCCCATCTTCAAAAAATTTAATAGTTAGTTCAGTTTCAAGTTGATCTAAATCATTTTCACCATCTGGATTTACAAATTCGAGAAGGCTTTTTAATTGGTGACCATTAAGAGTTATGCTCATTGTTCAGCTCCCTAAGATGGGTGTCTTAAAAGATAAACGGAAAATTCGCAATGCAGCTATGAGAGCAGCCCGCAAAGGCATGAACGTTGTCCGTGATGCAGCAAGACAAAATGCAAAGGCCATAGATGACCCTGAAACGTCTGAAAAGATCTGGCGCAACATTTCGGTATCAGCAGGTAAAACTAAATCACTTGATTTGGTGCAAATGCGGGTAGGTGTTCGTGGTGGTGCGTCTTACTCAAACCCAACACCACCTAATACAAGTGGTGGAGACACCAGATACTGGCGCTTTCTTGAATACGGAACATCAGAAATGCCTGCAACTCCATTCATGCGTCCAGCATTGGCAAACAATGTCCAAAAGGTCACAGATACTTTCAGTCAGTCTTTCAGTGCTGAACTAGACAAGGAAATAGCAAAACTATGAGCTTTCTTCCAATTTATCGAACTCTCAACGCTGATGCTGCGGTTAAGGCTATTTTAGGCACAGATTTGCGTGTTTATGAGGATTTAGCGCCCTTAGATACGCCTACACCATATGCAGTGTGGCAAACAGTAGGTGGCAATGCTGAAAATAACCTAGATTGTCCTGCACATGTTGACCATGTCATGTATCAAATCATTGTCTACGACACACAGCAAAAGCGAGCCTATGAAGCGCGAGAGGCTATCCGCAAAGCATTAGAGCCGCAAAGTTATGTTCTAAACCCGAGTATCAATAATTACGAGCAAGACACAAAACTCTATTCTCGTGGCTTTGATGCCAATTGGTTTCTAGACCGATAAATCGCACAACAATCCAAACCCCACACCGCCGAAAGGCGGTTTTTTATTGCCTAAAATTTGAGGAATGACTCATGACTGTAATGCGCACACAAGGCACAAATGTATTTCTATTCGATGGCACAGCTATCACGAAAGCCGTTTGTATCACTGGTATTGATCTTGGTAGTGATAGTACAAGCAAGATTGAAAACACATGCTTAGAAGAAACCGATTCTAAAGCTTATTTAACTGGCTTGAATGATCCGGGTGATGGTTCTATTTTAGAGCCTGTAAATTATTTTGTGTAAGTTCCATTTTTTATAAATGATCTTTTAATCGATCATCGAACTGAATCGTAAACCAATTCATTGCTAAACGCCAATTTTGAATTGGCATCGTCCATTTCTTCGCAGCATTTGATGTTGCTAAGTAAATGACCTTCTTTACTGAGTCATCAGATGAAAAGATTTTCCTTTTCTTCGTTGAATGGCGTATTACGCTATTCAACGACTCAATCGCATTTGTTGTATAAATTGCATGACGTATTTCGGCTGGATAGCTAAAGATCGTTCGGATATTTTCCCAATTGGCCCGCCAGGATTCTCCAATTTTGGGATACTGGTGATTCCATTGATCACAGAAGATGTCTAGGGACTTTAAAGCATTTTCCTCTGTACTTGCCTGATAAATCGCTTTCAGACCCGACGTAACAGCCTTGTAGTCTTTCCAGCTTACAAATCTCAGGCTATTGCGTACAACATGCACAATACACAGTTGAATATCAGTATGACGGTAAACAGAGGCTATCGCGTCAGGAAAGCCTTTTAATCCATCTACACAGGCAACAAGAATGTCCTGTACTCCTCGATTTTTTAGCTCTGTCATGACTGACAGCCAGAATTTGGCACCTTCTGTCTGAGCAATCCACATACCCAGTAATTCTTTTTGCCCATCCATATTGATGCCTAAAGCAAGGTATACGGACTTGTTAATCACATTGGAGTGCTGACGGACTTTGACAACAATACAGTCAAGATAGACAACAGGATAAAGGCTATCTAAGGCTCTATTTTGCCACTCAGTCACTTGCTCAATCACAGCATCGGTAACTTTGCTGATGAGAGATGCTGACACATCGGCATCGTACATTTCTTTGAAGAAGGCTACAATTTCCCTATTAGTCATTCCTTTTGCATACAGTGAGAGGATTTGGTCATCCATACTGGTGATGCGTGTTTGGTGCTTTTTGATAATTTGTGGCTCAAATGAACCTTCTCGATCACGGGGAATATCTAAAGCCAGTTGTCCATCTTGAGTTGTAATGGTTTTAGAACTAAACCCATTACGGCTATTTGAGCCTTTCTTGGGCTGATGCTTTTCATAACCGAGATGGTCTGAAAGTTCAGTATTGAGTGCAGTTTCAATCATGAATTTTTTAAAGACTGCTGTCATTTGGTTTAAGTCTTCTGGTGTTTTTAGACCTTTAGCCAATTCGGCAGCCATACTTTTGATTGTTGCTTCAT